>CANHAH010000099.1 GCA_947458705.1 Opitutia bacterium | reverse complement strand
CCTCGCGACACATTTTCAAGTCCTCGCTTCAGCACGCCCCCTCATTCCTGTGCTTTGGCGCGGATCCAAAATGCCGCACCTTCAGTTCTTTTTTACGATAATTTAGACCAAGAAAACCGATGCACTGAGGCAGCTAAGCCGCAGGACATTTGTAATGTGTTAGAACGAATATATAACCCGACATGAAACCCACCCAAACCCTCCGCACCCTCCTGCGCCTGACCACCCTGCTGGCAGGTTTATTCCTCTTTGCTGGCCACGCGGCCGCTCAGAGCGCCGCCACCGGCACCATCGAAGGCCGTGTCCTTAACACCGACAACGGCAAATACCTCAACAACGTTCGCGTCACCGTCGAGGGCACTGCGCTTGAAACGTTCACGGATTCGACGGGTCTTTTCCGCTTGAACAACGTTCCCGCTGGCGCCGCCAAAGTGAACGCTTTCTATACCGGTCTCTCGAATCAATCAATCACGGTCGCCGTGTCTAATGGCGCTACGGTGAACCTCGATATCAATCTGTCCACCAAGTCCTCCACCGCGAATAAAGATGGCGACGTACTCAAGCTTGATGCGTTTAAGGTTGCCGCCGCCGTTGAAATGGACGCCGCCTCCATCGCGATTAACGAACAACGTTTTTCGCCCACGATCAAAAACGTCGTCTCCACCGACGCCTTCGGCGATATCACCGAGGGTAACCTCGGCGACTTCGTAAAATTCCTCCCTGGTGTCACGATCGACTACGTCTCGCCCGATGCCCGCACTATTTCCGTGCGTGGTGTTCCTGCTAATTATACGCCAGTCACGCTCAACGGCAACCGTATCGCCAGCGCTAACTCCTCCTCTGCTGGCCGCACCTTCGAGCTCGAGCAGATCTCCATCAACAATGCCGGCCGCATTGAAGTTCTTAAGTCCCGCTCTCCCGAGACTGCGGCCGATGCTCTTGGGGGTGCGATCAACCTCGTTCCCCGCAGCTCCTTTGACCAAGCCAAGGCCTCTTTTAGCTATCGCGCCTTCGTGAGCGCCAACGGTGACGAAAAAGATTTCAAGAAAACTCGCGGTCCTACCAACGAAGCCTCCGGTAAAATCAAACCCGGCTTTGACTTCGTCTACATTAATCCCGTTTCGAAAAACTTCGGCTACACCTTGGCGGTGCTCGAATCCAATATCTACTATCCCCAACACCGCACCAACCCCAACTGGGCCCCCAACGCCACCGCGGCTTATGGCGCGTCTGCCAGCCCCACCAACCCCTACATGCGTAGTTATCAGGTCCAAGACGGCCCGAAGAACAACGCTCGCAAATCCATCAGCGGCACTGTGGATCTCCGCCTGAATAAAACTGATACCCTCTCGGTCGGCGCTCAGTGGAATTACTACAACGCCTCCTTCAGCAATCGCCCCGTCACCTACGACGTCGGCACCACGGCACCCCTCGCGTATAGTCCAGACTTCGTGAACGGCGCACTCGGTAAAGGTTCGGTTGTCCTCGGCGGCACATCCTTCCGCCACAAATATGGCTACACCTACGCCACCGACACCACCTACAAGCACAACGGCCCCATTTGGAAAATCGACGCCGGTCTCGCCTTCTCGCACGCCACAAATCACTACCACGACGGGGAGGATGCCCATTTCAACGGCGTTACTCTCACGCTTCGTGGCACGCCGAGTTCGCCTGCTGCATCCAGCCCCACGGTTAACTTTGCCGGTATCGCCGCAGGTAGCTATTTGATGCCGACTTCGATCGTTGCCTACGACACGGCCGGCGTGAACAAAATCGACCTCTCTAACGCGTCGAATTACAATATCTCCAACGTTAACTTTAATCCCGCCGACTCGGCCGACGTATTCAAAACAGCCCGCGTCAACGCCAAGCGTGATCTAGGGCTCTCGTTCCCTGCCACCTTCAAGACCGGCCTCAACCTCCAGGAAGAAACTCGCGACATCCGCCTCGATAACCGCGGTAACTGGAACTTCGTTGGGCCCGATGGCGTCGCCAATACTGCCGACGACAACGCCGGCCTCTACAAACTCAGTGACCCGCAATACTCGTCCGGCCCCTTCCTCTTCGGCACGCCTCAGGTCCCGTATCCTGATCCCTACAGCACCTTCACGCTTTGGAAGCAACATCCCGAATATTTCGCTCTCGCTAGCGCCGCTAATCCTACGATCAACAGCGCGACCAACTCGAAATATTTCCGAGAAGTTATCACCGCCGCATACATGATGCTTGATGCTCGCATGTTCGCCAATCGCCTCCGCATGTCTGGTGGCGTCCGCTTCGAGCGGACCCAAGATAAAGGCTATGGCGTACTCAACAACCCGCGTGCCGGCTACATCACCAACTCCACGGGCCAACTGGTGTTGAATCCCGACGTTGCCGCTCGCGCTAAGGCCCAATACAAAGACCGCGGCGATATTCGCTCCAAGTCCTATGATGGCTACTACCCGAGCTTCGACACCTCTTACAATGTCACCCACAATATCATCGCTCGCGCGGCTTACGCTCGTTCCATCGGCCGACCTGATTTGGGCAACATCATCCCGAGCACCACGCTGCCTGACACGAGTTTGGTCTCAGGAACCTACGCCATCACCACGGTCAACTCTGCGCTCAAGCCCACCCAGACCAACGCCTATGACGTCTCCCTCGAGTACTACTTCGCGAAGACCGGTGTTTTCTCCGTCGGTGCCTTCCGTAAAGACTTTCGCGACTTCGTCGGTGGTAGCGTGCCGCAAACCGCAACGCTGGCGCTCCTCGAATCCCTAGGTATCCCCGATGCGGCCAATTTGCTCGCCTCGGCCGCTGCCACGAACCCATCTGCGACCGTGACCGTCGCCACGCGCTCGAACGTCGGCTCCGCTCGCGTCACCGGTCTCGAGTTTAACTACTCGCAAGTCCTCGACGTCGATGCCTTCCCTAAGTGGACGAAGGATTTCACGGTTTATGCTAACGGCCAGCAGATGCACCTCGAAGGCTCGACCCTTGCCGACTTCAGCAACTTCATTCCTGCTAGCGGCAGCTGGGGCGTGAAATACAACAAGAATAAATTCGGCGCTCAGGTAAATTGGAACTACCGCGGTCGCCAACGCCTCGCTCAACAAAGCATCACATATAACGGTCTCGCTCACACCGACGATGGCTTTTTCGATTACTTCAAGCCCCGCGTCTATACCGACATTAACTTCAACTACCGCTTCACTAATCTGATCGGCTTATTCGTTAATGCGCGAAATTTGACCAACGTCGCCCAAGACGCGCAGCGCTACGGCCCGGTCTCTCCTAGCTGGAGCCGTACCTATCGCCGCGAAGAATTCGGTGTGCAATACACCCTCGGTGTGAAGGGCACGTTCTAAAGCCTCGTTCAATTTGTAAGCCTCTCAGCCGCGCGGTCTTCACCGCGCGGCTTTTTTCTGCCAACCCTGGCCGTTCTCTGTTTTAAAACCCCAAGACGCCTCTATGCCCCGCTTTCTTCTCCTCGTCTTTTTCATGGCTGTTGCCCACGCGACCTCCGCGCGCGCCAGCTTTTTTGCCACGCATTTATCCCCCGCCTCCGGCTCGACGTCCGTTAATCCCGACACACCGCTGCGTCTTACATTTCTCGCCGCCCCGGTCCTAGGTGCCGCCGGCCAATTCCGTATTCACGATGCTGTCACTCACGCAATTGTTGCCACGCTCGACGTTGCCGCGCCTGTCGCCACCAAGACCATCGGCGGGCTCGATTATTACAACTATCATACCGTCCTCATCACCGAGCACGAAGTAACTTTGTTTCCGCCGCCCGGCGCGCTTACCTACGGCCAACACTACTACGTGACCGCCGATGCTGGTGTACTTAAAACTTCAAATGAAACCTCCGCTGCGTTTGAGTCTCCCTCCGCGTGGTGCTTTACAACCAAGTCTGCTCCGCCGGCTGCGGGCGCCTCGCGTCTGGTCGTCGCAGCCGATGGCTCGGGAGATTTTTCTACCGTGCAGGCAGCGCTCGATTACATTCCTGAGGGCAATACCGCCCCGGTCACGATCTTCGTGCGCAAAGGCACGTATCGTGAGATCATTTTTTTCACCGACAAACACGGCGTTTCGATCCTCGGTGAAGATCGCCGTGGGACTATCCTGGCTTATCCTAATAACGCCAAATTTAACGGTTCCGGCGGTAATCCGTTCGCTGGCCGCACGCCTAATCCCAGCGCCGAGGCGCCGAAGCGCGGCGGTAGTATTTATCGGCGCGGTATGTTCCTTGCACATCGTGTAAACGATTTCACCCTAGCTAATCTCACGCTCCACAACACGACGCCGCTGGGCGGCACGCAGGCCGAGGCGCTTATTATTAACGGCACCACGACGGCGCGTACGATTATTAAGGACGTCGATTTTGCCAGCTTCCAAGACACGATCCAGATCAACGGTCAGGCTTATCTCTCCAACTGTTTCATCGAGGGCGACGTCGATTTCATGTGGGGCACCGGTCCGTCTTTTTTTGAGAGTTGCACTGCGCGCTCGCTGCGCAGCGGTGCGTATTTCACTCAGGTCCGCAACTCCGTCACAAATCACGGCTTCGTTTTTGTGCGTTGTACATTTGAAGGCGCGCCTGGTGTTACGGATAACTTTCTGTCGCGCATTGAGCCGCACCGTTTCCCTCACAGCGAGGTCGTTCTTGTCGATTGTGTGCTCGGCCCTGTAGTCGGCGCCGTAGGCTGGCAACTGCAACCCGCACCTGCCGGCAAGCCACCAGGCGTCACTGCCGATCTTCAATTTTGGGAGCACAATAGTCGCACCCTTACCGGTGAGCCCGTGGAGGTAAGTGGTCGTCATCCAGCCTCGCGCCAACTACAAGCTCCGAGTGACGACACGTTGATTTCCGATTATCGCAACCCCACCTTTGTACTCGGCAGCAACTGGCAACCGCGCCGCGCCCCGATCTTCCAGCCTTAAACTTGGCCTCGCTGTTTAACTTCATAAGCATCGTCCTCTTTGCCTCCCCCGCTTCGTAGCTCCAACTTAGCACTTAGTTTTTTAATCACCATGAATCTCCGCCCTTTGTTTTACCCTCTCGCCGCCTTAGCTTCTGTTTCTGTGCTGGCTGCCGCCGAGCAGATGCGCGTCACTGTCACGCACGATCTCGCTATCGCGCGCCCCTCTGAAACTATCGTTGTTCCGTGGTCACAAGTGAACGCCGCGCTTCCTGGCGCGTTGCTCCAGCGCATCGCGGTCAAAGACTCGACTGGCCGTGTCCTGCCTTACCAAGTCACCAACGTCGCCCCACAAGCCAAGGATCCGAAAGGCGTCGGCATCGCTTATGGTGAACTCATTTTCCAACACGATTTCGCGGCCGGTGAACAAATCGCGACGTTCACCGTTGAGAAAATCGACACCGTCGCGCCGGTGTTTCCGATCAAGACATTTGGTCGTTATGTGCCTGAGCGCCTCGATGACTTCGCTTGGGAAAACGACAAGATCGGCCACCGTACTTATGGCCCCGCGCTCGCCGCACCCGTCGTTACTGGCTTCACCAAAGAAGTCCTGGTCACCAGTGGTCTCGATGTTTGGTGCAAGCGCGTGAATTACCTCATCGTGGATCGTTGGTACAATAAGGGCCACGATCACTACCACAAAGACGAAGGCGAGGGAATGGACATGTACCAAGTCGGGCCTTCTCGCGGTTGTGGCGGGACGGGCGTTTGGGATGGAAAAACACTCTACGTCGGCCGTAATTACAAATCCTGGAAAGTCATCACCAACGGTCCCGTCCGCACTGTATTTGAGCTCACCTACGACGCTTGGGACGCCGCCGGCACGCAGGTTTCTGAAGTGAAACGATTCACCGTGGATGCTGGCCACAACCTCGACCAGATTGAGAGCACGTTCACCGTATCCGCCGGCGGCCCCAAGGAAATCACTGTTGCTATCGGTCTAAACAAAACCCCCGCTGATAAAAATCAAGACGCCTCAGTTGCTCTCACTTCCTCCTCCGCCACGGGTGCTCTCACGCAATGGGTGAAACAAAAAACCAACGGTGACCTCGGCACCGCCTTGATTATGCCCGGTGGTGCCTTCGTCGGATTCGCCGCCGATGCGCTCAACGAGCTCATCCTTGCCAAAGCTACCTCTGGCCAACCGCTCCGTTATTTTGCGGGCGCCGGTTGGAGCAAGGCCGGTGAATTTACATCGTTGGCCGCTTGGAACGCCTACGTCGCCGATTGCGCCTCGCGCGCTGCCTCGCCGATTAAAATCACCGTCGCTGCCAAATAATTCTGCGCTCAAATTCCGCCTGTAAAATCTTATTTCATGAAACTCCATTATTTTCCCACGCCCGCTGCGACCAACACGCTCTCAACCGAGCAACTCCGCGAGACCTTCCATATTGGCGGTCTCTTTCAGCCTGGTGCCGTCATCGCACATTACACCGATCTCGATCGCATGATCGTTGGTGCCGCTGTTCCCACGACCGCGCCGCTCACACTTCCGGCGGACAAGGAAATCGGCACCTCGTTTTTTCTGGAGCGCCGAGAGATCGGCATCCTCAACGTCGGTGCAGGTCCCGGTATCGTCCGCGTCGGCGGTGTGGCGCACACGCTCGCTACGCTTGATTGTCTCTACATCGGGCTCGGTGAAAAAGATGTTACGTTAGAAAACGGTACCGCCGGCCAGGCCCAATTTTATTTCATTAGCACGCCCGCCCATGCGAAACACCCCACAGCGCTCGCTCGTCGCGCCGACGTCTCGGCCGCGCCCATCGGCGATGTTACTAAGGCCAATCGCCGCACAATTCTTAAGTACATTCATCCCGACGGCATCAAGAGCTGCCAGCTCGTCCTCGGCTTTACGGAGTTCGAACCCGGTAGCATCTGGAACACGATGCCACCACACACGCACAGCCGCCGTACAGAAATTTATCTCTACTTCGATCTCGGCGATAATATCGCGATGCATTTTATGGGCGAGCCGCATGCCACGCGTCACCTTGTCGTGCGCGACCGCGAAGCCGTGCTTTCGCCAGCGTGGTCGATCCACTGCGGCGTTGGCACCGGCGCTTACCGTTTTGTCTGGGCCATGGGCGGTGACAATCAAGTTTTCTCTGACATGGATCCCGCGCCGATCGCTTCACTTCGTTAATATTCCGCTGCTTCGGTTTTTTTAATATGTCTCTTTTTCTCCAGCAAAAATTCGGCCTCGCGGGTAAAGTCGCTCTTGTCACTGGTTCATCTCAAGGCCTCGGCAAAGCCATGGCTATCGCGCTCGCGCGCTCCGGCGCCGACGTAATTATCAATGGTCGCGACGCCGCCAAGCTCGCACTTATCGTCGCCGAAATCACCGCGCTCAATCTCGGTGTGCGTATCCACGCCATAGCTGCCGATCTCGGCGATCGCGTCGCAGTCCAGCGGCTTATTGAGCAAGCCATCGGCTGGCAGGGCCACCTCGACATCCTAGTCAACAACGCGGGCATCATCAAACGCACGCCCGCGGCTGATCATACGGACGCTGATTGGGACGCTGTCATCGACGTCAATTTAAACGGCGTGTTCACCGCTTGCCGTGCCGCCGGCAAACACATGCTCGCTCGAGGCTCGGGCAAAATCATTAACATCGCCTCGTTACTCACGTTTTTTGGGGGCATTACCGTGCCCGGTTATGCTGCCAGCAAAGGCGCGGTCGGCCAACTTACCAAAGCGCTTTCGAATGAATGGGCATCGAAGGGCGTTAACGTGAATGCCATCGCGCCCGGCTATATGCGCACCGACAACACTGCGGCGCTGCAAGCCGATGCCGTGCGCTCCAAGGAAATTCTTAGCCGCATCCCCGCAGGTCGTTGGGGCGAGCCGAGCGACATGGAAGGGGCGGTCATCTTTCTTGCTTCGGCGGCGAGTGATTACTTGAGCGGCCACGTCATGACCGTCGACGGCGGCTGGTGCGGACGTTGAGCCGGTAGGACAAAACTCCGCGTCGCAGCGAACGTCTTAGTGGTGCTCGCGGTAGTTTGTCGCGCCTCCGTCCTTTGGTACGTAGTGATACGTGCGTAGCTTGTAATCGATAGTGAATGCCGGATTTTTCAACATTCGGATCATTTCCACGCCCGCGAGCATCGTAGTGCCGTAGCCGTGCAATGCCTTCACGCTCTGTGGCCGGTTGTAATAATAAACTTGGTCGCTCGCATACGTCGTGCCCACGCATGTGCCCTCGATCTGGCCTTGAGCATTGATCTTGGTGTTGAGCGCGACCCAGCCTGCTTGCGCGATGGAGCCGTAGGTGGTGGGGCTGATCCAGCCTTCGTTCACGGCATGGGCGATGCCGTAGGTGAACATCGCCGTCGCGGAAGTTTCTAAATACGAGTCGTTGCGATCCACCATCTGGTGCCAGAAGCCCGAGCCGGATTGGTATTCAGCCACGCCTTTCAAGGTCACGCGCAATTGCGCCAGCACGGCGGCTCTGCCCGGATGATCTGCGGGCAACACATCAAGCAAGTCGCACATCGCGACCACGATCCAGCCCGTGGCGCGGCCCCAGTAAAAACGTGGAGCGTCAGGGTTGGCGGCGTTCCAACCATGCGCGTACAGACCCTTGGCGGGGTCAAACAAACGGCTCGTCATCGTGGCTATGTTGCTCACCGCGTCGTCGAACCACGCGCGGTCGCCGCTGAGGCGGCCCATCTCTGCGAGCGCGGGGATACCCATGTAGGCGTCATCGGCCCATAGCGATTGGGCTTGGGGACGTTGGCGGGCGAAAGTGCCATCACTTAGGCGGTATTGTTTTTTCCCGATCCATTCACTCCATGTGTCGATCACGGGTTTTAGGTCGGGTCCAACGTGCGCGTGGCGGGCGCGCAGAAGCGCGGCGCACATTGAGCCGCTGTCGTCGAGTGCGCGCGGTTCGAGGATGGAACGGAAACCATTTTTGTCTGTTCCAAATTGCGCGGCACTTTTTCGGAAATAAGGAAGTTTTTCGGCGATGAATTGGAGGTGTTTTGCTGTGTAGTCTGCGAAGCGGCCGTCGCCTGTTACCGCGCTTGCACGCAACATCGCGGAGTGAACCACGCCCATCTCATACATGAGCGGCCCGAATTCGGCTTCGCCACGATCCGCAACGGCCGTGATGACAGGCTGGGAGAAATCGGTGATTTCTTGGCCGGTTTTGTTGTCGATGAGTCTCAGCGGGGCCGCGATTTCGAGGTAGCTACGCACGCGGTTTAGCGCTGCTGTGACTTCGGTCACGGTGGGGAGCTGATACGGAACAGGGTAGGTGCCTTCAGCAGAATCCTTAGCGCTCGGGTTGTCTCGATTGCGAAACGGTCCCTCGGCTTGCAACGCTTGGGTGATAAGCATGAGGCTAGCTGCATAGGCCAAGCCAGCTAACTTGATGCGAGTGAGGGAGAAGCAGGGGATGGGTAACATAGGTTACGGTAGAGAAAGAGCAGCTGGATCAACGTTAATTCGGGACTTAACATTGCTGCAAACAAATATAAAGACACGTGTCTGCGTCTCTTTTAGTTAATTTAAACGGATAGCTTTAAAATTGCTAGTTAGAGAGTTTGGTACGATCACAATTGTAAGACTCGACTTTGGCCCAAATTTTTATCTTTATTCTAATATATTTCTGTCAGTGGCCCTTAACCCCCTAAGTGGCTTATTTTTTTGCCCCCAGCCCCATCATGAAATCAATGCGCTGCTTTTCCTCGATTTTTGCCGGTCTTGTTTCCGCTGCTATGCTATGCGGACCGCATTTCGCCTACGCTGCACAGTACGATCAGCGTCTCGCCAATCTTTCCACGCGCGGCCAGATCGGCACCGGCACCAACATTATGATCACCGGTTTTGTGGTGAACGAGGGTGCGCCTAAAAAGGTTCTCGTTCGAGCCGTGGGTTATTCGCTCGCTCGCTTCGGCCTGGCTACCAACACCCTTCTCGCGAATCCCACCCTTAGTATTTACAACGGCGACGGTCAGCTTGTGCTCCAGAATGACACGTGGGGTTCTACGGATAATGACCAAACGGTTCTTAGTGCTACGACCACCGCCGCCGGCGCTTTTGCCCTCGGCACGACGACAGCCAACGGCTCCAACGATGCCGCCCTTGTCGCCACCCTATCTCCTGGCACGTACACCGCGCAGGTTAGCGGAGTAAATAACACCTCTGGTATCGGCTTGCTGGAAGTCTACGACATCAGTGGATCTGCACGCTTAATCAACCTCTCGACCCGCGCCGTTGTCGCCGCTGGCAACGGTGTCCTGATCTCCGGCCTTGTTATTGCCCCTAGCACGGGCCCTCGTCGCTTGCTTATCCGTGCGGCTGGTCCGGCGCTCACAGCGCTCGGCGTGGGCGGTGCTATCGCCGATCCTGTTTTTTCGATTTATGATGGTAAATCTGTCATCATCTCCGGTGGATCCAACGACAACTGGTCTT
>CANHAH010000098.1 GCA_947458705.1 Opitutia bacterium | reverse complement strand
GGAAACGTAAGGAGGGAACCCAAGCCCGCAACGCGGCGTCCTGAGCCTGGGTCGGCTCGAGGGCGAAACGAAAGGCTTTGAGGATCGTCGCCATTTATTGCGGGGGCTAGGAATTATTTCCGAAGCGACTCGTAAAGGCTGAAGTGAAGTTTTTTCGCTGGAGCTCAAAAATCAAGGAGGGCGACGCTTCATCCCGGCCCTAAAGGACCGGGTTTTCGCGCCGTCCGCTGAGATAAAATAAAAACCTGATAGCTTCCGAGCCATGATATTGCTGGCGATGGAAATTTAATTTCGACCAGCTTCGATTTGAAGCACCTAGCGGAAACGAGGCGCTGGCCGCGCAGAGGCCGACAGCGAATGGTCTACCGCAGACTTAAAACGGATCGCCCTCGAGAGACTAAGCGACGCCGGTTACGATGAACCTCAGGTGATATACCCCTTTAAAATCAGATTTTTTTTAAAAATCTCCCGCTTCAGCTTAGTCTAATACGACGGTAATCTCGGCCCCCCTTCGTATTTACTGGAAGAATGATTTCATCCCTGTTTTTGCGGCCAAGCGCATGCTAAAATTTAGCGTTCGAATCCTGAAATTACGCAGCTCAGTTGGATGAAATATCTGCCCATCGGTTAGGATTGGGTGAGCCGGCTGTGCGCATCTTGCCGGCACTCACTTTGGTAAATTTTAAACTCCGCAGGACGATAGGCCCGGCCACCTATGTAGATGAGTACGTCGCCACGGGTTTGCTTATAATTATTATGATCGAGGATGAATTTTTTTTCGTCAGCGGGCGAGATGATCGAATACACGGCAGCCCCATAGGGCGCCTCACTGAAGGTATTATGCCGGATATAAACCTTTCCTGGTTGGGTGTGAGGATCAATTCGCCAGATAAATACATGATGGCCGACCGGCTGGGGATAAATCTCGGACTGCCGGGGTGGCGCCTCCCCTTGCATGCTAAAGCCTCCCCCTGCATCCCTACTAACATTATACTCAAAATAGACATCCTGAGATGGCTCACGGCATTCGTAAGCAGCGAATCCGCAACGATTAAAATCATTATATCTGAAATAAAGTCGCTCAGGAATATGACGGGTTTCCCCGCCTTGGTGAGTTACCCCGGCGTCGTAAATATTGTCAAAAGTGCAGTGCTCTACCGTGATATCATTGGCCCCGTCCCATAGTTCGATGGCGTTTCCAAAACGAATACGACGATCGTTGTCCCAGACGGCTCCGCCGATGAAACGGAAATCACACGCCCGTATCACCACATCATGGGCCTGCCCCTGTTGATAGCCATGCACTCCGGAATTTTGAAAGCTTAGGTTCTCGAAAACGATATATGCTTTTCCTTTAACCAGCCTTCGCTCGCCCCAGAGCACGCACTCAATGTTCTGGTAGAAAATTCCTGGATTAGTGGATGCATAAAGTAACAGTACGCTCTGCGCCGGAGCCTGGCCCCCGCCTCGATCGCCCGAGGCGTTGCCCGTGTAGTGCCACTCTCCGGGTTCTTTCAGTGCGTTGGCAGCCCAACGCAGGTTTCCGCAGCGCTCGCCTCCGTTGAACACCAGGTTGCATACTTTCGTGGCGAACTCGTCCTGATATTGCCAAATAAACGGCCGTACTTCGATCCATTTTCTGGGATCTCCGATCGCGACTGATCCCATAAAAACAGGTTTTTCTCCTTCACCATAAGCGCCATAGGTTATGGGAAAATTTTTTTCGCCGTCACGCGTGTGTAAGTTGTCGCGAATGATGCTGCCTCGCTTGAACAAGACGCGGTCTCCTCCAATAAATTCTCGGCTACGATAAGTTTTGAAAGGCTCTAAGTGGCTTAAACCGCTGTTGGCATCACTGCCAAGTAACGGGTCGATAAAATAAGTTTTTCCTCTCTGGGCCCCGTTGGTTTGGGCGGAAAGCAGGGGCGGGCTCCGTCGCACAAAAAATGTCCCTCCAGCTAGCAACCCTAACCATTTTAAAAACGATCGTCTTTCCGTATGCATCTTATTTTGAGTATTTAAACCGTGCCGCTATTTTTTGGCTCCGCAATTTCTTTAGGCCCACCGAGGATCGGCGGGAAAGGATTCGATGCTCAAACGGATGGACCGATTTTTTAGTACTAGGGAAAAGTGACTGGGGTAGTCTCTTTCAGCAAATTTGCGCCCCGGTGGCGCCGCCAGCAAACGTGTTGTTCCCGGTCGTGAGTAGGAATTGAAAATTTCGGCCTTCGGTGCCGGAGCTTTGCGGCCAATGGGCGAAAACGATTTCAGCCGATCCGAGCAGAAACCAAAGGGCAATGCGCAGAGTCTTCATTCGTAATCGAGGTGATACCGAAGGGAGGATTTGCTCCAAAGATCTAGCAAGGCTGAAAGCGCATTCTCGATCTTAATGATAAGATTGGCGGAAATAGCCTAAAACTCAGGGTAATATGGGCCGGTGGCGAAGGCGTAAACTCACCTCGTCGGAAAGCCGCTAAATCGCTTCTTGGGCTACTTTGGTATTACGAGGTGAATTGAATCACCGAGGGCTGTCTCTCTGCTCAATCAGGTTGCGCCGTCTTTTCATCGAGCGAGTCGAGATCACGTGCGAGCCAGGACCGGCGAAATCCTCGGCCTGTGAGCAATCGTCGGAAATCCTCGCGGTTATCGAAGTGCTGTAACTGGCGGTGGTAGTAATTAATGTATTCGAGCACAGCCAGAATCGCGCATCCGGTCGCGGCCCAGCGGTCAGCTATTCCAGCCGACCAAGCTGGCACCACCCAACCTAGCAGTGAGGCAACGCAACCAACTTGGGTCAGTAATAGTGCAGGCCGCCGGCAAACCGCTAACTTACGCAACAGGACCGCAAAATCACTTACTTCAGCTCGTAATTGCTGGACCTTTCCGCGCCAATAAAGCGCTCCAATTAAAAGCAGTAGCATCGTTGCCGCGAGCGGTAACCACGCAATCCAGCTGAGTTGGCCGTCGCTGAGCCACAGTACGAAAAATGGCACTAATAGCACGTTGGCCGCTTCCATCTTCCAGTAAGGATCTAGTCGCTTCAAAAGAACTAGGCGGGTCTTACATTTCATCAAGCACTGGAAGAGTTGATCCAAAAAAATTTCAAGCCCGAAGCTATACCATCCGGTCACCTGTGCTCGGACCCCGCCCCAACGGCACGAGGATTCAATCCTCCCGTCCTGGGACCCTATTGAGATTAGTGTGGCTGCGCACTTCGTTTTCCGTTTGGCGATTGCATCAGCGTACTTCGTAAACCTCCACGAGGGCCACCCCACTGCCTTCATCTGCGGCTGAAACAATCGCGGTATAACCTCCAGGTGGCAGAGTCACCAACACGGCGGAATCTTGGCTGCCGGCTGGGATTGAAAATGCTCCCGTCGTGCGACCAGCGGCCCAAATCTCCAATGCGTTGGGCGCACTCGCCCAGGCTGTATTGACCTGCAGGGTTACGCCGTCTTTTACGAGCGTGAGTCGAGGCGCCGCGAGGGCATCGCGCACGCCAAAGGCGGCGAGGGAAGGTCCAATGGCCCGTACCAAAACCGTCAACGCCGCTGGTCCGCGTACGACAAAGCCGGCAATTAACGGCCCGGTTTTTGGGCTGATCCGGGCGCGCGCGGAAACGTTGGTCAACGCACCCGGCCCTCCAGCATCGTATAGCTCTAATAATACATTACCCTGGTCGGTGGTCTCGCGTCCGCTCACCGTGGCAAGATGTCCGCCGCTGCGCGTAGTTCCGACCAAGGCGGCATCATTACTGCCGGCCTGAAGAGCAAAAGCTCCGACGCGAGAGCCCACCGTCTCAGTCTCGCGCGGCAGCCAATTATCATTGAACGCCAAGTTCGTTCCACTGGCGCTCGACAGTTCTAGTCGCGGATCCCCAAAGCTATCGGTGACTCCAAACGCTTTGAGTCCAGGCCCGATCGCCCGCACTAACACCTCCTTGTTTCCATCGCGCACAACAAAGCCTGCGATCAACGTATCTTCCCCTGAGCCGCCCAGCGCCCGCACCGATAAGTTGATCAACGTGCTCGAACCCGCGCTGGTCGCATCCACGGAGACGTCGCGACTCGTCACGCTCCCTAGCTGATTGGTGACACGCACGCTGTATCGCCCTGGCCGCCAATCGCTCCCTGCAAAGTTCAGTGCAGCTTCGGTCTCGCCGGGTAAGGCTACGCCCTCATAAAGCCATTGATAAGTAAGGCCTCCGCCTTGCGCAACGACATGGAGGCCTCCTCGACTGCCCCTGGCCAAGGTTACCGCCCAGGGTTCGTGCAAGAGGGTGGGGGCTGAGGTGGCGACGGTCTGGGTGCGAGGATCTACCCACAACACCGCGGAAGCCACCGCGCGTTCGGCTCCACCACTAGGTCGCACCGTAGTGCGCGCTCCCACCACCAGCGAGGTCGAGCCGCCGCCATCCAAATTAATTGCCTGAGTGCAGCCTAAGGCCTGTAGCAACGCCGCCAACTCCGCGAGGTTTACCCCAGCAGGGCCGGGCGCATTATCGCCTTCTACCACTAACAGCACCGCGACGCCACTGGCTGTATAACCTAGGGCGGTACGCGGTCGAGAGGTCGTGTTATTGATATCAATCAATTCCTCTTGGTCGGAGATCCTGACCACGCCATCGCGCAGCAACATCGGAGAACCGCCGATGGCTGAGGTCATTTTCCAGGGCGTGCCCCCCATTGGAAACGCCGCTGTGGGCACCGGCTGTGGGGCCTGCCCTAGGGCGTTTGCACTGGGGGCGGGGTAAGCGTAGATTTGCGTGTTACCCGAGCCGACATGATAAATCCAATCGGTGGTTAAACCTCCGTTGGGTGTAAGCCCAAAGGCTGCCCGCGTGGGATAATAATTTACCGAGGTGCCGAGGTAAGTTCGGCTCAAAGCCTTGATGTTTGCCGCTAATACGTTGCCGCCTTGCATCACCACACTGTAGGATTGGCCCCCACCAAAGTAACCTCCGTTCACCGCTGCATATACGCGTCCGGTTTCTTCATTAAAAAATTGCGTCGGCGTTCGGCCTGCTGGCTGCAGTACCGGCTTGAAGCTAATATTAGGTACCGTCGGATCCCAAGCTAGCGCGTAGGCTCGAAACGGTCGCGCCGCACTCGCTTGATCACACACAAATAGCTGTAATCCGTGGGCCGGAAATCCAGTCATTAACTCGGAGGCGAGCCGCCAACCCTCGGGTAAGCGTAATAAATCATTTCCCGCGGCCCGAGCTTGCGACCCCGCCCACCAACCGAAGTAAGCCCATGCAACGCAAGCCAACCCACGCGCGAACTTCCGAAACTCGTCCGTAACTAAATTTTTTCGTTCATAACGAACCATGGGTTGCTCTTTTTGACCTCAATCGTTTCACCCTCGTCAACTGCAACCTCAATGACGCCTTTATCGCTTGCAGGAAATTACTCGCCATGAGCCGAACTGTGCGGCCCTGTTTCCTTGAGATTTTTTTCCTGTCGTTCTTGGTGAAATCGATCTGCCCCATTTTTTATGTCTACAGTCTCATCCCCTATTCGCGTCACAATTTGGAGTGAATTTCGTCACGAAAAGAAAAACCCGCGGGTCGCTGCGATCTATCCGCACGGGATGCATCAGACCCTTGCCGCCGCTCTCGGTCAGCACCCCGATTTCCTCGTGCGCACCGCTACGCTCGATGAGCCAGAACACGGGCTCACTGACGCCGTCCTCGATCAGACCGATGTACTTACCTGGTGGGGCCATCTCGCGCACGGCGAAGTCTCCGATGCGATCGTCGCCAAAGTACGCACCCGTGTGCTCGAAGGCATGGGGCTAATCGTGCTACACAGCGCGCATTATTCGAAAATTTTTAAATCACTCATGGGCGACACCTGTTCACTTAGCTGGCGCGAAGCCAACGACAAGGAACGCCTCTGGGTCATCAACCGCGCTCATCCGATTACCAAGGGCCTGGGGCCTTTTATTGAACTTCCCTCCGAAGAAATGTACGGCGAACCTTTCGGTATCCCGACGCCCGATGAGTTGATCTTCATCTCTTGGTTTACAGGCGGTGAAGTATTTCGCTCGGGTGCCACGTGGCGACGCGGCCACGGCAATATTTTCTATTTTCGTCCGGGCCACGAAACTTACCCGACCTACCACAATCCCCAGATTCAATTAGTCATCGCCAACAGTGTACGCTGGGCCCACTCCGGCGTACGCATCAAGGATGCCGGGCCCAATCTGGCCCCACTCGAACCCCTCCCGCTCGATCCGGAAGCTACCCAACGCTCCACGATCGGTCACGGGCGCTAAATCTCACCCCCGGTTCGTTAGCGGCGCTCGCCTGAGCGCCAATGTTTTTCTTACTCCCCCCCCATGAAACTCCCCGAAAAGACCTCTACCCCCGCTGATAAATCCATCATAACCGCGCAAAGTCTCGCCGGCCAACGCGAAGCCGCCGCTGAGCGCCGCGCGCGCTATCCGTTTCGATTCCCAGTCGACCGTCGTCAGCTCGGCGGCAAGTTCACTGTTAAGGAAAATAGCCGCCGCCTGCTCCGGTTTTTCTACCTAGAGCGTCGGCTCATGCACGGCCTCGGCTCTTGGGCGCTCGGGATCCCGGACTACGAGGTGAAACTCGAGACTGGTCGCCATATATTCTACCACGCCGATGCGGCCCGTGCGCTGCGCGAACGTCTCTCCGAGCAAGAGATGCGCCCGCCCGCGGTCGATGGGCATCGTGATGCCGAGGTGGATCGTTTCATCGACGAACTCCTCAGCGCTGAATCCGCCGCCGAGTTGCTGGTGGGCGTGCATCAAGTTCTTGGCCGCGCTATTGCGACCACCTATCGCCATCACATTGACGATACCGATCAAGTGACCGATGTCCCCACGATCCGTTGCCTGCGCCGCATTTTGACCGATTACGAACCGATGCTCGCTTGGGCCGACGAGGCCGTCGACGCCTACATTGCCGGCGGCGTGGAAGAGGCCAAACTTTCCACCTGGCGCTGGCACATCACGCGTCTGCTAGCCTCAATCGGTGGTGTGACCGGCGCTGATCCTCGCGGTGAAGCGCCGACGCCACTCCGCATCGATGCGAAACCTTACGAGCGTGGTACCGTGCCTAATCGCGACTCTCGTTTCGATACGTTTATCCACACCGGCGACTACGACACCGCCGACGCCGCGGCACGCTTCGATAAACATTCCTACGAGGCCATCCGCCTTCGTTTCATCCGCACGCAACGTGATGAAGTCGATGCTATCGAGGCGTTCGGAACGTTCATTTGGGATATCCGCTTCAAAGATTTTAACGCCGAGTACGATCTCGCCCGCATCACTTGGGACGAGGCGCGCCACACCGAGATCGGCCATCGCGCCATGTTGGCATCGGGCTACGACCCCTACGAATTGCGCAACCGCCTCACGAGCTCCACGTGCCGTGGACCGATGGAGCCCGCCTTTGCGATGGCTGAGATTAACCTTTTCGGCGAAGTCGGTGTGCTCAAGACGATCAACGACCTCATCGACACTGCCGCCAGCCGCAACGACGAGCTACTTCGTCATATTTCTGATTATATCCGTGCTGATGAACGCACCCACGTGCGTAAAGGTACTAGGATATTGGAAATAATGACCAAGCTCGACGCCAAAGCCCTCGAGTTGCGCACACGCGAACTCTTCACCGAATGTCTCGTGAGCCTCGGGGCGATCAAGAAAGACATCGATATGAAGACCCTGACCCGCGAGGAAATTGAACACCTCGTTGGCGAGTAACTTCCCACTCTGCTTTAACCTCCAGTCGTCCATAACCCAATATCTGGTGTGAAATCCTATCGCTGGTTAGCGGCTTGGTTTTGCGTAGTTTTGGGATGCTCGTTGCGCTCGGCGGAGCCACTTAACTCCGCCCAGGTCCTGCGTGCGTTGATGGCGATCAATGACACGCAGGTAGAGGTCGCACTCGAGCGTCCACTCGCGCCGCGCGGGAGCGGCATGGAAAATCGCACTAACGGCGCGCGGCTCTCCGCGCTGGCAGCGAGTTACACGAGTATGGTTTCCCGCTTTCACCACGACGCTCGCTTGCTGCCGGCGTTGAATAGCTTGGTTGAGGTAATGCAGAACAATCAGCTCCCCGACGGGCTCTACGACAGCGGCAACTTGGATTCACCGCCCGACTCGGCCTTCATTCTCGAAACGCTCTGTCAGGCGCAAAGGCAACTCCTGGAGGATGCGAGTCCCTCCATTACTGCACTGCGTGAAAGGTTGCGCGCCGTAATTTTAAAGACCGCCGAAGGCGTGCGCGCGGGCGGCATCCATACGCCGAATCACCGCTGGCACGTCTGCGCCGCGCTCGCTCACGTGCATCGGCTTTATCCGGATCCTAAATGGGTGGCTCGGATCGACGATTGGCTCGGTGAAGGCATCGATCTTGACGCGGATGGCCAATACGCCGAACGCAGCCCGCATTACACTGCCGAGGTGGTGAACCCAGCGCTCATGACATTGGCGCTATTGCTGGATCGTCCCGCCCTCCTTGAACCCGTGCGGCGCAGCCTGGAGGCGCAGTTGTACCTGCTCGAGCCTGACGGTGAATTGGAAACCGTGGCCTCGCGTCGCCAGGATCAACGCGCTGGCGCGCGTGAGTTTATCTGGGCTCATTATATCGCGTATCGGTTGCTGGCGTTGCGCGACAATAACGGCGTGTTCGCCGCTGTTACCCGTTGGATCGAGCGCGATTTTTTGGCTAATACCATGGTGACTCGCAGCCCTAATGCGCCCCTCGCGCAGTGGCTCGATTTCTCAGAGTTGGCCCGCGCATTACCCGCTTCGAAGGCACTGCCGGAAACGTATTCGCACGTGTTTTCCCAAATGGCACTCGCGCGCGTGCGGCGTGGATCTACGACTGCGACGATTTATGGGGGGAGCGACGCTTCGACGGGCCTCGGCTTGGGTTCGGGGCTTGCGACGAATCCGACGTTTTTTAAATTTCGCAAAGGCGCCGCTATTCTCGAGTCCGTGCGCATGACTCCCGCTTTTTTTAGCACAGGCTTTTTTTATAGCAACGGGCTCCACCTCGCCGAAGGACGCTATCGATTACAACAAACCGTAAACGTACCGTATCATTTGCCGCTGCCCGCCGCGTATCGCAACAAGCAGGGTGATTATAAACTCTCCGATGATGGCCGCTATTTTAGTAAATTAGATTTTGAGCACCGGCCAAAACAGTTCCGGACGCTGCGCAGCACGGTGGAGGTCGTGGAGCGACACGGTGGATATGATCTCGAGTTCGCGGTGGATGGTCCGGTGGGTGTCCTCGTCACGGTGGAGCTGACATTTCGGCGCAACGGTAAACTCGAAGGCGTAGCGGCCCTGCCGGAGAGTGGTGATCCTCGCAATAATCGCTCCGGTGCCATCGCAAGCGAAGATCGTGCAGATAGCTCTAGTTTGACCCACGGCACGGGCAAATTCACGGCTGGCGCCGATACGATTGAGTTTGGCCCCGGAACGAGTGCTGGTGCACACGGCCGGATGGAAGGTGAGGACTACACCTGGATTAACGGCCATCTAAGGACGCAGGGGCAGCGCGTTTATCTTACGGGGGTGACGCCTTTTCGCTACACGCTCACCTTACGCTGAGCCCGGCGCATTGCGTCAGGTCACCAGCCACGAATGATTAGGGCTGCAAGGGACGATAGAGTTTTTGGCGCAACGCCGGTTCGCGCAGCAGCACGGCTTGGAGAAAGCGAAAACTGTCCGCGAGGTAGCCCTCGTAACCACTCGGTTGGCCGTCCCAAGTCGTCCAATCGATGCCTTTCATAGCGGTGTCAGTCACGCCGTTTTGAAATTCACCGCGGGCTTGGCGCGTAAGCATGGCGCGCAGGACGCGATCACCGCGGGCGTGGTCGCCGAGTTGGTAATGGGCTGCAATAAAATGCAGTACCTGGCCGGCGGTAATGCCGCCATTCATGTAAATACCTAAGGTGTCGCTGCCGTCGCTGCGCTTCGGTGTGCCGAAACCTGTTTGGATATAATCGCCTTGTGCGATAGGAATAAGGTTGGGAGGCACTCCAAGATCGAAGCGTTCAAATTTTACTTCCGCCATTTTTTGCCAAAGACGCTCGAGCATGGCGCGGGCGGGCTCTGCTGGGATGAGCCCGTACTCGATGGCAAGGCCGCAGGTGGTCGGGGAGGCGTAATCGTGTAACATCCCGTCGGCGCTTCGCCAACCGGCGAGCAGGCCGGATTTTTCGTTATAGAGGAGTTTAAAGTACGTCGCTTTGAGCGCATCGGCGCGCGCGGTGTAGCGTGAGGCTTCGCTGGTGCGGCCGAGTTGTTTTTCGAGATCTGCGAGACTGCGAAACGCTCGGTAAATGAGCGCGTTGGTGTAGGCGTCTTTGTGGCCACAGTTGAGGGCGTCCCACCACGCGCAAGAGCGATTGGGCTGTTTGAGCGTGTAAAGATTACCGCTTTGGGTGGCTTCGATGAGCCCGTCGCCATCGATGTCGCGGCGCACAAGAAACTCGGCGATCATTTC
>CANHAH010000097.1 GCA_947458705.1 Opitutia bacterium | reverse complement strand
GCGCGGACTTTGCTTGCTCGGTTTAAGCTGGGTAAATGATCACCCTAAGGCCTGTGCGAGGACTTGTCAGTCTCTCGTCTGTGCAAGCGTTGCGTCTCGACCTGCGTTCGGTGTCGCACTGAGCTCCAATTGTGGTGTCTGCGCGGACTTTTACGGTTCCCGAGATCCGCGGGGTAGAGGGAGATCCAATTGCACTAGCGCGTCAGCGAATAGGAGGCGGCGTTGCTCAGGACTTAGGCCGGGTTCGAAGACCGCGGTGTCGTAGTCGCGGTATCGTTGCCAACCTTCTTGTTCGGCAAATTTTTGAGCGAAATGCTTAATGAGTCCGTCGACATCAGCGGCGGTGGCATCGGCCCTGAGCTTGGTTTTGGCGAGTTCAAGTAACGATTTTTGTATGATTTCTTTCTCGCGGTTAAGAGCGGCGAGGCGGCGGGATTGCTCGGTGTTAAAAGGAGCGAGTTCACCGCGCAGGGCAGTTACTTTTACTTCTTCGGCGCGAGAGGAACGTCGATTGGAGATGATTTCGATGCCGTAGGAATCGCCGAGGCGTATATATTCGACGCGGTTTTCAGGGAAGGCGGCTTTGATGGCGGCGAACTTTTCAACGAGGGTGCGTTGGAGTGATTGTTTTTCGCGAAGAAAATCAGAAATGCGGTTGTTGAGCGATTCAGAGATGACGGGGACAGGTGGCCGGGAGGCGCGAGGATAAGGAGCAAGCAGTGTGCGGATTTCCTCGGCCTGGATTTCAATTTGGGCTAGGGCAGGCGCTTGTTCATCCGCGAGGGCGCGTAAGGCTTTGGTGCGGGTGAAACTGAAGAAGGCGCGGTCGTTTTTATAGATCGCAGTGCGGAGGGCAGATTTGAGTTGGTTCTTGGCGGCTTGATAGGCATCGATTTTCGCGGTGATTTCCGGAGATAGGTCGTCGGGCAGGCGGATTCGGGCAGTCTCTGGCGTGAAGAAAAAATAGGGCTTGGGTGCATCCAGGCTTAATTCGGCGGTGGGTTCGGTGAGGGGTTGGTCTATCTCCATGGCGAGTTCACGCAGAAGGCGTCGTTGTGCAGGTGAGAGACCCGAGGCGAAAAAAGCGGAGGCGCGGATGACTTTGAATTCATCGACACGCGATTCGTAGCGGAGGTCGTCGCCAAGGGCCCAGGTGCGGTTGTCGTTCCAGTCAGCGCCGGTCTGGATAAAGGAGCCGCTAACGAGATTTTCACGGAGAGCTTCAGCTTCAGTTTCGAGGGTGGCGAGTATGGGCGTTTGTTGCGCGGCGAATTCTTGGAGGGCGCGTGCGCGTGTTGCGGGTTCAGCGTCGCGCACGGCGGTGAGTTTGTTGCGGAGTTCGATTAATTGGGCGGAGCGACTAGCTTGATAGGTGTCTAAACGCACGCGTCGTTTTTTTGAGAGATCTTCACGGTGCAAGTGGGCGCTCAGGGGCGCGTAGAATGGTTCTCCTACGTAAGGCAGGAGTTGAGGTAGTTGGGTTTCTGGTTGGCTTAGGCCGTAGCGGCGGAAGAGTAATATGGGGCCACCGAGCGGGGGCGGGGTGGGTGGAAAGAAGAAGGTCGCTAACGGGGCGTAGTAATGACTGGTCGTACTGAAACTTGGGGTGTTAAAACTGCCGTTGTAGTTCGACGAGTTGTAATTGGGGTAGTACTCGACCCGTTCGTTGTAGATGGGTTGATTCGTGTAGGCGGCCGTGGGCGGTGGAGTAGGCTCATTTGACGGCGTCGTCGTTGGTGCTACTGCTCGGACAGAGCAGAGTGTGAAGGCTAAGTTCAAAAAGAGCGCGGAGATGATGGATAATCTAGCGCGGCAGCACCTAGGATCTGGGGTCATATTCATGGCGGATTTTGGGAGGGTAAAGAAACCTGTTTAGGGGTTGAACAGATCCTCATATATTGAAGCTAACGATGTGTTAATGTCTCATTTCGATGGTTTTTTGCAAGTGGCATATATCGTTCCAAACCAATCTAGCAATGAGCCCATGATTCCAACGCGCAAATTGGTTATTGGGCTTATCGTGAGAATTTGAGCGAGAACTTGGTCGCTCAAATCAGTTTAGTTGTGTGCAGGGTCTAAATCTTTCCGCGCAGCAGCAGCCAAACAAAACCGATACGCTCACGTACCGCCGCAGTGCTGCGCTCCAGCGATTCGACGCTCCAACTGTATTCACTCCAAGATGCGTTGGGATTGGGTCGCGCGGTGTAACCCGTGGGGCAGGGAAGAACATCGAAGCCCGCGTTGCGGAATAATGCGGTCGCGCGCGGCAGGTGCCAGGCTGTGGTCACTAGAGCGACCGGCGCGGGTCCAATAAGCTCCCGTAGCGCCTTGGCCTCGTCTTCGGTGTCGCGTACGTTTTCTATGCGCAGTATACGCTCCGGTTCGACCCTTAGTTGGGCTGCGACGCGCCCTAGCACAGCTGCGTGGCTCGGATATCCCGGTTCGCCGCCGCCTGACAAGACGAGCTGCGCCTCTGGTAAAACACTAAATAAACGCACGCCCTCGACGACACGAGCTAACCCGGCGGAAGAGAGTTGATTGTTAGCCGAGAATCCAGGCGCGTCACTATGGCCGCTGCCAAGCACCACGACGTACCGACAGCGCGCTAGATCCCGTGGTGCACTTTGGCCTACGATCAGTTCTGGAATCGGGCGGAATGTGGACTCGATGGGTCGCACGAGAGCTATGCTCACCATTTTATTACCGAATAACGCCAGTAAAATCACGCCCGCGAATAGCAGCCCTCGGGCGAGCCGATCTCGCCTCGTAAAAAACAAAAAAAACAATCCTGCTGTGAGAAGCGTCAGGCAAAAAGGCAGCGGCATCAGCCAGAACGAAATGAATTTCTTTAATTCGAACATGCATCGAGCAAAGTCTCCGTTCTTGGAACGGCGAGCTCCGAGCGTTGCACTGGAGTTTTTTCAAACAAGGCTGTTTAAGCCGAGATTGACCCCATCTCGGCTTGGAATATCCATTCTCGCTTCTAGTTTCGACTGATTTATTTTGTTTTTTATGAAATTTCGGCATCGCCCCGATGCTTGTAACCTCCTGTTTTAATCTTTCATTCTCCCCCATGAAAACCCCCCTGTTCGCTACTCTCGCCTTCCTCGCTGTCGCTGCTCTGGCCTCGGCGGCTGATACTTATCAAATCGCTGTCATCCCCAAAGGTACTACCCATGAATTTTGGAAATCCATCCACGCGGGCGCCGAGAAGGCGAAGGTCGAACTCGCCGCTCAAGGCGTCGCTGTAAATATCATCTGGAAAGGCCCGTTAAAAGAAGATGACCGCGAGCAACAAATCCAGGTCGTAGAAAATTTCGTCGGTCGCCGTGTTGATGGCATCGTGCTCGCCCCCCTCGACAACAAAGCGCTTGTCGCGCCGGTGGAAACCGCGCGCCGCGGCAAAATTCCGGTCGTCATTATCGACTCCGCTCTGGCCAGCAAGGCGATCACCAGCTATGTTTCTACAGACAATCGTGAAGGCGGTCGTATCGCCGCGCGCAATCTCGGACGTCTCATCGGTGGTAAGGGCAACGTCATCATGCTCCGTCTCGCCGTTGGCTCCGCCAGCACGGAGGAACGCGAGGAAGGATTCCTTGAAGTCATGAAAAAAGATTTTCCTGCCGTGCGTCTCCTCTCGACTGATCAACACGCGGGCGTCACGCGCGATACGGCCAAACAAGTTTCGGAAAATTTAATCAGTCGCTACGGCCGCGAGGTCACCGGCGTTTATACCTGCAATGAATCCACCACCGCTGGCATGTTGCTCGCCCTCCGTGATGCTGGGCTAGCGGGAAAAGTTAAATTCGTCGGATTCGACTCAGGTGAAACCCTCAATGCTGGTCTCAAGTCCGGTGATATCGACGGTCTCGTCGTCCAAAATCCCATGAACATGGGCTACCTTGGCGTGAAGACAGTCGTCGCGGCGATCCGCGGTGAAAAAGTCCCTATGCAGATCGACACCGGAGTGGGCTTTGTGACCAAGGCAAATTTCAACGATCCCGCTATGGCTGAGATCGTGAACCCGCCGCTAAGCAAATATCTCAAGTAATCGTCTGCGGTGCGACTCGGGTCACTTCCCGAGGACCTGCCCTCGTGACCATTTCTGCATTTTTAAAAAAATCCCCCTTGGAATCTGCTCTGCTCTGATGTCAGCCGTACGCCTCCGCCTCGACGGCATTCAAAAATCCTTCGGCGCTACTCGCGCTTTAAAACGTGTGTCGCTGGAGATCGCGCCTGGCGAAGTCCATGCGTTGATCGGCGAGAACGGCGCGGGTAAAAGTACGCTCATGAAAGTGCTCAGCGGCGCTCACCGCGCCGACGCAGGTACGATGCAGTTAAGCGATGTCGCTTACGAACCGGAAAATCCCCACGACGCGCGCCTCAAAGGCGTCGCCATGATTTACCAAGAGCTCAATCTCGCTCTGCATCTTAGCGCGCAGGAAAATATTCTTCTTGGGGCCGAATCTATGCGACTTGGTTGGGTTGATGGACGCTCCTCGCGGGTACGCGCACAGGCTGCGCTCGCTCAACTCGGCCACGAAGGACTCGATCTCGATCGTGCGGCGGGCGAGTTTTCTATCGCTGAGCAACAAATTATCGAAATCGCCCGCGCCCTGCTGATTCAGCCTCAAGTGCTCATCATGGATGAGCCGACGAGCAGCCTTACCCAAGCAGATACGGAAAAGCTTTTCGCTACGATTCAGCGTCTTCGCCGACAAGGCGTGAGTGTGATCTACATCAGTCATTTTCTCGAGGAATGTCGCCAGATTGCGGATCGTTATACTGTGCTCAAAGATGGTGAAACTGTCGGTAGTGGTTTTATGTCTGAGGCGAGTCTCGATCACCTTGTTACCCTCATGACGGGACGGGAGGTTAAAGATCTTTATCCTCGCACCGCTCACGCGCCCGGTGCGGTTGTGCTTGAAGTGAAAGCCGCAGCCAGTGAACCGCGTTTAAAACGTGCCACCTTGCAAATTCGGGCAGGTGAAGTCTTCGGACTCGGTGGTTTGATCGGCGCAGGGCGGACCGATCTGTTACGGGCGATTTTTGGTCTGGATGAATTAGCCTCCGGCGAAGTTTGCGTCTTGGGCGCACCTGCAAGTGTAAACGGCCCGCGCGAGCGCTGGTTGCAGGGCATCGGCTTCCTTAGCGAGAACCGCAAGGAAGAGGGGCTCATGTTAAACCAGTCCATCGCCGATAACCTTACGCTTACAAAGATGAATCGCTTGGGTCGCTGGGGTTGGATCAATGGCCCTCGCCAGCGGGCCGTCGCTCAGCGCTGGGTTGAAGAATTGCGCGTAAAATGCCAGGATTCCGGGCAGACGATTGGTCAACTCTCGGGTGGTAACCAACAGAAAGTGGCGTTGGCTCGCTTGCTGGAACACCCCGCCCGAATTTTTCTACTCGATGAACCCACTCGCGGCATCGACGTCGGCAGCAAAGCTCAAATCTACCAGCTCGTAAGTGAGCTCGCCGCGGCGGGCAAGGCGGTGGTGGTCGTCAGTTCATATTTGCCTGAATTACTTGGTCTATGCGACACGATTGGCGTGATGTGCCGCGGGGAATTGCTGGCGGTACGGCCGCGCGGTGATTGGACCGAGGCGGAGATCATGCGCGTGGCCACTGGCAGTGCCGGCTAATTTTCCGATGAAAGCTGTTTTAAAAAAATCCCTCGCTAAAGGCGGCCCGTTTATCGGGCTCATTCTTGTGATCGTGTTGTTCTCAATTCCGACTGAGACACGTGAATTTTTCCTTACTTATAATAACTTCAAAATTATTTTTACCCAGACGGTAATCGTGGCCATCGGTGCGCTAGGCATGACCATGATTATTGTGAGTGGCGGTATCGATCTGTCGGTCGGATCAAGTATTGCGCTCACAAGCGTGACCGGAGCTATGTTGATTCAGCGCGGTTGGGCGCCATTGCCGGTGTTGCTAGCCACGGTAGGGACGGGGGCCTTAATCGGACTATTGAACGGTGCGGCCATCGCCGGGCTACGGATGACGCCTTTTATTATTACGCTAGGCTCTTTGGGTGTGGCGCGTGGCACGGCCAAGTGGATGGCTGATAACCAGACGGTTAACTACGACACCTCTCCTATCAACGGTTGGATGACCACGGCGGACCCATTTAGCCGTGCGTTACCCACGGGTGTTTGGGTTGCCCTCGGGCTCGCGATGCTTACCGCGTTGGTCCTGCGCAACACGGTATTCGGGCGACATATTTTCGCCCTGGGCTCCAATGAAGCCACGGCGCGCCTCTGTGGGATCGCCACCACGCGTTTGAAAATAACGATCTACACGCTCGCTGGAGCTTTCTTCGGCTTGGCTGGACTTTTTCAGCTCTCCCGTTTGCGCCAAGGCGATCCTACGGTAGCGGTGGGACTGGAATTGGATATCATCGCCTCGGTCATCATCGGTGGTGCGAGTTTGAATGGTGGCGTCGGCACGATTTTGGGTTCGATGATCGGAGCCTTAATTATGGCGGTCTTGCGCAACGGTTCGCAGCAGATGGGTTGGCCGACTTATTTTCAGGAAATTATTATTGGCTTGGTGATCATCGTAGCAGTGTTTCTTGATCGGTTGCGGCAGGGGCGTCAGACCTGAGCGAGCCAAGCCAAGCGGCCACGCGGCAATTTCGAACTGGGCCTTGACAGGGTGGAGGCTGCTCGCGAATTTCTTTCCCTCTGCACGGCGGCCATAGCTCAGTTGGTTAGAGCACAAGATTGTGATTCTTGGGGTCGCGGGTTCGAATCCCGTTGGCCGCCCCATTCTTAGACCCTTAACTCAGTCGTGAGTTAGGGTTTTTTTAATGCCCATTTTTTGGCGCTAAAATTTATTTTGATTTCGTGGGTGTACCCTTTGTGTACCCTTTATTTACCCCTCCGCCCGCCTCTCGCCGACCGGATAGGTCGGGGCCGGATTACTTTTGAGCGCTCTTGCGCCGCCGAGCCGGTGGCAGTTGCAGTGGCGGTGGCGGTGGCAGTGGTAAGCCTCGAGCCGGTTAGCCCCGGAAGGTTCGGGGCTGGCTTGGGGTTGCGGTGGCGGTTGGAGCGTCGGTGTGGTGCAGGCTGGGCCTCAGCTTGCGGGGTGGGGATCCCAGGTGGGCCGGGGAATCCCCGTAACGGTAAAAACCGCTCTGCGCGCCGCTGCCGCTGCTGTGGGTGCCAGCCACGCTGCGGGTTGACAGTTGAGAAGAGGTTGGTTGGGCAACGGCTACCCAAGCCAAGGTCGAAGCCCGCTTGGTTGATCGTGGTACTGGGCGATACGAACAGCGCTCTCATCGAACGGGGTTCCTCACTCTTTGGCTTAGGGCTCGACGCGAGCGAATCCGTTGATTTTAAGCCCACGCATCTTAATCGCAGCGCCTACACGACCGTATGGTGCTCCTTGGACGGGGAACGTGGCTTAACGTTCAATTTAGCAGCCGCCGTACGGTAATCGACCGCCGGCGGCGTTGAAGCGCGCATCTATGGCGAAGTTCGGTCGCGGTGACGTGAGATTAAGGGGGGATTCAATCGTGCTGCTGAACTTCTAGCTAGGGTGCTCGTCCGCTTGCGCCGGTCAGTGCGGTGGCTTAATCTTCAATCAGATCTCATGCTGCGACTGCGTCTTCTTACGTTTAACATCGCCCACGGGCGGGGCCTCAATCCGATTCAAGGTCTGACCTCGGCGCGTAAGTTGCGGCTAAATTTGCGTAAAATATCAACGCTGTTGCGCCGGTTGGAACCCGATATTGTAGCCTTGCAGGAGGTGGATGAGTGTTCGCGTTGGGCAGGTAATTTTGATCATCTCGATTATCTGCGGGTTCATGGGGGCTTCGCTCAATCTCGGTTTGGAATCAACAATCGTCGAACCGGTTTGTTGAATCTGAGTTATGGCAACGCACTGCTCTCCCAGCATGTCATCTCTCATGAACAGACGGTGGTTTTCGGCCGTGGTTCGCTGGGGGAGAAGGGGTTTCTTTTTGGCGAAATTGAATTTCATGGGCGGCGGGTTCCGATCGTGAATCTTCACCTGCATTATGGTTCGCGTGGGCAGCGTCTTCGGCAGATCGATCGGTTGCTCGCTTGGCTGCGTGATCAACATCGCTTGCGCAGACATGATTGGGCGGTGCAACCGATCATCTGTGGCGATTTTAACACGCCTGTCACGGGAGACGACGCGACGGCCTCGTTGCAGAGCCATCTCGCGGATTACGGGGACTATGTCTTGCAGCCTGTTTTGACGCCCACGTTTCCCTCGATGTTGCCGCGCCGTGCGTTAGATTTTGTTTTTTTGCCAGCGGGTTGCCGCCCGATTCATTGCGAAGTGGTCAAGTCGTTGCTTTCTGATCACCGGCCGGTATTGGTCGAAGTGGAGTTAAAATGAACGTGCGGTATGATCTTTGCGGATCATGAAGTTTCTCTTTGCTCCGTAGGCGGGATTTTGCGGCGATGGGGGTCACATGTCTCGTCTTGCCCAAGCTTTTTCCCGTGCCCGTGAGCAAAACCGTGCGGCGTTTGTCGCTTATCTGTGCGCGGGCGATCCGGATTTTAACACATCGTTGGCCGCCTGTCGGGCCTTGCTGGAAAACGGAGTCGATGTGTTGGAGTTGGGTGTGCCTTTTTCTGATCCTTTGGCCGATGGCTTGACGAATCAACTTGCGGCGCAGCGTGCCCTTGAGGGCGGCATGACGGCAGCGCGCGTGTTCGAATTTGTGAAAAAAATTCGAGAATTTAGCGAGGTGCCCTTGGTGTTTTATACATATTATAATCTCGTATTTTCGAATGGCATTGAGGCGTACGTGAAGGCCGCAAAGGCCGCGGGTGTCGATGGCATGTTGGTGTTGGATTTACCGCCCGAGGAAGGCGCAGAATTTTCCGCTGCGGTCCGCGCGCATGGGATCGACTCGGTGTGCATTGTGGCGCCGACCACGCCGGAAGCGCGAATCGCTAAAATCGCGGCCGCGGCGACGGGTTTTATTTATTATGTTTCCCGCGAGGGTGTGACGGGCGTGCGGGATCAGGTCGCGGTCGGAATCCCGGAAGCAGTGGCGCGAATTCGCTCCCATACGAAACTGCCGATCGCGGTGGGTTTTGGTATCGGTACCCGCGCTCAAGTGGCCGAAGTTGCCGCTCAGGCGGACGGGGTTGTCGTCGGAAGTGCGCTGGTTAATATCATCAAAGAAAATCTCGTGGCACGGGAAAAAATTGCCCCCGCACTCGCTGCCAAGGCGGCTGATTTGGTCACAGGGACACGGCGTTGAGTGCGATGGGGCAGCGTTCACGACGTGGCGGACGCAAGGGGCGTCGGTTTACCACGCTAGTGCGATTCGCCCGTCAAATCCAAGCGACATGAAAGCGATGATCCACGTTTTGACCGGTTGCACGGCGGTCGGAAAAACGGAGTGGGGTTTGCGTTGGGCTGAAGAGAATGACGCTGAAATTATTTCATGTGATTCATTGCTGTTTTACCGGCGCATGGATACCGGCACTGCTAAACCCTCAGCGGCGGAATTAGCATGCGTGCCGCATCACTTGATTGATGTAGCGCCGGCATATGAGTCCATGGATATCACGCGGTATATCACACTCGCAAGGGCCGCGGTCGAGATGATCACCGCGCGTGGGCGCAAGGTCTTGGTGACGGGTGGTAGCGGTTTTTACCTAAAAAGCTTTTTTGGACCCGTCGCTGATGAAGTTGCCGTGCCGGCTCAGCTGCGCGCGGCTGTGGCGTTGCAGCTCGAGCAAGCTGGTATCGGTGCTTTGGTAGAGGAATTGCGGGCTTTGAATCCGGACGGATTGGGCACCTTGGATGTGGATAATCCACGGCGGGTCACGCGCGCGCTCGAGCGGTGTCGCATTACGGGTAAAACGTTGGCCGTACTTAAGGCCGAGTTTTTGGCGCGACCGGGAGCATTTGCGCAGTGGCCGGTCACACTGGTGCGATTGGAACGCACACCCGAGGAATTGAACCGCCGGATCGAGCTTCGCGTTGAGACGATGCTGCGAGCGGGGTTGGTGGAGGAGGTGCGCCAACTACGGGCAGACGGATTTGAACGAAATCCCAGTGCTGCAGGTGCGATTGGCTATCGGGAGGTGCTGGCGATGCTAGATGGGAAAGTCGCGCCTTCGGCCTTGGCTGCTGAGATAGCCCAGAATACGCGGGCGCTTGTGCGCAAGCAGCGTACGTGGTTTCGTACCCAGTTGCCCGAACATCGGGTTGTTAGACTCGATGCGGGAACGACGGTGGATATTGAGCTTTTTACGTCTTGAATCTAACGCCTTAGAAGCCGAGCAAAAATGATCACGTGCGTCGCGATCAACAGAGGAAGCAGAAAGAGCGGGAGCAGGCTCAGGGGTAAGTGAGTGAGCGCTCGAAGTTGTGGCGGATGGGCGGCGTAAATGCGGGTGGCAGATACGGTCATAATAATGATATCAATCAACCCGATTAAATTCCAGCGCGTGAGGTATTGGCGCTGGCGCGCAGGATCTAGGGGAATAACGATTAGGCCTACGGCTAGCAAAGCGACGATGAGTTCTCCGACGCCCGCGGGTACGGCGAAGCCGTAGGGTAGGTCTCCGCGGTAAAACAAGAATATTAAATAGGCGCCAAAAAATCGGGTGAGATGAAGTTGGACG
>CANHAH010000096.1 GCA_947458705.1 Opitutia bacterium | reverse complement strand
TGGCCTTTGCGTTCATCGAGGAAGTCGATGACGCCGATCTGCGGATGCAGGGTCGTGAACGGATAAGCCGCCATCTTCGGGCGGGCTTTGGTGATGGAATTGGTGAGCGAAGATTTGCCGGCGTTGGGGAAGCCCACGAGGCCGACGTCGGCGATGCTCTTCAAGACGAGGCGATAGGCGCCGCGCGCGCCGTCCAGACCGTCGTTGGCGCGCTTGGGCGCGCGATTGGTGGAGTTTTTAAAGTGGGTGTTACCCCAACCGCCATTGCCGCCCTTACAAAGAACGACTCGTTGACCGTCTTCGACAATTTCTGCGACGGGCAAATCGGTCGCTTCGTCGATGACCACGGTTCCGAGGGGCATGCGTAATTCGGCCGATTTACCTTCGCGTCCGTTGCAATCTTTGCCCTGACCGTGTTCACCGCGTTCGGCGCGCCAGTGGGGCTGATACTTGTAATCAACCAAGTTGTTAGTGTTAACGTCGCCGACGAGAATGACGTCGCCGCCACGGCCGCCATCGCCACCGTTGGGGCCACCCCAAGGTTCATATTTCTCGCGGCGAAAGGACACGCAGCCTCGTCCGCCGTCACCGGCGCTTACTTTAATTACACATTCGTCAACAAACATGAGATCACGATGCAGATGCTTCCGCCTTTGCCAAGGGGGGTCTTCGACGTTGCCGCAGAGCGCTAATCAGAGGGCGACTTTGATGCCTTTGCGCAGGTAGGTAGGCACGTCGAGGTCTTGGCCATCGAAGAGATTACGGTCAGTTTTCTCGAAGTGGCCACGACTCTCAACTTCGCCGAATCCAAACTCGTCTTGATCAAGCTTGGCGGCCGCTGCACGGGCTTCGGCGGTGGTTGCAGACTGAGCAGTGGTCGTGGGGAAAAGTTCCGAGGCCGGTTCGGTCTGGGGTATGGGGGGCGCGGAATCAGCGCGGCCAAGCGGGGCGCGTTTACCCGAGGCGACCAGACGACGCGTGAGGCCAGTGCGGCCATTAAGGTCACTGGTGCCGAGGACGCAGATTTCAATGCGTTGCGGCATGGCTTCGTCGATCACAGCGCCCATGACGATGGAAGAATCACGACCAAACTTTTCCGCAATGGCACTCATGAGGTCGTTCACCTTAGGCAGAGTGAGATCGGTACCACCGATAATATTGACGAGGAGTCGGTCCGCCTTGCGAGAAAACTCTGGAGTGTGCAGCAATGGGCAAAGTTTAAGACTTTCGATGGCATCATTAACGGCGTTGGGACCGATGCCATGGCCGAGACCAAAGAGGGTTTTTCCGCCGCGTTGTTGGAATACTTGTCGAAGCGTGGCGAAGTCGAGGTTGATAAGGCCGGTCTTCATAAGCATCGACCAGATGGATTTTACACCGCGGCCGATCCACTCATCGGCGCGGGCGAAGGAATCGAGAACCGTCTCGTTCTCGGCGCCTTCCTGAAGGAGCATGTCATTAGGCAGGGGAATAACGGCGTCGCAGACCTTGCGAAGCGCGAGTAGGCCTTCTTCGGCTTGTTTGAGGCGGCGGCCACCCTCGAAGCTAAAAGGCATCGTGACAAAGGCGATGACGAGGGCGCCGGTCTCTGCGGCAATTTCGGCAACGACTGGGGCGCCGCCGCTGCCCGTGCCACCTCCCATACCTGCGATCAAAAAAACGAGGTCACAGTCTTTGACGACGGTAGAGATTTTTTCACGGTCAGATTCGGCGGCTTCACGTCCGAGCTCGGGGTCGCCACCGGCTCCGAGGCCGCGGGTGACGCTCATGCCGATGAGTACCTTGTCCTGCACCGGCGAGCTCGCGAGTGCTTGGTGATCGGTGTTAATTACAGCGAGCTGGAGCCGCTCGAGATTTTCCATTTTGAGGCGGTCAACGGCGTTGGAGCCGGCGCCGCCGACACCGACGAGTTTGATGGCTACGCTGCGATCCGCAAGGAGCTGGGAATCGAGTGGTAATTCGGTAGGATTCATGACGCAGCTCAGGAAGTGGTGAAGAGACGTGAAACGCTGTGCAAGAAACCGGATTTACGGCGCACGGGCGCAGATTTTTCACCCTGAGTGCTGATCCCGTAATAGAGCAGGCCGAGCGCAGTGTGGTAGCTGGGGTCGCGGAGATTTTCCGCCACCCAAGTGGGCGCTTCGCCTAGATGGGCAGGAACATTGAAAACTTTGGCCGCGCATTCGGCTATATCGGGGATTTTGCCGGTGCCGCCAGTCAAGACGACGCCCGCCTGACAGGTTTCAGGCGAGAAGCTGTGACCCATTTTTTTCTTCACGACTTCAAGTAATTCCCAAATACGGGCTGACGTGATTTGTTCGATGGCGTAACGAGGAAATTGGCGGTCACCGATGGCGAAGTTTCCGTCGAGCCAAACTTTTTCGGTTTTATCACGAGCTTGAAGCATGGCGCGCCCATGACGGAGTTTAAGTTTATCGGCTTGGCCGTCAGTGAGACGCAGACCCAGACTAAGATCGTTGGTGAGGTGCGAGCCGCCGACCGGGACGACGCCAGTGGTGTGCGCGACGCCATCACGATAGAGAACAAAATCTGTAGTTCCTGCACCGATGTCGATGACCAGAACACCGTTTTGGCGTTCTTCGGCGGTGGTGACCATGTGACCAGACGCCAGACTGGAGAGCACGAGTTCACGCACTTCCAAATTAAATCCGCGAATGACGTGAATGTTATCAGCAAGGCGTTGTTCTTGGCCGTGGACTGTCCAATAACCGACTTCGAGTTTTTGACCGACTAGGTTTTCAGGCGAAGTGGGGACAAGGCGCCCGTCGACGCGGAACGGTCGTCGAATATGGTGTACGACCATGCGTCCAGAAGGGAGATCCTTGGATTTGGCCAAATCGCAAACGGTACGAATGTCTTCGCGCTCGATCATGTTATCGGCCGATTTCACGTTGACAGAAGCTTCGTTGTAAAAGCCTTCGAGGTGTCCGCCCGTTTGAGCGAGAAACACCAGCTCAATGCGTTCTCCGGCATCGCGTTCAGCGAGCTCTAGGGCGCTATGTGTGCATTCGCTGGCAGCCTTGTAATCGACGACAGCACCCTTGATGACACCTCGCGAGGCGCATTCACCGCGTCCGATAATCGCGAGTTCACGACCATTATATTCGCCGATGAGCGCGGTGACTTTGGAGGTGCCGATTTCTACGGCACCGATGAAGGTGGGTTTGGAACTCACGGAGCTTTTTTGGGCTGGGTGGAAAAATTACCGAATGCGGTGGTCTGGGGCGAGGACGGTTTCGAACCGACCGGCATCGAGCCCGCTTTGTTGGAAGGGGCAGGTTTACCGATTGCGGAGGTTGAAGGCAGGAGTGGCGTATCCAGTGTGACCGTGACGTCGCGACCGTTGGCGAGATTGATGCGTTTAAACGTAGCCCCTTGGGCAGCGATGCGGTCGAGGGTAAGATCGAGGTTAGCGAGTTGCGTAAAATAATCAGTGGTGGCGCTGAAAACAATCGTGCCACCCGATGCGGTGCGCACCTCGATTTCGGCATCAGCATTAAGTCGAGCGAGGGAGACTACGCGCCAACTGGAGTAGAGGTGCTCGGCTTCGAGTTGGGCCTTAGCAATTAGATCGGATGCGGCGCCCATACCCTCAATAACCTGGAAGCCGTTTACGGTGCGAGCGAGCTTCATGGGCTCGAGCCACGGCAGTGAGTTCAGCAACGTCACCTCATACCCAATGCCAGGAAACACGACGCCATCTCTCGCGACAAGGAATGCCTGTGGATCGCCGTTAGCCAATTGGGCCATGACCCGGGCCACGGGCATGCGCTCGGTGATACGAACCCGAAGGGTGGCGGGGAAAATCTTCGTCAACACCGCCGTCCTCACCTGACTGTGGGCGAGAAGTCGCTCACGTAATTCATCGAGATCGAGGCCAATTAGCGAGGCACCCCGCGGCAAGGCGAGTGTACGTACGAGCCACCCCGGATCCGAGCCGAGAAACCCGTCGGTCTCAAGGCGCGGGGGGGCCAACGGCACCGCTGCGGCTGCAGGTGTCATGCTGGGATTTTCCCGTAGCTCATGAGTTACCTGCCATATCCCCACTAGCACACCCACGATTACGATTACCGCGACTGCAAAGCGTAAAATCGACGCTGCAAGCCGGCGCCGCCCCTCGCGCGACATCGCGCGCGGTTTCACGGGCTGGGGAATGTCTCTCCAGCTTCGGCCGGCAGGGTTGTTGTTAGGATCGATTCGCAAGAAATTCAGCGAGCCATAGCCTCGGAAAAACGCTGCAGTGCTGGCAATACCAACTCACGGGCCAACGCCGTGAAATCTAGCCCCGCACAACGCGCACTCATCGGCAGCAAACTCGTTTCCTTCATGCCCGGCAGCGTATTGATTTCCAGCAAATAAAGCTCGGCACTACCGACCAGGATAAAATCCACCCGAGCATAATCCCGACAGCCACAGGCGGCGAAGGCCGACTCTGCTGCGCGCTGGACACTCAACGTCGTGGCCGCGTCCAGCGGCGCAGGTGCAAAATACTCAGTCGCACCTTTGGTGTATTTACTCGTGTAATCATAAACCCCCGACTTCGGCCGAATCTCCACTACACCCATCGCCGCTCCCCGAAGAACCCCGACCGAAAGTTCTCGGCCTAACAAGCGACGTTCCGCCAGCCAAGAGCCAGGCGTGATTCGCGCGAGCGAAGCGGCGAGTTCGCTGCGCCCCGCGTTTATGGTCAGGCCAACGCTGCTACCTTGATCATTGGGTTTGAGGACCACCTGCTCACCCAGCTTGGCCACAAGCTCATCCGCCGTCGGGGTAATTTTCGCGTTAAATACCACCCCCGGACCGATCTGAACCCCACGTGAGGCTGCGGCATTTTTCGTGCGCGTCTTATCCATGGTGAGTGCGCTGCTCGCCGCATCACACCCTGCGTAAACCACACCCGCCGCATCCAGTAGACGTTGCATCGAACCGTCTTCACCAAACCCGCCATGCAAAGTAGAAAAAACTACATGACGCTTCGGATCGAGGCCAGCAGGCAAGGCGTCAGCCGTGAGTTCAAAAAGTCGTGTCGGGAAAGAGCGCGCGAGCGCACACGCACTCGCGAGACCAGAGCCGAGTGAGACTTCGCGCTCAGAAGACGTGCCGCCGGCGAAGACGGCGATTTCGGGAAGTGAATTCATGAAATTAAGTATAAAGAAGCGCCCTCAGAGCACGTCTTTCCATTGCTGTCCGTAAAGCAAAACTTCTGGCTCAAGCTCCACGCCTTGGGCGGCGCGCACACGAGCGCGCACCCTCCGAACGAGTTCAATCAAGTCGGCGCTCGTGGCCGCACCCCGATTTATCATAAAATTGGCATGAATTGGAGAAACCTCTGCATCCCCCACCCGCTCTCCCTTGAGTCCACTTTGGTCAATAAGGCGCCCTGCCGAGTTGCCCGGTGGATTCTTAAAAATACAGCCTGCACTTGGCTCGCGTGGCTGGGACTCCTGACGCTTTTTTTTATAAACATCAATCTGTCGTCCTACCGCTTCGGTGTCGGCGTGAGCGGAAGGACGCAACAATGCGCCTAGAGCGATCGCATCATGCAACTCAGCGCAGTGCCGATACTCCACGTGCATCGCCGCACGGTCCAAAGTCCGGCTTTCGCCAGTGGCCGTGATGAGTTGCACCGCTTCTACTACATCGAACATCCAGCCACCCATCGCGCCGGCGTTCATACGCAGCGCTCCACCTATATTCCCCGGAATACCTTCAAGAAATTCAAAACCGGTTAATCCTGATTTGGCCGCTAGGCCGCATAGATTTTTCAATCTGAGTCCAGCGCCCACCCAGAGGGCACCATCAGGACGTGGTTCAAATTTTGCCCAATTTTCATGCGCCATTGAAATCACCAATGCCTCCACCCCGGCATCCGGAACAATCAGATTAGAACCGCGACCTAGGGGCAAAACATCGATACCGGCCGCCGCCGCAGCTGTAAGCAACAGGCGCATATCTTCTATGCTGCCTGGCTCTGCATACAGCCGAGCGGAGCCACCGATACGGATCGTGGTTTTAACCGCGAGAGGTTCTTCACGCGTGAATTTAGCCGTGGCGCCCAGACGCGAGTGTATCACTTGGTGGAATTCGTCCCATCGCTGTTTGCTCGGCGTGACGGGCTTGGATGGGTCGGCTGAATTTGAAGTCACTGAGTTCATATGGCCGATTAGGAGGAAATCGATGCGGCGCATTCTGGCGAAGCCGCTAGTCGCTCAAGATCGTTGACCATGATATCGACAGTATCGGCGCGATCCATCGCTTTGAGTTGGGCGCGATATTGAGAAAGCAGGCGGTCGTTAAAAATCAGATCAAGCACGGTGATTTGTAGCTTTTTGAGTACAGCCTGTTCGATGACAAGGCCGCCGCCCTGCTGCTCGAAATAGGCTGCGTTAGCGCGTTGATGATCGTCGGCTGATTGGGGGAAAGGTACTAAGATCGCCGGCGTCTGACAACGGATCAGTTCTGCAATTGAGCCGGCTCCAGCTCGAGATACTACAAGATCTGCCGCCGAAAGCAGTTGTGCGATGCGGTCGCTGAATGGCACGAACATCGCGTTAATCGGTTCGCCCATTTTAGTTTTAAGCGCGAGCGACTCGGTCGAACCTTTGCCCAATCCGGTTACACAATAAAGCTGAACCCCTTCATGCGCGAGCGTCTCAACGTGTTCCCGCGCCCAGTGATTGAGAGCGCTAGCGCCTTGGCTGCCACCGAGCAAGACGAGCACCTTGCGCATCGGATCCAGGCCCAAAGCGAGACGCGCATCAATCGCAGAGGTCCGCAAGATTTCGGAGCGCACCGGCGGAGCTGCGTAACGAATGGACGAGGCTTGCAGGCGAGGAAGCAGAACACCTGGCGGCAGATAAACGAGGGTCGCTAAACGCCCCAACCAACGAATCGCCAGACCAGGCACCCGATTGGATTCATGCAACAAAACGGGCAACCGCGCCCCTCTACCTGCCAACACGATAGGGGCTGAGGTAAAGCCGCCAAAGCCAACAATACCGACCGGCGCAGTCTGCCGAATAAGCCGACGGCAAAAATGCACGGCCCGAAATTGCGCAAATAGACAACGCACCAAAGCGATTGGGCGCCAAGAAAAGCCCGAACCCGGCATACGAGCAAAATGCATCTGAGGGTATTTCTCTATGAGACGGGCATCCACTTTTTTCTGACTGATTAGCAACGTGGTGGTGTGGCCACGGGCCGTGAGTCCCTCAGCCAGAGCGATGCCAGGTGAAAGATGTCCGCCGGTACCACCACAAGAGATCAGAAAGTGGCTCATGAAAATTTACGTAAACAGAATCTGCTTCTATAGCCCAGATACTTAACCCAGTACCTCACGCATTGAACGTGATTTTTCGGCAAGTACCGCACGACCCCACGTGCGTTGCGTGTTAAGAATGATACCCACCAGCAAACCCATGAGCAACAGATTCGAGAGCCCGGCGCTGATAAAAGGTAGAGACATTCCCTTAGTAGGAAACACACCGGTAACCACTCCAAGATTCACGATCGACTGCAAACAGATCAACATTAGGCAACCGGTTACTAGTAAGAAATGAAAGAGATTGGGTGCACGGCGTAGATGTACCAGTCCAGCGATGAAGATCGTCGCAAAAACCGCCACTACGCCCAAGGTAAACCAGAGCCCGAGCTCCTCCCCAACGACCGCAAAAATAAAATCAGTGTGAGCTTCCGGCAAAAAATTGAGCTGTTGTCGCCCTTGTCCCAAACCAGCGCCCTCGGTGCCGCCGGCTGCGTATGCCGCTAGGGCTTGGTACAATTGATAGGTTCCAGCCTGCTTGTTGCCCTCGACGTCTAGAAATGCGACAAATCGCCGCAGGCGATTTGGGTTGTGGATCACCAACACCGCAAAAAAGAAAATCGCGAGTCCCACGGTCGGCACAATATAGCGCCATTTTGCACCGGCCAAAAACAACAAGGTAAGCCCCACAACCAATGCGAGCGCTGCCGTGCCGAAATCCGGCTCAAGCACGATTAAGCCGACGAACGCGCCAATCAAAGCCAGGGGCACCAAATAACCACGCACGAATTCGCCAATACGCGTCTGATTCAAAGCGAGGTAATGCGAAAGGCAGAACACCAACGCGAGCTTGGCGAATTCCGATACCTGCAATCGCAATGAACCAAACCCCAACCAACGACGACTGCCCTTAACTGAAATCCCCAACCCTGGGATTAAAACCAACACCAATAAAAACAAAGCGATACCAGCGATCCACCACGAGTAACGTCGCGCGTAATCAAGGTTGATCCGACTAGCCATGAAACACAGGCCGCCGGCCAAAAAAACCCCCAGAATTTGTTTATTTAGATAATAATACGGCCCTTGCTTAAAAGAAGCGCTGGCGCTGAACAAAATAGTTAGACCTAAAATCGTTAGCCCAATGCAACAGACAGCAATCAACGCGGCGGGATTTATGAGCTGGAGGGCACGAGGCGGAGCGACGGGCGCGGTCGACATGGCAGGCTCAAAAAAGCAAAAAACGAAGAGAGGGTACGCGGCGAGGCTCTGCGAACGCGTACGACATGTATTTATTTAGAGCTTAGGAGCTGGGGCTTCCTCGACCTTAATGACTGGCACGTCTGTGCCCGTCGCTGGCTTCAAGCCCGCATCAAGATCTTGCTCAACGGGGGGGACGACAAAGAGCGGCTTGATGGGTTCAGGAGCCTTAGCGGTATCCGCCGGCTTTCCGGCGGCTTTAGCTTTGTTCGCCGCCGTCGGAGCGGGTATCGTGAGAATTTGACCGGCGGTGATTTTTTGCGGATCGGTAATGTTGTTGGCGACGGCAACATCGCCCTGACGAACCCCGTACTTGCGCGCGATTGTGCCCAGCGACTCACCCATTTTTACGGTATGCGAAACGGCGTCTGCAGCAGGCTTGGCGGAGGCATTGGCTAAGGTCGTGGCTGTCTTGGCCGGCGCTGTCGCCGTCGACATTGCCGAACCCGCCGCGGGAGCCTTGCCAGGGATGATTAGTTTTTGGCCGAGACGCAGAGACTGAGCGACTTTGATGTTATTGGCCGCAGCGAGTTCGGTTACGGTGAGATGGTTTTTCTTAGCAATGCTTGAGAGGTTGTCATTTTTCACGACGACATAGGTCGTAGCCGGAGTAACATTGGCCACGGGAGCGGCCTCCAGAGCGCTGGCCGCTGGTGTACCCGGACGCGTAGGCGTGAAACGAACCCCACCGACTGCGCTGCTCATAGGTTCTGCGCCGAGTGGCGCGGACGTGAGGGAGGATTCAGTTGCGCCTGAGAGCGGTACACTAACCACAGGAGACGCCGGCGTGGGAGCGGCTGCGGTATCCGACGGCGTGGGAGCTGGCTTGCTCGTCGAGCTGCAACCAGGATTTGCGAAAATGAGCATGAGGGCGAAAAGGTGGATACCCACGACTACGCCAAAGACACGGATGATTTTCATAGTTAAAGTAGATGGTTGTTCAGGATAAAAAACGCACGTTCAATCTAGAGGGAAATAGATATAGTAATCAGTGATCAGTTTGAGATTAACGCAGCTTCAGCGTGCCAAGCCCGACGAGAGCGAAAATCAGAGACAAAACCCAAAATCGCAAAACGACCTTCGTTTCGGGCCAGCCCTTTTTTTGAAAATGATGATGGATCGGAGCCATTAGAAAAAAACGTTTACCCTCCCCAGTCGCGCTTCGTCGTTTGGTGTATTTAAACACCGAGACTTGGATCATAACGGAGGCAGCCTCCCACACGAAAACTCCGCCAACGATAAGCAAGGTCAAGGGCTGCTGAACCATAAAAGCCATGATTCCGATCAAACCACCAAGCGCCAGCGATCCCGTGTCGCCCATGAACAATTCCGCTGGGAAAGAATTGTACCAAAGAAACGCCAGCCCGGCGCCCACCAATGCACCACAAACTACCGTCAGCTCACCCACACCTGCCACATATGGGATCAAAAGATAATCTGAAATAATCACGTTACCTGCGACGTAGGCTAAAATGCCGTAAACGAGTGAAACCGAGATCGTGCAACCGATCGCTAGTCCATCCAATCCGTCCGTTAGGTTAATCGCGTTACTGAAACCCACGAGCCAGAGATAGATAAATATAAAAAGTGCCGGCAGACCGATTACACCCGAGAAAACATATATCGGATGCTTCACAAACGGCACCCAAAGCTCTCGAATTTTTTCCGTACTGGCAGGGTGCCAAAGCAGCGCGACTAGGGCCACTACCGTGACTAAGGTCTGCCAAAAAATTTTCTCTTTCGAGGAGATGCCATTACGATTCTTGTGTACGACTTTGAGCCAATCATCTCGAAAACCGACCGCCGTAAGCGCCGCGTAAACAAAGAGCGCCACACCAACCCAAATTTTGGGTTCTGCCCAGAGTACCGCTGATCCGAACACTGCCGCAAAAATGAGTAATCCACCCATCGTTGGAGTATTTTTTTTATCGAAGCGCTGCGCGAGATCACCCGTCCGATCGTCGTCGTAGTGCTGGCCAAACTTCAATTTTCTCAATTTCGCAATCAACCAAGGTCCGATGATAAAGCCAATCATTGCGGCGGTCACAGTCGCGCCTACGGTGCGAAATGTGAGTGAGCGAAACACGCGTAACGGGCCGTAGAAATCTTCGAAATTAGCCAGATAACTTAGCATAACGAATTGGGTTCTAGGAGTGCCCCAAGAG
>CANHAH010000095.1 GCA_947458705.1 Opitutia bacterium | reverse complement strand
GGTGGCTCATCACGGAGAGATCGCCGTCAACCTTGAGCAGAGCGTAAACGAGTTTCAGCGCCTCGTTGAGTTCGCGCATCTCGGCGCCGTCGTAGATGACGGTGTCCCAGAGCGTGGGTGCGCCTTTGTCATCCGTGAGTGGGATTACCTCCTGAAAAGCGCGGAGGCGTTCGTAAGTGACGGAGAGATCGCGCTCGCGTTTGTAGCGACGCAGGTAGCCGAGCAAATCTGGGCTGACGGGAAAAGTCGGTTTTTTCCGCGTCAGGGTGTTGGGCATAGCGGGAGGATGAGCGCGCAGGGCAAAGACGTTTATTGAACAACAACGGTCGCGTTCTCGACGATCGCGGCATAGGTGTAGCCGCTGCCGAAATCACGGTCGGTCGTGAGCTTGCCGGTGACGAGCACGAGGTCGCCGACTTTGACTTCGGCGTTCGTTGTGACGGTGAGGTCGTTGGTGCCCTCGCCGCCGGAACCGTCGCGGAGATGCAGCCAATTTTTACCGAGGATCTGCGCATTGTATTTCACGACGCGAGCGCGGATGGCGATCGGTTGGCCGGCGAATTTATTTTTGTCGGTCAGGATTTCCGCGACGGTTTGGCCGTTGGGTGCGCGCGGGATGTTGGTAAGATTTGCGGCCTTCGGTGCGGCCGCAGCGGCACCGTTAGCGGGGGTGGTTGGGGCGAGCGCGGGTTTTCCGTTCACGCGGACGTTGCCGCTGAAGTAGACGACGTCGAAGGTGCGGTTGAGCGTTTTGCTGCGGTAGTCGTTCATCGGCATGGCGTCGGCCACCGCGAGAGTGTCGCCGACTTTTACGATGAATTGCGGAGCGGCGACCCAAGCTTTCGCCGCGCCCGTGTCGATGAGCGCGTACGTGTAGGTGGCGGCGTCCATCGTCTCCACGACCTTGCCGGTGAAATTACCCGCCGCGGCAGCAGCGGCGGTCGTGTTGGTGGCTGCGGCGTGCACGGGTGTGAGGTGAATCGTCGTGAGTAAGGCGACAGCACCGAAGGTAAAAATAGATTTCATGGGTGTAGATTAGTTGAAGGAGTGAGGTTCGCAAGCGGGGCGGCGAGCAGGCGTTCGCAAATGGCGAGGAGGCGGGCGCGGAGGGGCTCGCCGCGGGTCGCGAAGGTGCGTTGATGCTGTTCGTATTCGACGCGGCCAGCGGGCGTTTCGATTGCGATGGGCGGGTAGCCGAGCGCGGCGAGATCGTACGGACTGGCGCGCATGTCGATTTCGCGGATGGCGCAGGCGAGTTCAAAGGCGTCGGCTACGAGCTCGCTCGGCGTGAACGGCGCAAGTTTGAAGGCCCACTTGTACAGATCCATGCCGGCGTGAAGGCAGCCGCGTTGTTCGTGTTGCGAGACGGTTTCGCGGGTGGGTTGAAGTTTGTTGAGCGGGCGGGCGGGCGCGGTGAAAAAGCGAAACGCATCGAAGTGCGTGCACGTGATGGGCGCGGCTTCGACGATGCGCGCCAAGGCTTCGGGCGGGTAACGTAGCGGGTAGGCGTTGTGGCGAATCTCGTCGGGCGTCTGGCGATAAACCATCGCCCATTCGTGCAAACCGAAGCAGCCGAAAAACGCCGGGCGCGTCTGCATCGTTTGCAGAAGATCGCGCAGCCATGTCACGAAGACACGGCGATGCACTGGCAACGCGCCGGGTTCGAGAGCGACGCCGCGGGTGCCGTCGTCGAGAGTGACCGTGCGGTACTCGGGCCAACGCAGAAACGTTTCAGCCGCGGCGCCCGTGAGAACGACATCGGGGCCCGGATGCCAACGACGAAGCCACGCGGCGCGGAAGGCGTAGTAACTAAAAAGAAAATCGTGCACCGGATGTTTCTCGCCACGGGAGGCGCGTGCTTGGTGTGGATCAGTCCAGGCGCGCACGCGCGTTTCGTGAGCCGCTTGGCGGGCGAGCCAGTCGGATTCAGTTAGAATCGCGGATGCTTTGTCGGTGGCAGAAATCATTCCGGCAAAAAAAGTCCGCCTAGGACAGCAGGGCGGCTCGCGCCCGTAACGGCCGGGGCATTGCCGGGGAGGGCGTGCCAGCGTTGGCGGGCGAGCCAGGCGAAAGCGAGGGCTTCGACCCAGCTAGGGGAAACGCCCAACGCCTCAGTCGTATCCACGCGGTTGGTGGGCAAACGCGCACGCAAGGCTCCTAGCAGGACCGGATTACGCGCGCCACCACCGCAAATAAAAATATCCGGCCGCGTGAGTTGCGGGAGAGACTCTATCGCCGCCGCAATCGACTCCGCGGTCAGGGCCAGGAGGGTTGCTTGTACGTCGGCCTCGCTGGGTGGCGCGGGCAGGGCGTCGAGGTGACGCTTGAGCCAAGCCATGGAAAAATGCTCAGGGCCGGTGCTCTTCGGGGCGGCTTGGGCGAAATAAGGCTCGGCGAGTAAAGCACTCAGTAATGCCGGCACGACGCGGCCGCGGGCGGCGAGAGCGCCATCGCGGTCCATCGGCGCGTCTAGGACGCGTCGGCTCCAGGCATCAAGCAACGTGTTGCCGGGCCCCGTGTCGAAACCGAGGACAGGCGCGGTCGGGGCAGCGGGTAAGGCGGTGAGATTGGCGATGCCGCCGATGTTGATAACGACACGGTCGCTTCGGGCATCGCGAAAAATTGCGTCGTGAAAGGCTGGAACGAGCGGCGCGCCTTGCCCGCCGAGCGCGACGTCTTTGCGGCGGAAATCGGCGGCGACTGGAATGCCGGTAGCCGCAGCGATGACGTTAGGATCGCCGATCTGCAGAGTGAACGCGGGCGTGAAGCCGGGTCGGTGGCGGATCGTTTGCCCGTGGCTGCCGATGGCGCGGACCGCGCGGGGAGCGACACCGGCCTGCGCGAGGAGTTCGTTGACGGCTTGAGCGAAAAGTTGACCGAGGGCGACATCGGCCCGCCCGAGGCGATCGATCTCGTTTTCTCCCGGGACACAGAGCGCGAGCAATTCGCTTCGCAAGGCCGTGGGAAATACGAGCGAATGCGAAGCGACGAGCGTGGGCTGCGGTTCAAATCGCACGAGCGCAACATCAACCCCGTCGACACTAGTACCGGAAAGCGCACCGACGTAGAGCTCGGCGGCGGGCGAAGGGTTGGAAGTTGGAGAAGGACGATCCACGCGTAAGGTGAAATGAGCAGTTGAACCGAACGCGGCAACGAGGGATTCTCGGCGCACCGATGTTAAACACGGAAACTCCCAGCGGCCAGCACCCCGATCTTGATCGTTATGCGACGACGGATTTGATCCGCGCCTTTACGGCTGACCAAGTCCACGCGGCGCAAGTCGTTCACACGGCCGCCGCACACATCGCCCGGGCGGTGGATGCCGCCGCGCCCCGCATCGCGTCCGGTGGGCGTTTGATTTATGCCGGCGCCGGCACCTCCGGGCGACTCGGGCTACTCGACAGTGTTGAGCTGTGGCCGACATTTAGTTGGCCCAAGGATCGCGTCGTGGCGTTACTCGCAGGCGGACGTGCGGCGTTATTTGAAGCCGTGGAAGGCGCCGAAGATAACCGCGCGCAAGGCGCCGCTGATGTCCACGCCACGAATCCCACCAGCAACGACGTCTTGATCGGCCTCGCAGCTTCAGGGGCTACGCCGTACGTCTTGGGTGCGCTCGAAGCCGGTCGGTCGGCGGGTCTTCTTACAATCGGCGCGGCTAATAATCCTGATTCACCCGTCGTAGCCGCAGCAGAGATTGGCATCACTCTCGATACGGGGAGCGAAACGATTTCTGGCAGCACACGTCTGAAAGCTGGAACGGCTCAGAAAATTTTTCTCAACACCCTCTCAAGTGCGATCATGGTCCGGCTGCATAAAGTTTACGGTAACCTCATGGTCGATGTCATGCCGACCAACGCGAAACTCTTCCGCCGCGCGATCGCGTTGACGGTGCGCGCGACCGGCGCCGATGAAGCCGCCGCGAAAAGTACGCTCGAGCAATGCGGCTATAAGGTGAAAACTGCGATCGTGGCGCTGCACTTAAAAACCAACGTCACCGCCGCGCAGGCCGCACTTGATGCCGTGGCCGGCGATGTGCGCCGCGCGATTTTGAAGGCGTGAGGGCTACGCGTTTAATGGGATGAAACGCTCACAGTGGGTCCTTTTTGCGTTGATCGTGAGTCTCATCGGGCTCGCGCTGGCTTGGTATTTTTTTGATCAGGAAAAAAATCCGCCACCGGCGCCGCGAGAATTTCGCGCAGTATGGGTCGCCACTGTGGCGAACATCGATTGGCCGAGTAAATCAGGCCTGCCCGTTGAACAACAACGCGCCGAGGCGCTCGCAATTTTGGAACGCGCCCAGGCATTGAAACTCAACGCGATCATCCTCCAAGTGCGTCCGGCCGCCGATGCTTTGTATGCCTCCGAGCTCGAGCCGTGGTCGGAATATTTGACGGGCGCACAAGGGCGAGCCCCCACGCCGTTTTATGATCCGCTGGAGTTTTGGGTGACGGAAGCCCACCGCCGCGGGCTCGAGTTGCATGCGTGGTTCAATCCTTACCGCGCGCGCCATAACACCGCCAAATCTCCACTCGCGGTAACGCACATCGCTCAAACAAACCCCGAGGCGGTGAAAGCTTACGGTGACTTGCTCTGGATGGATCCGGCTGAGCCCTTCGCGGTTCACCGCACGCTTGAAGTGATCAGCGACGTTGTGCGTCGCTACGACATTGATGGCGTGCACATCGACGATTATTTTTATCCGTATCCCATTGCAGCTCCCGCAACCGCATCAGCGGGTTCTCCGGTGATAAAATCCGCCACCGCGTCCGAGCTGGATTTTCCTGATGAACCCGCGTGGCAACGCTATCGCGCGACGGGTGGCAAGACGCAGCGTGCGGAGTGGCGTCGCCAACAGGTGAATCAGCTGGTGGAAAAAATCTACAGCACGATCCACACAATTAAGCCGTGCGTGCGATTTGGCGTAAGCCCTTTTGGTATCGGTCGCCCGCAGCTTCGCCCGCGCGGTATCGTAGGTTTTAGCCAATACGATAAACTCTACGCTGATGTGGAATTGTGGTTGGAAAAAGGCTGGCTCGATTACCTCGCGCCGCAGCTTTACTGGCCAAAGGAAAAAAAAGCGCAGGATTTTGGGGTGTTGTTAAACTATTGGACCGAGCGCAATCCCGCTCAGCGCCACATTTGGCCAGGTTTGTTTACGAGCTCGATCAACGACACACCGAAGTCGTGGTCGCCCGACGAGATCACCCGTCAGATCGATCTCACAAGGGCGCAGCGTGGTGCGACCGGACACATTCATTTTAGTATGATCGCGCTGCTGCAAGGGCGACGAGGGATAGATGCGCGGCTGAGCACTGGGCCCTACGCCCAAGATGCGCTCGTGCCGGCGACGCCTTGGCTCGACCCTATCCAACCACCCGCGGTCACACTCAAGCACGCGCCTACAACGCAGACGGCTACGATCATTGCTGGAAAGGGGAAACCCGTGGTCGCCTTCGCCGTGTGGCGATTGTACGGCGAACACTGGAAATTTTCGGTGCAACGCGCTTCCGATACGCGTTTAAGCTTAGGCGCCGATTTGAAGCTCGGTAAACTCAAGTGCGTCGTCGTGACCGCGGTCGACGCTGTGGGCAACGAAAGTCCGCGTGTACGGTTGGACCTCGCCACGGATTCTAGTTCTTAACCCCCCCCCATTTACCCCATGGAAACTCCTGCACCGAAAATTCCTAACGTCTGGCGCTGGATTCCCTCACTGTATTTTTGCCAAGGTATTCCTTACGTCGTCGTGATGACGCTAGCCGTCGTCATGTATAAAAACCTTAAGGTTTCCAATACGGATATCGCGCTCTACACGAGCTGGCTTTATCTACCATGGGTGATCAAGCCGCTGTGGTCGCCGCTGGTGGAGCTGTTTCGCACGAAGCGCTTTTGGATCGTCTCGCTACAGATTGGTATCGGCGGAGCCCTCGCGGCCGTGGCGTTGACCTTGCCCGGGCCGGCGTATTTCCAGGCCTCGTTGGCGGTATTTTGGTTGTTAGCATTTAGCTCCGCGACCCACGACATTGCGGCGGACGGATTTTATCTACTCGCGATGCCGCCGCATCGACAGGCGGCGTTTGTCGGGGTGCGTAGCACGTTTTATCGGATGGCGACCCTATCCGGTCAGGGTGGACTCGTATATTTGGCAGGTTACCTGTCGCAGACCCTGGGTAGTTTCACGCAGGCGTGGTCGATGGTGTTTCTGGTGCTCGCGGTTTTTTTTGTGCTCGCGGGGTTGTATCATTTCTTCGTGCTGCCCAAGCCGGCGGCGGATCGGGCGGCCCCGCGCACCGGACAACTATGGGGTGATTTCGCCCGCGTTTTTGTTCTGTTTTTTAAAAAACCCGGCATCGGGTCGGCGCTCGGATTCTTATTACTTTACCGCTTTGCGGAATCACAGGCGTTGAAACTCGTTACGCCGTTTCTGCTAGATGGTCGCGATGTGGGTGGGCTCGGATTGACCACGCAACAAGTGGGGCTCGTTTACGGAACGGTCGGCGTAGCAGCGCTTACTATCGGCGGAATTTTGGGCGGCTGGATCATTTCGGTTTATGGCCTCAAGCGCCTTTTGTGGCCGATGATTTTAGCGATGAACTTACCCAACCTGGTTTTTATCTACCTCGCGCTCGTCCAACCAAGCAGTGTGGTTTTGATCAGCAGCCTTCTCGCGGTGGAACAGTTTGGTTACGGCTTCGGGTTCGCGGCCTATATGCTTTATATGATCATGATTGCGCGTGGAGAAAACCAAACTGCGCACTACGCGATTTGCACCGGCTTTATGGCGCTCGGCATGATGTTGCCGGGAATGGCAGCTGGCTGGATTCAGGATCAGCTCGGTTATGTAAAATTTTTTACCTGGGTCTTGGTCGCGACGATTCCGTCGTTCGCAGCGACGGCGTTGATCAAGATCGAGCCCACGTTTGGCAAAAAAACACCTTAACCTCTGCAAGTTTAAACGTTCCTGTAGACCGTCACCCTTTTGGAGGTGGGCGGTTTTCCGTTATATGAAATCATCGCTGCTGTTAGCCTTAAAACTCATACCCTCGTTTTTTTTGAGCGTCGGCTTAGGCCTCGCCGCGGAGGTGCCACAGTCTCAACCCGTCGTCGTGAAGGGATTGCGTTGCGAGTATCTGAGTGAACCCGAAGGAATTGACGTGCGGTTGCCGCGTCTTTCTTGGCGTTTGGAGTCTGAGCGCCGCGGAATCGCTCAAATCGCGGCTCAGATCCGCGTGGCTTCGAGCGCAGAAAAGCTCACACGGGGCGAGGCAAACCTTTGGGATAGTGGCCGCGTGGATGGCGCTATGTCTAATCAAGTGGTTTACGCGGGAAAAGCCCTGGTTTCACGAGCGGAGTGCTTTTGGCAGGTGCGCATCTGGGACGAGCTGAATCAAGTCTCGGGGTGGAGTCCGGTTGCGCGTTGGACGATGGGTTTGTTACAACCAGAGGATTGGACGGCAGCCTGGATCGCGCAGCGCGATCACGAGCCGCTGCACATGGACCGTGCGAAATTGCATTTGCCGCCACCGCGGCATTTCCGAAAAGAATTTACGGCACCAAAAACAGTGCGTCGCGCAGTCATCTATGCGTCAGCGCTCGGGCTCTACGACCTTTATTGTAACGGCCAACGAGTGGGTGATGCCTTTTTTCAGCCTGGCTGGTCTGATTATCTGCAGCGCGCTTATTATCGATCGCATGATGTGACGGCGTTGCTACGTAGCGGTGCTTCCAATGTGCTTGGTGCGGTTGTGGCCGATGGTTGGTATGCAGGCTACGTCGGCTACGGACTCCTCGTGGGTTATGGCCCAAATAAAGTCGGGCGATATTTTTACGGCAAGACACCCGCGCTTCGGGTCCAGCTGGAAATCGATTACACGGACGGCACCCGCGAAACCCTCGGCACCGATACCACGTGGCTCGTCACAGATCGTGGGCCTACGCGTGAAGCGGATCTCATCATGGGCGAGTCCTACGATGCGCGGGCTGAATTGAGTGGTTGGGCGGCGCCAGATTACGACGCTTCCGCTTGGGCGCCGGCGCTACGCGCAGAAACTAATCCCCGCGCTCACGCGCTGTATTCCGACGCCCTCGAACAACGCGATATGGACTTGGGTTTTGTGGCGCCGCCAAAAATGCAGGCTTACTCTGCGCCGCCAATCCGTGTGACGCAGGAAATGCCAGCCAAGCAAATAAGTGAGCCCTCGCCGGGAGTTTACCTTTTCGATCTTGGGCAAAATTTCGCCGGAATCGTGCGGCTCAAAATCAAAGGCGCTTCGGGAACTCAGGTGCGCTTGCGCTATGGTGAGATGTTGCACCCGGATGGGCGGCTCATGACGGAAAATCTCCGTAAGGCGCGCGCGACGGATTTTTATACACTACGTGGGGACCTGGGAGGCGAGACGTGGTCGCCGCGGTTTACCTACCATGGGTTTCAATACGTTGAACTCACGGGCCTCGCGGAGCGGCCCGCGCTCGATGCCATTACGGGTCTCGTGTTGCACAATGATACGCCGCTCGCGGGTAGTTTTGAATGCAGTGATCCCGTGCTCACGCAGTTTGGAAAAAATGCCCAATGGACCCAGCGCGCCAATTTTGTGGAAATCCCCACCGACTGCCCACAGCGCGACGAGCGTCTCGGCTGGATGGGTGACGCGCAGGCTTACATCCGCACAGCAACGTTTAATGCCGACGTCGCCGCATTTTTTACCAAATGGAGCGACGATGTCGTCGAGGCGCAGCGCAGCTTTGGTGCTTATCCCGATTACGCGCCTTATCCGATGGCGCACGGTTCAGCGGCAAAAAATTTTGGTACGGGCTGGACGGATGCAGGAATTATTTGTCCGTGGACGATCTGGAAAACGTACGGTGACACTCGTCTGCTTGAGCGGCATTGGGACTCGATGACTCGTTTTATGGCCTGGCGTCAGGCCAGCACCACGCCCGAGGGGCTCGGTACAAGTCTGGGCAATCCGTGGGGTGATTGGCTTAATGTAAAAGAGACTACACCCGTAGAATATCTAGACACCTGTTTCCATGCCCTTGATTGTGCATTGATGGCAGAAATGGCGGATGCCATAGGCCGGCCAGTCGAAGCAGCGAACTACCGCGCACGCCGAGCTAAGACCCAGGTGGTATTCAACAAAACCTACCGCAAATCCGACGGCACGCTCACGATCGATACGCAAACAGCCTACGTGATGGCACTTTGGATTGGGCTAATCCCCGAAGCCGAACGGCCGCAAGTGGCGGCGATGCTCGCGGAAAAAATCACCCGCAACGACGTTCGCATGGCGACGGGATTTCTCGGCACGCGTTCCTTGTTGCCGGCCTTGACGGAAAACGGGCAGCACGATCTGGCGACACGATTATTTCAGAGCCGAAAATTTCCAAGCTGGGGTTACGAAGTCATTAACGGCGCTAACACCGTTTGGGAGCGTTGGGATAGTTATACGACAGAGCACGGATTCGGCGGGGCGAACGGACTACAAAATTCTGCGATGAATAGTTTTAGTCACTACGCGTTTGGCGCGGTGATGGAGTGGGCTTATCGCTCACTGGCCGGCATCGATTCAGATGGAGCCGGATATCGAAAAATTATAATTCGGCCGCGTCCACCGACAGCCGGCAGCAATCCTGATCAGGCGCCAATATTTTGGGTAAAAGCTCATTATGATTCAATTCATGGTCGGATCGCTAGCTCTTGGAAAAACGAAAATGGAGTCTTCACGCTCGACGTCACGGTGCCACCGAACACGAGTGCGGCGGTGATTTTACCTCGGGCCACCGTGGAGCGTACCACAGAAAGTGGCGTTGCGCTAAATCAAGCCGCCGGAGTGCGCGCATGCGTTGCCGCCGGAGAGGATTTGCGCGTGGAGGTTGGCGCGGGGACCTATCGTTTTGTTGTAAAGTAAGTCGGCTTCAAGGTGCGGCCGCGATTTTGGCGAGGCCTGCTTGGAGTTCGGCTTCAGGGAGCCAGCGGCCGCGGAGCATTACGCCGGCGCGCTGAGCGACGTGGGCGATGTCGGTGAGTGGATTGGCATTGAGGAGTACGAGATCGGCGCGATGGCCGGCGGCGACGAGGCCGAAGGTGTCTTTGCTTTTAAAGTAGTCGCCGACGTTTTTGGTGGCGGAGCGTAGCACTTGGTAAGGCGTTAGGCCGGCGGCGACGTTGGCCTGCATCTCGCGATAAATCGAAAAACCAGGGACGCTGAATTCCTGCGGCGCATCGGTGCCGAAGAGAATCGTGACGCCGCCGTCGGCGAGGGCTTTGAGGACGACCTTGCGGTTGGCGGCGATTTGCCGGGCGCGGGGTTGAGAGAATTTCGGATCCGAAGTGCGACGTTCGTAGACTGATTTCCAGCGAGCGACTTCCTTGGCGGGCATGTAGCGGAGCTCGGGATAGGAGAGCATTTTTTCGAGATCGGCGGCGCCGATGATGGTCTCCCAAAGCGGCATGGTAGGAACGACCGCGGTGCCGGTGTCGCGGGTGAGTTTCACGATGGCGGCGAGTTTGGCGGGATCGACGGGCGCGGTGTCGGCGCCGAGGTGCTCGATGTAGCCGTCGAGGTGGTCGACCGTTTCTTGGCGGCGCTCCATGGCGTGGACGAGGCCGACGTCGGCGGGGATGTGGCCAGCGAAACGGATCCCAACTTCGTCGGCGGTTTTGGCCATGGCGTCGTAGATTTCGCGTTTCACGCCAGGGTGAACTTTGAGTAGGTCCCAGCCTTCGGTTTTTTGTTGGCGGACGCGGGCCGCGGCGGCGACGGGAGAAAGCACGGCGTTGGCGCCATTGCCGGTGAAGCTCGGGCCAGCGAGGTAGAGCG
>CANHAH010000094.1 GCA_947458705.1 Opitutia bacterium | reverse complement strand
TGTAGTCGGTGGCGCGCAACTTGGAGATATCGGCGCGGGTGTAATATTGGTATTTGCCGCGGAGGACCTCCGGCATGTCGATGAATTCGATTTGTGGGGCGCGATTAAGAGCAGTGAAAATCGCGCGGGTTAAGGTGAGCCAAGTGTTGGCGTCGCCGGAGCCGAGGTTGTAGAGCCCGCCGACCTGTGGGGCTTTTTCGGCGAAATGGAGCGTCATCTCGACGGCATCTTTCACGTAGAGGAAATCCCGCATCTGTTCACCGTCTTTGTAATCGGGGTGGTGGCTTTTGAACAGACTCACTTTACCGCTTGTTTGGATCTGCTGGTAGGCCTTGTTCACCAAGGAGCGCATGTCGGCTTTGTGATCTTCATTGGGGCCGAAGACGTTGAAATATTTCACGCCGACGATCTTCTCGAGCCAGCCGTGCTCTTGGGCATACATGTCGAACAGGTGCTTCGAGTACCCGTACATGTTGAGCGGACGCAGGCGATGAAGATCCGAGTTTTGGTCGTCCATACCCTGCGCACCGTCGCCGTAGGTTGCGGCCGAAGAGGCGTAGATGAACCGGGCATTTTGCGCCAAGGCCCAGGCGGCGAGCTCTTTAGTGACGTTAAAATTATTATCGATTAGGTAACTCGCATTTTTTTCCGTCGTGGCCGAACACGCTCCGAGGTGAAATACCGCGGAGAAGCGGCCGAAGGCGTCAGAGGTCTGTCCAATGCGGGTACGGAAATCACCGGCCTCGATGTAGTCGGAAAATTTTAACGGCACGAGGTTACGCCATTTTTCGTCCACCCCGAGTATATCGGTGACGACGATGTCGCGGTGGCCGCGTTGGTTAAGAGCGGCGACGAGGGCGCTGCCAATAAAACCGGCGCCACCGGTGACAAGAATGCGTCCGTTTAACGTGCTCATGGGGAAATCATCGGGCAACGAGCCGCCGGCGGAAGCTTGAAATGTGCTGGGCAGCAGTTGAAGAGGCGGGATCTAAAATAAATGAGGGGTAAAGCCATGGGCGGAGAAGGGGGGGGCTTTAGCTATCTTTGGCCATTTCTTCAGAGCGCGCTTTGGCGGTGAGGACGGTGTCTTTGATGAGTCCGCGGAAATCGCGCCCTTCCATCTTTTTTAGCCCAGCAAAGGTAACGCCGTTGGGTGAGGTGACTTGGTTGCGCAAGATTTCGGGCTCGATGTTGCGATGCGCGAGGAGGCGTGCGGCGCCCAAGAGGGTTTCAACGCTTAGTTTTTGGGCGACCTCGGGCGCAAGCCCCGCGGCGACGCCGGCGTCGCGCAGAGCGGCGGCAAATTCAAAGAGGTAAGCGGGTCCGCAGCCGCTGAGGGCGGTGAGTGCGTCCATTTGCGACTCGGGCACTTCGACGTGTTGACCGAGTGCTTGGAGGAGTTTTTCGACCGTCGCGCGATCTGCTGCGGTGAGGGGGTGCAGGGAGCACCAGCCGGTGATGCCGGCGCCGATCTGGCCTGGGGTGTTAGGCATGGCCCAGATCAGGTTACGCGCGTGCGGAAAAACCTGAGCGAGGCGAGCGAGGCGTTTGCCGGCCAAGACGGAGATCACCAGTTTTCCAGTGGTCAGCTCGGCGAGCTTGGGATCGGCGGAGGCGAGGTGCTGGGGTTTGAAAGCGACGACCAACGTGTCGGCTGGGGCCAGTAAGGAATCGAGCGTGGGTGCGAGGGTGATGCCGGTACGTGCGGCGAGGGTGGCGGCGCTGCGGCCGGCGCCTCCGAGGCAGGTGATCGACGCGGGCGCGGTGTGGGCGGCAATGAGTCCGTCCACCATAGCGGCGGCCATGTTACCGGCTCCGAGAAAGGCGAGATGCGACATAATGACGTCGTCGGTTAAACGTTTAGATCGCGGCGGCGTTTTGGCGCCGGGCCTTGATCGTGTTGTGCATGAGCATGGCGACCGTCATGGGACCGACCCCACCGGGCACGGGGGTAATGCGCGAACACAGTGGGCTTACGCTTGGGAAATGCACGTCGCCGGTGAGGCGGTAGCCGGTTTTTTTAGTGGGATCGGTGACGCGGTTGATACCGACGTCGATTACGACGGCGCCGGGTTTCACCATGTCAGCGGTGACAAACTCGGCGCGGCCGATGGCGGCGATCAAGACATCGGCTTGGCGCGTGATCGAAGGCAGGTCACGCGTGCCAGAATGACAAATCGTAACGGTGGCGTTGGCGCCGGCTTTTTTCTGGAGCGCAAGTAACGCGACGGGTTTGCCTACGATGAGCGAGCGGCCAAGGACGACGACGTGTTGGCCGGAGAGATCCACGCCGCTGCGGGCGAGCAGTTCCATGATGCCAGCGGGAGTGCAGGCGACGAAGCCGGTAGGATCTTCTTGGGCGACTTTCCCCAGATTGAGCGTATGAAAACCGTCTACGTCTTTACTGGGGGCTACGCGCCGAAAGATGGCGAGTTCGTCGAGGTGCTTAGGCAAAGGGGATTGGACAAGGATCCCATCAACGCTCAAGTCTGCATTGAGTTCATCGATCAGCGTTTCTAGCTCCACTTGCGTGATGGTGATCGGCGGTAAAATGATCCGGCTAGTGACGCCGATCTCGGCGGCCGTTTTTTCTTTTTTGCGGACGTAGGATACCGACGCGGGATCTTCGCCGACACGCACGAGGGCGAGGCACGGAGCGCGGCCGGGCATGGCGGCGACCGTGGCTTTTAATTCAGCGATGAGGGCTGCTGCGATTGCGTTGCCGTCGATGAGTTCCATGGCGGGAGCAGGCTCTGAAATATTTGAAAAAGCGACGCAGTGAGCGACTGCAGTCGATTATCGCAACTGCAGGGACTCGATCTCGATGACGATGTCTTTGCCCTCGTTGGTGTTTTTCGCGGAGCCATAAACCACGACTGCGTGGTCGATGTATTTGTCGATTTGTTCGGTGAGGAGAAGTTTGCTGACGTCGAGATAGGCGTAGCGGCGGCCGGCGTCATCGTTGAGCGCCCAATCATAGGGACGGCGTGGGGTGAAGGGGCGACGCGTGGAAACGAATTTGCCTGAGAATTGGCGTGGGAGGGTGCTCGAGCCACCGTCGCCGAGATTTACCATAGGCGCTGCCCGACCGGCGCCGCCTGTACCGTAAGCTACGGGATTGGCAGGGGCAGGGGCGAAGGGTGCAGGAATCGAGGTGGTGGTTTGGGCAACCGCTGTGCTGGTGTTGCTGGCGAGCGAGCCGGATTTTTCTTTGGTGGGGATGTAGGCGATCAATTTTCGCTCCAGTTTAATCTGGGTCCATTTGCCAAACAGGCCGGTGACGGTGGTCTTGTCTTCCGCGGTGGCCGTGGTGAGGACGGGGGCGCCGACCTTGGGTGCGAGGGTGAGCGGCGTGCCAGGCACGACATCGAGGCTCTTAGTGAGGTCTTTGTTGAGGACGTAAGCCTCAAAAGGACCGGGCAATTCGACCGCCATCCAGCCGGCGGTCGTGTTGGCGGTGTCGCCCGCAGGGGCGGGTTCGGTGCCGGCTTTAAAATAAGTGATCACGGTGGAGCCGGCGTCGGGTTTGGCGTGGACGGCGGTGGTCTCGGTGAGCGGAGCGGCGCAAAGGGCCGTCGTGGCGGCCAAGGCGAGGAGCAAGGAGGCGATTTTAGTCTTCATCGGAAAAGGCAGCGACTGTGCGGGTGGGTGATTTTTTGGCGGCAGCTTGGTGGGGCGCGTTGGGCGTGAGGGGCGTATGAAAGAGCATGCTGATTTCACGGCCGGACAATTTTTTTCCGGCGCCCATCGGGATACCTTTCAACTGCAGCGCACCGATTTGGTAGCGTTTGAGTCGTTTAACATCGTAGCCGAGTGTGGTGAAGAGCTGGCGGATTTCACGTTTCTTACCGTGGTGCATGTGCACATCGAGGCTGCTGGCGTTGCCGGCTACGCCGGCGTTTACGAGGGCAGCGCGTTCGACTTTTAGTCGCTCGCCTTCGATGACGATACCTTTGATTAGTAGGGGTAAGCGGGCGGACGGGAAGGGTTGCTTGAGTACGACGAGGTAGCGCTTCACGACCACGTTGGAGGGATGCATCAACTTGTGAGCGAGGTCGCCGTCGGTCGTCAAAATCACGAGGCCTTCGCTATCTTTATCGAGGCGACCTGCGCAGAAAAAACGCAAACGAGAGAGCTCGCGCGGCAACATCGAGAAGATGGTCTCCGGGTTGTGTGGATCCTCGTTGGAGCAGATCAGGCCGCGAGGTTTGTTGACCGCGAGCGTCATCAATTCTTGGGCGGCGGCTTTGATGGGTTTGCCGCTCACGGTGATCTTATCGACTCCAGCCGTGATTTTCTGGCCCAAGGTGGCAGCTTTGCCGTTCACCCAGACCTCTTTTTGAGCGATGAGCGCCTCGGCCGCGCGGCGCGAGCAGATGCCGGCCTCGGCGAGAAATTTTTGCAGACGGATGGGTTCGGCGCTCATGTAGAGGGTCAGTTGACGCGAAATGTGCCGATCCTGCAAGCCTACGCGCTGTCACATCCGGTAGTGGGCCATTGCGGATGTCTCTTTAGGTTCATCGGGCTTGGCTCAGCTGGAGGTCATGAACAAGGCGCTGAGGAAGAATCTGAAACAGTGAGCGAGCACGGGCGACTCAGTTGCGTTTTTTTGTTCAGACTGTGTATGGATTAGACAGGCTTTAACGGTTACTCACAAATATCTAAAACCTGTTGACAATATTCCAATTTAGAATATTTATCAGTCCCACCATGAATCCGTGGCAAATAGAACCAACCGATCAATTTACGATCGATAAGGCATGGTATTTAAAAAAAACATCCTCGCGAACTTGAGGCCGTTTTAAACAATTTGATCCGTTATGTATCACAGTTAAAGCAATCAAAGAATGCATTTTGCGTTCAAGCAGGTTATTTGCACCCCGAGCCACGTGGTGTCGTTGCCCTTGACCAAAAAGGTGGCGGCCCCGCGTTACAAGAAACCCGACTCTACGTCTACCCTGATGAGAAGAGAATCTTATATCTTATTACAATTGGGAATAAAAAGAGCCAATCAGACGATATCAAGCTTACGAGTCGATTTGTCGATTCGCTGAAAATTTCCCGCTAATTTTATGGAAGACACACCACTCAAGAAAATCGATGCAAAGCCATCGGGTCGGCGTTACGCCACCGTCGATGAGTTTCTAAAAGGCGAGATGCCGGTAGACATCGCAGACGGCGTTCGCAAGCTCGCTGATGAAACTCGCTTAACTCGAATATTGGCTGCATTGCGCGTTAAGGCTGGATTCACCCAAGAAACAATGGGCGAGAAAATGGTGCCGTCTCGCACGCAAGGGACGATATCAAAGCTCGAAAGCGGATTAGACGAAGACCTTACACTATCAGATATTCGCGAGTATTCTAGGATTCTTAACGAGCGAATCGGCTTCGCTTTTGGCCCATCCTTAAATCACGTTGAGGCAATTAAAGGACACGCGCTCAGTATGAAAAATCACATGATCGCACTCGCAAAGTTGGCGCATCTAGACGAGGAAATGGGAAAGGACATACAGGCGTTTTTTGGTGAGGCTTTTTTCAATATCCTGACTATCCTTGGAACATGTCAGGGGCAGATGTCGGAGAAAAATCTTTCCGACTTCAAATTTGAAATCGTGGAGCCCGCTGCTTTATCGAAACCCATCGTAAAAAGAGAAACCCGAGAGACAGTTTTTGTATAATTCTTACCGTCCTATTTCTTGGCCGCTCAACGAAATGGGGCGGCCGATATTTCGGGCATTATTGGTTTGATAGACAATGCCGACAATGCAGAAAAAAACTTTTTACATGCATTACACGCTAATCGTGTAATCTTTAGAAAAAAAGAGTGGTTCTTCTAAACTAGTCTACGTTAGATGCACAAACATCACTACGATGATCGGTGTGACTGCATCTTGCATCGTAGATGCCGCAGGCTAAAAGCCTGCTGCTAATTTTTTGGCATAATCAGCCGTTTTTTCTACGGAACTCACTTTCATAGGATCGTTGTCTTCTTGGAAAATATTTAGTGGTTCGAACGCGGTTACTTTTAAGTCGCTTGTTGATTTTTTTATTTCGCCATCTCCGCAATCTACCTAGCCAAATCGCTCAGGTGGTTTTTCCGAAAAGGGTTAACCTCTATCAGTCTAAAAGCTTGTTTACGCTTAAGCGGCTTGCCAGTGCCTAACTCAAATTGCTTCCTGTTTTTTAGCTATGTCTACACCCGTCGACGCTTCGGCATTTTCTAAAGATAATCCTTTTCCGGCACTTTTGACCGAGAATCGTACGCTCACCCAGCTAGGCTCGGCGAAAGAGACGCGCCACTTCGTGGTGAGTCTTGCGGGCAGCGGCTTGCACTACAAAGCGGGTGATTCGTTGGGTGTGTTCCCGAGTAACCGCGCTGAAGAGGTCGCGGAAATCATCCATCGTCTGGGCGCGACGGGCGAGGAACTCGTGTCGCCGCAGGCCCTGAAATTACCCGCGCCGTTGCCTCTGCGCGAAGTACTCACGCACAAAGTCGCTCTGGCCGGGCCACCGCGCCGGATTATCGAGACACTTGCCGCCAAGGCTACAGCGTCCGAGGAGAAAGAGAAACTCACGGCTTTGCTCGCGCCTGAAGCGAAAGAAGCGCTCGTAGCCTTTTTGGATGATCGTGAGTTCGTTGACCTACTGGCAGAATTTCCCAGCGCAAAATTAACCCCGCAGGAATTCGTGGATCATCAGCGCCGATTGATGCCGCGGCTTTATTCGATCGCCTCCTCATCGCGCGTGTATCCCCACGAGATTCACCTTACGGTCGCCGTGGTGCGCTACCAGACCAACGGTCGCGAGCGGGCTGGCGTGTGCTCGACCTTTTTGGCTGACCGCGCGCTTGTGGGCTCCACGCCCGCGCCCGTCTTTGTCTCGAATTCGCATTTTGGTCCGCCGGAAGACGGCGCTAAAGATTGCATCATGATTGGACCGGGCACGGGCATCGCACCGTTTCGGGCGTTCCTACAGGACCGCGTCGCCACCGGTGCGGCGGGCCGTAACTGGCTATTTTTCGGCGATCAAAAACGTGCTACCGATTTTCTCTACGAAGAGGAGTGGCAAAATTATTTAGCCAAGGGCCAGCTCGCCCGCCTGGACACGGCCTTCTCGCGCGATCAGGCTACTAAAATCTACGTGCAAGATCGCATGCGCGAAAACGCCGCTGAGCTCTGGCAATGGCTACAGGGTGGGGCCTCGTTCTTTGTCTGCGGCGATGCCAAACGCATGGCCAAAGACGTTGATCTGGCCCTTCATGAAATCATCGCCGCGCAGGGTAATCTGACGCCTGTCGCTGCCGCCGATTACGTGAAACAGCTTAAAAAAGACAAACGCTACCAGCGTGACGTCTATTAATCGGCCGCGATAATTTGGGCTGGAAAACTTGCGCTGCGGCGAATTTGCCTTCGCACTCTTCAACCTCATGACCCTGACGTTTACTAATCGCACTGCACTGGTCACCGGCGCGGGCCGCGGCATTGGCAAAGCCATCGCCGAAAGTCTCGCCCAGCACGGAGTCACCGTTATCTGCGTGTCCAAATCCGCAGATTCCTGCGGCGCTACGGCCGCGGCGATTGTCGCTGCTGGCGGCAAAGCCAAGGCCCTCGCGGTCGACGTCGCCGATGGCGCCGCCGTCGCCAAGGCCGCCGAGGAGTTACTCAAGGAATACCCGGTGATCGACATCCTTGTTAACAACGCTGGCATCACGCGCGATGGCCTGTTGTTTCGCATGAGCGAAGCGGATTGGAACGATGTCATTTCCACCAATCTGTCGAGTTGCTTCCACTGGACTAAGCATCTCGCCCGCCCGATGACGCGCGCTCGTTGGGGCCGCATCGTTAACATTACCTCCGTGAGCGGCATTATGGGTAACGCTGGTCAGGCTAATTACTCGGCCGCGAAAGCCGGTATGATCGGTCTCACCAAGACCTTGGCCCGCGAATTCGCCGGCCGTAGCGTGACCGTGAACGCGGTTGCCCCCGGTTTTATTAAGACCGATATGACCACGGATTTCGTCAATAACCCTGAGGTTTCTGCAAAAATTCTTGAAGCTGTGCCACTTAAACGCTTTGGTGAGGCGGCTGATATCGCTGCGGCCACTGTCTTTCTTTGCTCTGAACAAGCAGGTTACGTAACAGGCCAAGTTTTTGCCGTTGACGGCGGGATGGCGATGTGAACGCTCTCAGTAACCCAATTTCCGATCCCATGGCTGACCAAAAAACCATCGAACAACGCGTCAAAGAGATCATCGTGAACCAGCTCAACGTTAACGAAGAGCAAATCACGCCGACCGCTTCCTTTCTCGACGACCTAGGCGCCGATTCCCTCGACACCGTCGAGCTGATCATGGCCTTCGAAGAAGAATTCAAGGAAGAGATCAAAGGTGAGATCCCCGAGTCCGACGCTGAAAAGCTCCAGACCGTGGGTCAGGTCATCGATTACATTAAGGCCAAAGCTGGCGCTGCTTAATCAGCCAGGTTTTTTAATTTTTGGCGTTCCGCCCGTTTCCGCTGAGGAAATATCTGGCGGGACGCCTTTTTGTTTTCTGAGACTGACGGATTTGTTTCTGAATTATGGCTCTTCCTCCCGCTTCTCCCTCGCGCCGTGTGGTCGTGACCGGTTTAGGTGCGATTACTTCGATTGGACATGATGTTGATGCTTTCTGGCGCAGTCTAGTCGCGGGGCGCTCGGGTATTGATCGGATTCGTTTGTTTGATCCCAAGGATTTCGCATCGCAGATCGGGGCCGAGGTGCGCGACTGGGATGCGGCCTTGCACATGGATCCAAAGGAAGCGCGTCGCAACGATCGCTACACGCATTTTGGGTATGTCGCCGCGCGCCAAGCCGTGAAAGATGCCTCGCTGGATATGACGAAGGAAGATGGCGACCGCGTGGGCGTCATCATAGGCTCGGGTATCGGCGGCATGTTTACTTACGAATCGCAGTTGCGGGTCTTGGCCGAGCGCGGCCCGCGGAAAGTTTCGCCGTTCACGATTCCCTCGTTGATCGGCAATATGTGCGCGGGCTTGGTCGCGATCGACCTCGGGGCCCGCGGACCCAATTTCGGAATTGTTTCCGCCTGCGCCACGGGCACGCACGCGATCGGTGAAGCCGCGCATGCGATCCGTCGCGGTGACGTCGATGTGATGATCACCGGTGGCAGTGAAGCGTCGATCACGCCTTTTTCCTACGCTAGTTTTTGCGCGATGAAGGCGATGAGTACCCGTAACGACGAGCCGTCGCGGGCTTGCCGTCCCTTTGATATAGGCCGCGATGGTTTTATCATGGGTGAAGGCTCAGGTATTCTGGTCCTAGAATCTCTGGAGCACGCGCAGGCGCGTGGTGCGCGGATTTATTGTGAGCTCGCCGGCTACGCTGCGACGAGTGACGCGTACCACATCACCTCCCCGGATCCGGAGGGGAAAGGTTTGTCGCTGGCGATGCGCCGCGCGCTGGCCAGTGGCGGTGTCACGCCCGAAGAGGTGGATTACATTAACGCGCATGGCACTTCGACGCCGTACAACGACAAATTTGAGACGCTCGCCATCAAGAAGGTTTTCGGTGAACGAGCCCGCAAAGTTCCCATCAGTTCGACCAAATCGATGACGGGTCACTTGCTCGGCGCCGCTGGCGGCATCGAATCGGTGATCGCCGTGAAAACGATTCAGACCGGCATGATCGCGCCGACGATTAACTTGGAGGAGCCGGATCCGGACTGTGATCTCGATTACGTACCGAATATCGCCCGTCAAGTGGCCGTTCGTACGGTCCTCAGCAACAATCTAGGTTTTGGCGGACAGAACGCGGCGATTGTGTTTCGCGCGTTGTGATACGCTGGCCTCGCGCCTGCGCGGTAATCTTAACGCTGGGACGCTTGTCCGTAATAGGCTTTAGGGCCGTGTTTACGGGTGAAATGTTTGGCGCTGAGTGCAGACTCGATCGGTTTTAAGCGTGGCTCGAGTTGAAGGGACAAAAACGCCATGTGCGCCAGGTATTCGACGGCGACGGCTATTTCCACGGCTTGGGCGACGGAGGTGTGCCACGTGAACGGCGCGTGGCGATTCACGAGGACGCCTGGCACATCCAGGGGTGCGAGGGAGTTTTTAAGGAAACGCTCTACGATGACGTTACCTGTTTCCCATTCGTAGGCATCGCCGGAGATTTCGGCGCGGTTGAGTTTGCGCGTGATCGGGATATCGCCGGCAAAATAGTCCGCGTGCGTGGTGCCGAGATTGGGGATGGCTTGGCCAGATTGGGCGAAGGCGGTGGCGTGGCAGCTGTGGGTGTGGACGATTCCGCCAATCTGTTTAAATGCGAGATAGAGACGGCGATGCGTGGGCGTGTCGGACGAAGGCGCTAGTATGCCTTCAACCTTTTTACCCGAGAGGTCGATCAGGACCATGTCGACGGGACGAAGTTTTTCGAAAGGTACTCCGCTGGGTTTGATGGCAAAAATGCCGCGATCGCGGTCGAGGGCAGAAGCGTTACCGAAAGTAAAATGAATCAGGCCGTGGCGCGGGAGGGCTAGGTTGGCCTCGTAGGCTTCGCGTTTTAGTTCGGTGAGCACGGGTTGATATTAGTCGAGTTTTGCGATCATTCGCGAGTCGAGAGTGGGGTAATCTCAGACTGGTTTTTGGCTCATGAACTAGCTGAGATGGAAAATAAAAAAGCCGCAGCTTAGGCTGCGGCTTTAATCTGAAAACGAGTAAGGTTTAGGCCTTGGTGACCAAACCGGCTTTGATCGCCTTGACGGAGACCAACATGCGTTTGGTGCCGCCGTTTGGCAGCTTAACGCGGATGCGTTGGAGGTTGGGGCGGAACTTGCGCTTCGTGATGCTGGTCACGTGCGTGCCGATGCCGCCGCTCTTCTTGGACTGACCCTTGCGGTTGATCCTGCTGCCCTTGACGGGGCGTTTACCGGTGATTGCACAAATTCTGGCCATGATGGTTTTGGATTGGTTAAAGGT
>CANHAH010000093.1 GCA_947458705.1 Opitutia bacterium | reverse complement strand
TGAGCGACTCCATCCATGGCAGAGCCATCGTGACGCCAACTCCGCGCAAAAAAGTACGACGTGATAGTTGATGGGTTTTCATGTGGGTAAACGTAAGCTCACTGTTCGTACTGGGTGTCGCGACCGCGAATTTCCCTAAATTGAAGGCTACGTACGATCACCTCAATCGCACTGCTTACCCGATAATCATTGGCCTGCAACTGCACACGCATCTTATCGAGCAAAGGCTCATCCGATAACATCACCGAACGCCCCAAAGCGTAGCCGAGCAATTTACGGTTAAATTGAGCGAGAAACGCATCTCGGCGTTTCGTCACGAGATAATTCCGCAAGCCGGCCAAACCCTCGATCTGGCTGCCGTCCGCGACTTTAGCTTTGGCATCAATCGGACGACCGCCGAGATCGCGCTCACGCCAGCGCCCGATCGAGTCGAACTGCTCCAACGAAAACCCAAAGGCATCAATTTTAGCATGGCAGCTAGCACAACGAGGATCGGAAGTGTGCTTTTCGGTGAGCTCACGCACCGTCAAGGTCTCATTCGCCTCATCCTGCGGCAACTGCGGTACATCCTTGGGCGGCCGTGGCAATTTTTCGCCCAATATAAATTCGGCGATCCAATTACCCCGCAGGATTGGACTCGTGCGCGAAGCACCCGACATCTTTGCCAAAGTTGTCGCCTGTCCCAAAATTCCCCCGCGTGAAAATGCTTTCACACCATCGACGCGGCGCCACGCCTCGCCTTTCACATCGGGAATTCCATAATGTTGCGCCAAAGCTTCGTTCAGGAACGTGTGATCGGCGTCCAAAATTGAAAGTACCGAGCGATCGCCTTGAAAAAGATCCGTGAAAAAACGAATAGATTCTTCATACATCGCACCACGCAGCCCAACAAAGCTCGGAAAGTACCGATCACTTTTCTCATCCAGCGTGTCAAAATCCCGTATATGGAGCCACTGACAAGCGAACTCGATAGCCATGCGCCGCACACGTTGGTCTTTCATCAGCCGTCGCGCGTGAGCAGCTAAGACGTCGGGCTCATGCAGACTACCAGCCTCCGCAGCCGCAAGCAACGCTGTGTCGGGCAGCGAAGAGGTCATGAAATAACTTAAACGTGTAGCCAACTCCCGATCGCTCAAAGGCACCTGCGCTAGGGCCGGCCCCGGCGTCTCTCCACGGTAAAGAAAATGCGGTGAGACCAACACACGCGCCAGGACCAGTCGCACGGCTTCCGCATGAGGCAAATCTTTAGCGCGCAAAGTCCGATAGAGCTCACGTAGAGCATCCGCCTCCGAGGACGAGAGCGGACGACGATAAGCCCGCTCGGCCCAGCCCACCAGCGACTCAACGTGTCGCGGTTCACTATCGTTCAGTAGACGCCGAAACGCCGCCGCACGATTATTGATAGGCTGACGCAACGGTTCAAAAGCCTTCGGATCAGCATCTTGGGTCGCGTACTGCCATAGCTGTTCAAAGACATCGACCAACAGGAGTGCTTCCTGACTCACGTAATACAGATCCGACCAGAGTCGATCGAGGTGAGCACTCTGCGCTTCGTCTAACATAAGACGTTTGAGCGGTTCGTCTTCACGGTGAAAGAGAGTGATCGTAACTACTTCGTCAATCGGCACAATTTTCTGATAGCAAAGTGCCGCAGGAAAAAACTCCCGAAACGCGTTGAACCCGTCGGTGTATCGAGCCCGTACGGCGCTATTTTCTCGGACCACAATTGGGGTTGTATACACCGGCTTGCGCGTGCCGGCAGTCCAGAGTCCGCTCGCATTGGCTTCTAGGACGGCGCTGACCAAGCGACCCTCTGTGTATTCGGGTTTGGTTGCGAGAACCTGAAGTTGCACGCTACCTTCCGCCCCCGCTTTCGCATCGAGTGTGCCGCTGGCCACGAATTCACTACCCGCGACCAATTCAGCTGGGATACGAATCTCGATCACGGCAGGGGCCTGCACAGACAAACTCGTCGCATCGATTTTAGCGCCATCGCGAAAAGCCTGCCCAAACAGCGCCCGATCTAGGCCGAACGCAGTCACTGGTTTCGCATCAATTTCTAAATTCGAATTAGCTGCAATGAGACGTTCAGAAAATAACGGGCCACCATAGGCCGCTAATTCCTGGTACAAATTTAACCGAGCCGCTTCAGCTTCCTTGAGCGCAGATGTAACGCTCGTAGTTGCAGCACCAACTTCGCTAGTCCGAGTTGGCGGTCCAGCGATGAGCAAATTTTGAATCTCCTGCGCGAGTCGACCTTTCTCAATGGAATCGCGCGCAGTTTGCCATTTCGCGAGCAGCGAGCGGGCGGGAATAATTCGCTGTGGCGTGGCGTTTGGATTCTCCGGCTCAGTGTAGAAATGCCACACTCCCGCATGGCCAAAAAGATCGGCGCGAGGATTACCAACGAGTATATCGCCTGATAAATCGGCGGCGAGATTCCAGGTTTGGGGCTGAGCTGAGACGGAGGTGATAGCGAGATTTACCACCGTCAAGTCGCAGCCAGCGTCGCCTCGGCTGCCGATGAGCAAAGAAATCAAATCGCCGGGCAACAATCCCACCGCTTCCACCGGATCGATTTTGGCCAATTTCCCTGCGGCCAAATTTCCTTGGGCGAGTGTCTGTCGGGTTTGCCCTCGACGCAGCTCCAAAGCCCAGCGAATGCCATTACCGCAGCCGATATGAGCATGATTCACCGCAGGTTCTATACGGAACGTTTCTGCAATCGGACTACGCCAGCCTATCGCAACTTGGCTTTGCGCCGACGGATGCACAGCGATGCTACGCGGTTCCATCGTCCCAGGAATGCGCACAATTTGATCCGAAGCATTTGCCAGCACGACTGGCGAATCGATATCGCCCCAACCTTGAATAAACGGAGAATTACCTCTGTCACGAATCGGCTGCTTGAGTAGTTCTAGCGCGGATTCTGATTTGGATTCGCTTATTCCCAAATAATCAAACCAGGCCGTCAAGGCCTCGCTACTCACGCCATGCTCACGGGCGAGTTGCGCGCGGTCGAGCGAAGCTGTTCGCTCGGCCTGAGCCGCAGCGGCGAGCGCGCCAGCCGTCTGGGCAAAAATCACGGCGCGACGTTGGGCAAAATCTCGACTTACAGTTCGGACATCACGCAGGGGCAAATCGGGACGTCCCGGCGCGATGAAACGTGGTCGTTCCCAAATGACAGCATCCTGAGCATTTCCGTCTCCCGCATCTGAGGACAAAAGATACAGCGTAACGATTCCATCGACATCAGCCGGCGGGACTTTGCGTCGTAGCTCCTGTCTTGAGGTCAAGGGCTCAAGCGCTTCTTGCCACGACTTGGGTCCATCGACTTTGCCGATGTGACCAACGCTATTGAAACGCCAAAGCGCCTGTTGCCACGACTCAATGAGGCTAGTGATCGCAGGCACATCGGCCGCTTTGGCCAAGCGCCAACGCTCACGAATTTCATCCAGCACGAGCGAAGACTCCCTCGATTCGAGCATCGTCCAAAGAGCTGCGAGATATTTTGAACTAAGCCCGCGGTCGCGCGCGACCGTCTCAAGCGTCTTAACACCTGACTTAATTGCAGCCTTTTCATCGACCAAGGCACCAAAGTACTGCGCCAGTGGGAGTCGACCACCCGAGTTAGTTTCGACCATATTGCCCTGCAAATTCACTTTAGAACTACCGCGCGCGTCGGTGTACGCCGCGTAAATCGCGCGAATCTTGGCCATTAATTCATCAGTTTGATCGCGTCTCGAAGTGCCGGAGGAGAACTCGATGCCATCGGGCAAGAGCATCGCGTGTTCGGCGATTTTTTTTGCAGCGTCGAGGTACTTGGTGACGAGCGAAGGAGACATTACGAGCGCCTGTCCCGTATTCGTGAAACCCTCGCCCGCCGCCCCATCGATCGGAAATTCCTTCGCTGGATCGAGCGAATCAATTCCCGTTAGATCTCGTATCGTGTAAGTGTATTCGGCGTTGGAAAGGCGGCGCAAGACGACTGGCCCCGGATCACCCGCGCGCTCTCGCGCAATGGTCTTGAGCGTTTGATCAATCCAACCTGAGAGGCGGGCAAGTTCGATTTCCTTGAGCTGGGGTTTATCGGCCGGTGGCATCTCTTCACTGGCGAGCTGCTCCGCGATTTTTTTCCAAACCAACGGATGGCGTTTTACGTCGGCGAAGGTAGCAAACAGTTCGAGATCGAGTTCCCCTTTTTGTTTCTCTGTCGAGTGGCACGACAAACAATACTCTTTAATGATCGGCTGAATCTGCGTCTGAAAGCTATCGCTGGAAAATCCGTCCGACGCTTTATCTAAATCAGTGGCCGACAGAAACGGCGCAGCCATTCCAGCTGCAATCATAAAACTCAAAACACGGGGTAAAAACATGAATAACGAGGACAAGCTAGAGCCGCGTCTTAAAGAAAGAAAACCAGAATCCCCGCGTATATTCATTCATTTCTTCTTTTTGCAGTATCGCCTTCTGCTCCCGAATCTACATTCTAACTGATACCCCTATCCCATGAAGCTACCCCTGCTTTGGTTGTTGTTACTCGTCCACATCGTCTTGCCCGCCGCTCTAAGGGCCGCTGAGCGAGGTTACACGATAGCAGTGATTCCGATGGGCACCACGCACGAGTATTGGAAATTAATTCACGCCGGTGCCCTGAAAGCGCAGTCGGAATTCAAGAATAACGGCGTCGCCGTAGACATAATCTGGAAAGGCCCGCTTCGCGAAGACGATCGCGACCAACAAGTCCAAGTCGTGGAAAATTTCATAGGCCGCCGCGTGAGCGGCATCGTATTGGCTCCACTCGATGCGCACGCGCTGGTCGCACCCGTCGAGCAAGCGGTACGAGCGGGCATCCCCGTGGCCATCGTCGATTCTGGTTTAAATTCGACCGCTCCGATCAGCGTCATCTCGACAGATAATCGTGCGGGAGGCCGACTTGCGGCCCGACGACTGGGCACGTTATTAAACGGCAAGGGCAACGTAATCTTGCTCCGTGTCCAAGTCGGCGCAGCTAGTGCGGAGCAACGCGAGGAAGGTTTTCTCACCGAGCTCGCGGGCAGCTTTCCCGACATAAAAGTCCTCTCCTCTAACCAACACGGCGGCGCCACCCGCGATACGGCGTTGGCCGCTTCACAGAATTTGCTCAACCGCTACCGCACCCAAGTCGACGGCATCTTCACCCCTAACGAATCTACCACCGCTGGCATGCTGCTTGCGCTCAATAATATCGGCCTCGGCGGAGGCAAAGTGCGCCTCATCGGTTTCGCTAACAGCCAAAAATTCGTCGAAGCCCTCCAACACCAAGACCTGCAAGGGCTCATCCTCCAAGACCCTGTAAAAATGGGCTACCTAGGCGTCAAAACCATCGTAGAATCATTGCAGGGCAAAAAAGTTTCCCCTGCTGTCGACACGGGCGTCGTGCTGGCCACGGCTGAAAACCTCAAAGATCCGACTGTAGCCGCGCTACTCCCATCGCCTTGAGGCCGCATTTAATCTAGACTTCTCGAATTTCGCTTTTTTGGTTTTTCAACTCTCAATCCAAACTACCATGAACTCCCCCACGTTGCCCCTACCGCACCACCGCATCTCGCCCCAAGATGTAGAGAACTACCACCGGGAAGGTTATCACGTTTTCCGTAAAGCGGTTTTCCCCGAAGCCAAATTTCTTGGTCTCAAAAACTGCTTCGAAAATATTCTCAACAACCTTAGTTCTGACGTCCGCCCCGAGTCCATGGACGTGCCCCATTTTCAACATCCGGAACTCTTCGAGTGGTTGTTTGCCGACGAGATCATGAACCTCGTCGAGCCGATCATCGGCCCAGACATCGCTCTGTTTGCCAGCCACTTTATCTGCAAGCCTAAGGGGAACGGCAAACGCGTGCCATGGCATGAGGATTCGCATTATTGGCAGACGATGATCAAGCCCATGGAAGTTGTGACCGTCTGGCTCGCGATCGACCCTTCCACCACCGAAAACGGCTGCATGCGCGTGCTTCCTCGCACACACACGAGCGGCAAAATGGGTTTCTCCGATTATGATGATCTCAAGCCAGGCGAGGCCGTCTTCAATGACGAGATCAAGTCATCCCAACGGGACATGTCACACGTGGTCCCCATTGAACTCGACGCCAACCAATGCAGCCTGCACGACGGGCGCATCATCCACGGTAGCGAACCGAATCTTAGCACTAAACGTCGCTGCGGCTACACCATGCGCTACGTGAGCACACGCACCCGCGCCAACCACGAGCAAATCGGATCTTGGCATCACATGTACCTAGCGCGCGGCCAAGATCACGCTGGCAACATCTACGGCGATTCATCCCGCGCCTACAACGAACTGGCCCGTTTTCGTACCAAACACGGTAAAAACGGCCATTGATAGAGCTGAAGCGGCCCTCACGACCCTGAGGGCCGAAGCTTCGCTGGGGATAGCTTAACCCGACTGCAGAACGTTCGCTAACTGACGCAACGCACTGCAATGGTGGACCTTACTGGACTCGAACCAGTGACCTTTTCGATGTCAACGAAACGCTCTAACCAACTGAGCTAAAGGTCCACAAAAAGCAGAAAGGGAAATAACGCGAGTCACGAGGCTTAGGGCAAGAAAAATTCTGCACGGGCCACGATTACATCCCGAGCAATCTGAGCCTGCAATTGCTCCAACCCGGAATATTTCATCTCGGCGCGAAGGAAACGCAGCCACTCAACCGTAATTTCATCGCCCTCGCCAAAAGGACACTCCCCAAAAATATGAGTCTCCAAGCGAGGTTCCGTCGACTGCTCCACGGTCGGCCGTAAACCGTAATTAGCGACACCACTCAGTGCGACCGCTGATTTGCTCCCCAAAACCCGCACTGCGTACACGCCGAACTTTGGTCGTAATCCTGGCGACCACGCTACGTTGAGGGTGGGAAACCCGATCGTTCGACCCAGATGCTTTCCTGCAGTGATCATACCGCGCGCCGCATAGGTATGGCCGAGCAAGCGATTCGCAGTCACGACATCACCCGCCGACAAGAGCGTGCGGATACGCGTACTGCTGATGGGCTCCCCATCGAGATTCACGCGAGGCGCACTAAAAACGCCGATTTCAAGTCGACGCCCTTCAGCAATCAACAAAGCTACGTCACCACGCCGACCTTGGCCGAAACGCCAATTTTCTCCCACGTACACCGCGGCCAAGAGAGGCAAATGACTCCTTAGATGTGGCAAAAATTCCTCGGCCGCGAGCTTCGCATAATTAGTCGTGAAGGGTTCGACGATCAACACCTCAACGCCGAGTTGGTGCAACCACGCCGCCTTCGTCTCCATGTCCATAATCAACTGCGTGGGATGATCCGGCCTGAACAACACACTTGGGTGGGGTGCAAACGTAAGCACCGCTGCGATCCCCCCGCTGCGCCGGGCCGATTGCACGGCCGCCTCAATCACACTGCGATGACCGAGGTGCACACCGTCAAACATTCCAATCGCAAGGTGCACGGCTCGCGGCGGGAGCGACGCGTGGGCGAGGCCAGCGGATTGCACCAAGAGCTTCACAACGCGATACTCGGCACCACGTCGCGTGGATGCAGCAGATGTTTTTCCAACTCAGGCAACGTGAGCGCGTTGATCTGATCGAGGGTGAGAGCGCGATCGAGCGTGAGCTTGTCAGTTGCCGTGCGGCGCAACGCCGAAAGGTGTCCGCCGCAGCCGATTTTTTCTCCAAGATCGTGAGCTAGGGTGCGCACATAGGTGCCTTTCGTGCAGCGCACGCGGAAATCAATTTCCGGCAGTGCAAAACGCGTAATCTCCCAACTCATCACGCGGATGAAGCGCGGTTCGCGAACGACTTCCTCGCCTTTGCGCGCCAATTTGTAGAGAGGCACGCCGTCGATCTTAATCGCAGAAAACATCGGCGGCATCTGGTATTGGTCGCCATGCATACTTTTAATGACCGCTGCTACGTCGGCCTCGGTCAACACTGGGACGGGCCGCGTCGCGAGCACTTCGCCATCGGCGTCCTGCGAATTAGTCGTGACGCCGAGCTTGATCGTGCCGGTGTATTCTTTGTCTAGACTGATGAGGTACTGAGAAACGGCGGTTGCTTTACCGACAAGCACCACGAGCAGCCCGGTCGCCATCGGATCAAGAGTGCCCGCGTGACCGATGCGTTTCATCCGGAGCTTACCGCGCAAACGCGCGATAACGTCGTGCGAGGTATGATCCGCCGGCTTGTCCACCAGCAGGATGCCGTCGAGTTCTTTGGCGGGCACGAGCATGATCTATTTTTCCTTGGTTGCTGAGGCTACAACGCGAATCTGGTCTCGGAGCAAAACGAGCAAACGCGTGTAAAATTCATTTGTATCCATTTTGAGACTCAAACCCGCCGCGCAGGCGTGACCTCCGCCATTGAACGAAGCAGCGATACGATCCATTCGATAAGCTGGATCTTTGGCGCGGAGACTAGCTTTCACTAAGCCCTCCGGCCGCTCTTCGATCAAAACGCCGATTTCGACGCCTTCGATGCTCCGTGCGTAATCGACCATCCCCTCGGTATCTTCAGCCGTGGTACCCGTCTCGGAAAAAACACCTGCCGGTAAATGACCGACGCATACGCGTCCATCGCATTCAACCCTCAACGAAGCTAAGAATCGCTGTAAGAGCTGCAACTTGCCCGCTGTTTCACGTTCATAAAGTTCGTAGCCCACCGTGGCCGGTGAGGCACCGCGGCCGACCAATTCGCCGGCGAGCAGAAAGCAGCGGTGCGAGGTCGCGGGAAATCGAAATTGGCCCGTATCAGTTACGATCCCCGTGTACAACGCCTGTGCCGTAAGCGCGTCGATGGGTAAACCCGCATCGAGAAATATTCCCGCAAGAATCTCGCAGGTCGCAGCGGCATTGGCGTCAATGAGATTGAGTGTCGCGAACCCTCCGTTGGAAAGATGATGATCCACACAAGCCGCTGGGGCCACGTAATAGGCTTTCAATCGTTCGCCGGCGCGCGCGTGATCCGCGCAATCGACATAGATCGCTGCACGGCTCTCGTTGCGCGCGAGCACATCATCAGTACGGTAAAACCTCAGACCTTGAGTCAAAAAGGCGAGTCGTCGCGGCACAGGGTCGGCGTTCACGCAGATGACATCGTGACCGACTGCAGCAAGGACCCGTGCAAGTGCGACTTGGGATCCGATGCAATCACCGTCGGGCCGGGCGTGGCCAATGATCGCAATGGGGCGGCCGGCCAACTCAGTTCTCAGCCGGCCAAATGCCTCCGCTAGGACTGGAAAATACTTCGCCACGTTTAGGAGGCGGGAGGTGGCGTTGGTGGAGGCACCGCAACGGCCGGAGCAGGCGGTTCAGCCAACGAGGGGTTTGCACGCACCATATCGTCGAGCATCTGGAGGACACGAGCGCTACGCGGCGTCGTTTCGTCGATGGCGTAGGAGAGTTTGGGCAGAAATTTGAGCGTGATACGTCGCGCGAGTTCTTCGCGGATGTCTCTAGCCTTGCGGCGCAGCCAAGCCATTTGACGGATGATTTCGTCGTCGTCGTTGGCGAGGATCGCAACAAACACTTTGCCATCGCGCAGGTCGGTCGAGATTCGGACTTCCGTCACAGTGATCGCAACGGCTTCGTGCTGATAATGCTTCCGCAAAATATCGTTCAGCTCACGGTGGATGAGCTCGTTAATGCGAACAGTGCGGTTACTCACGGCGTTTACAGGACCTTGTCGACGAGGAGGGAGCGGAGCAGCGGAAAAGATCTACAAACATCACCCGCACGGGGCGGGCGATGAAACTTAGAGAGCAGCGCGGACTTTTTGCACCTCGTAGCATTCAATGAGGTCACCCTTTTGGTAACCATTGAAGTCATCAAGTTTGATACCGCACTCGAGGCCCGCGCGGACTTCGTTGGCGTCGTCTTTGAAACGTTTAAGGGTACCGATCTTACCCTCATGAAGGATTTCCTTGCCGCGGCGGACGCGAGCGGAGGCGTTGCGGTTGATCTTGCCTTCGGTAACGAGACAGCCGGCGACGAAGCCCTTGGCCAGCGGGAAGGTGGCACGGACTTCGGCGACGCCGGTTTTGGTTTCCTTGAGATCGGGGTCGAGCAGGTCAGCCATCATCTCGCGGACTTTATCACCGAGCTCGTAGATGATCGCATAGGTCTCGATGCGCACACTATGGTGCTTGGCAAGTGGGGTGACCCCGTTCTCGAGCTTAGTATTAAAGCCGAGGATGACCGAGCCAGCGGCACCCGCCATAAGCACGTCGTTTTTGGTGATGATGCCGACGTCGGTGGAGACGATTTCGAGAGAGACTTTGCTACTCTTAATACCTTCGAGGATGTTGCGCACGGCCTCAGTCGAGCCGAAGACATCGGTCTTAATGATGACCTTGAGGGTTTTTTGCTGCGTGGCCGCAATATTTGCAAAGAGGGTATCAACGGAGACTTCCTTGGGGGCAGAGTCCGCCGTGGTAGTGATTTTCTTGATACGGTATTGCTCTTCCTCTGCGAGTTTTTCCGCCTCACGGGTATTTTTGACTACCTTGAAGGTGGCACCGCTGTCGGGGGTGCCGTTCCAACCGATGACGCGCACCGGGGTCGAGGGCGGCGCTTCCTTAAGCGGGCGACCTTGATCATCGAACATGGCGCGTACTTTGGCCCAGTTTGGACCACAGACGATAGAATCACCGACGCGCAAAGTGCCGCGCTGCACGATAACCGTAGCTAGCGGTCCACGACCGACGTCGACTTGAGATTCGATGATGACACCACTGGCGTCTGCCTTGGGATTGGCCTTAAGTTCGAGCACGTCAGCCTGCAAGATGATCATCTCAAGCAGCTCGTTAATGCCGGTGCCTTTCATCGCGGAAACGGGCACGGTCACAGTGTCGCCACCCCAGTCTTCAGGGGCGATGTTGCGCTGCTGCATCTGGTTTTTGACCTGATCCAAGTTGGCGCCTTTAACGTCCATCTTGTTTACAGCGACCAAAAGCGCGAATTTCTCAGGGTGAAGTTGTTTTTCGTTGAGCGCGATTTTTAGGGCCTCATCGGTCTGAGGCATGAAACCGTCGTCAGCCGCAACAACCAGAATCGCAACGTCGGTAGCGCTGGCGCCACGGGAACGCATCTTGGTAAACGCGGCGTGGCCTGGCGTATCAAGGAAGGTGATTTTGCGGCCGTTGAAATCAATCTGGTAGGC
>CANHAH010000092.1 GCA_947458705.1 Opitutia bacterium | reverse complement strand
GCCGTAGACGATCCGCGTGTTGTGCAACACGGAGTTGCCATCGACGTCACGGGTGGATTCGAGGTCTTGGAGGAAACGGGCGAATTGCTCGGAATACCAGCGGTCGATGCGCGCGATCTTCGCGATGCGCTCCTGATTTCCCTGATGATGAGAAAGATCATGGTGACCCTCGGCGACGCCGATTTCGCTGAAGGAGCGGTTGTCGCCGTCGTGCGCGAGGGCGAAGGTCGCGACGCGCGTGGAGTCGGTCTTAAACGCGAGCGCGAGCAAGTCATACATCAGGCGCACGTGTTCGCCGTGGCTGCGCGGAATGCCCGCGGGCGTAGCGAGGTCGGGATCGACGTTGGCCCCGAAGCGTTCGGCTTTCTGGATGCGGATTTCCACTTCGCGAATGCCGGTGAGATATTGATCGAGTTTCTCGCGGTCGCGCGGGTCGAGGCGACTCTGCATGCGGCGCGTGTCCTCGTTGACGAAATCGAGCACGGAGCGGCGCGCCTCCATGCGGAGACGAGCGTTTTCGGCCCGCGTGCCGTGCGGGCCGGCGCCAAACATACGTTCAAAGAGCAGGCGTGGATTCGACTCGGGCGGCATCGGCGTCGTGGCGGAGCGCCACGAGAGATTGTACTGATACGCGCACGCGTAACCGGAGTCGCAGTTGCCCGCGCGACGATCGGTGTCGCAGGTGAGTTCGAGCGAAGGGAAACGCGTGAGGTGGCCGACTTGATTAGCGATCGTCTGGTCGATCGAAATGCCAGCACGAATATCGGTCGCGCTCTTATTGAGGCGCACGCCGGTGAGAAACACGCCGTTGCCGCGCGCGTGGTCGCCACCGCCGTCGTTGCCGGCGCGGGCGTTGGCGTGGTCGAGCCCGCTGACGACCTGCAGTTGGTGACGCAGCGCCGCGAGCGGTTGGAGCGTGGGACCAAAATTGAAATTCGTGCCACTGCCCTCGGGCCACCAACTCGCGGGGATGGCGCCGTTGGGGAAATATACAAACGCGGTGCGCAAGGGTGCGCCCGTGGCGGTCGTGGCCAGACCTTTGGCGGCAGGAGCGGTGGCGAGAGCCCGAGTCGGCACGAGCGAGGCGAGCGAAGGCAACGCGATGCAAGCCCCGAGTCCGCGCAAGAAGTGGCGGCGGTTCATCGCGGCGAGGTGTTGCTCAGCAGTGAAAGCAGCAGGGGCGGCAGGTTTCATGGGGTCGAGATGAGAGCGGGAACTGATGGGTTATAGGCAACGGCTTCGGTCGGCGCGGAGCGACGACGTTGTTGAAAAGGCGCGGAGGCAATGATGCCGCGAATGAGCACGGATGGACGACCGCCCGAGGCTTCAAGTTGCGCGACGAGTTGGTCGATAGTTTCGGTGTCGGAATATTCCACGCCGCGCCCGAGCGCGTAAGTGAAGAGTTTTTCGCTCACGCAGCGATAAAAGTCCTGACGCCGGTCGGTGGCGAGGATGCGTTTCAAGCCTCGGATATCGGTGAATTTTTCGCCGGTGATTAGCTGGCCGGCGGGCTCGATGGGGTGATTCATCTCGGTCGTACGCCACTGGCCGAGGGCGTTGAAATTTTCCAGCGCGAGCCCGAGTGGATCCATACGGCTGTGGCACGAAGCACATAGTGGATTCGAGGCGTGGAGGGCCATGTTTTCGCGCAATGTCATCTGGCGAAGCTTCTCGGGACTGGCGGCATCTTCGAGCGCCGGGATATTCGGCGGCGGGGGCGCAGGTGGTGTGCCGAGAATCGCGTCGAGGATAAAGACGCCGCGTTTCACGGGCGAGGTGCGGGTTGGATTTGAGGTGACGGCGAGCACAGTACCCTGCGTTAAAACCCCACCGCGCGGGCTATCAGGCGGGAGCGTGACCTTGCGCATCGCGCGACCGTTCACACCGGTAATGCCGTAGTGTTTAGCGAGTTCCTCATTGAGAAAGGTGTAGTGGCTATCAATCAACTCTGTGAGCGGACGATCCTCGGTGAGAACGTGCGCAAAAAGCATCTCGGTCTCTTCCTGCATCGCGGTGCGGAGGCTACCAGTCAGTTGAGGGCCCGTTTTTCCGGTGACTTCAGCGCGAATCTTGCGCGCCGCCTCGAGCGCAGCGACGTCTTGGGGCGTACGGTTCACGTCGGGAATTTCGGAAATGCGACGGATGGTGGCGCGCGCTCTATTGAAGGCCGGCGAAGGCGGATGTTCGCGCAGAAAAATCGCGGGGGCATCGATACCGATAGTGGAAATATCCCGGGCCTGCAGCCATTGACCCGTGAAATTTTTCACCAACTCCGATGCACGTGGGTGCGCCAGCAGGCGCGTGATCTGTGTCGGCAAATCGGCGCGCAGGCGCTGACTAGACGCGAGACGGAAAAGTTCATCATCTGGCATCGTGGACCAGAAAAAATACGAAAGCCGCGAGGCCAGCGCGTACTCGTCGATGAGCGGATGCAGGTGACCTGGCCGCAGCGGCTCGACCGTTTCTTCGCGGAAGATAAAGCGTGGCGAAGCGAGTACGGCAACCATCGCCTGCGCGATGCCCGCTTCGAAGGTAGTGTTTTTTTCTGTGAAAACGCTTTCAGCCAGCGTCACCAGCCGCGCCACGGTCGGGGCATCCACCGGACGACGAAATGCACGCGTCGCAAAATTTCCCAATATTTCCGCGGCATACTTACGGCGAGCGGCGAGATCGGCCGGAATATCTTGGGGGAAAAAGCGCCCATAGTCTTTGGGCGCGACCCAATGCTCTTTCGCCATAGGTCCACGCACGACCACCGCGTTGAGACGCAGGCGCAATTGGCGGACCTGAGGTCGCGATTCACCGTGCGGGCTCAGCTCGAGAGTTAATTCATGGTCGCCGGCCGCCCACGTACGATCAAAGATAAACTCCAAGGACTTGCTTCCTTCGCGACCCAACTCGCGCTCGAGTAAAGTTTCTCCGTCAGCCTTTAGCGTGAGTTTGCATTGATTGAGATCGAACTCGTTTTCGACGTAGCGCTCGACAGCGCGCAGATCGAATGCGACTTGATAATCTCCCGCGTGCGAGGCCCGATGTTTCGCAGAAACCTTCGAGGTTTCGTAATAGGAGAGATCGATCGGCGCGGGTGGAGGATTTAAGCGTGAACGTTCCGTGACTATTACCGGAGGCGCAGTCGCGGGAGCAGCGATAAATTTTTGCCCCGGAATTATCGCTTCAGCCATGACACGAGATCGGGCCGGCACAGCCTTGGTTACAATGGTCTGCGCCATATCGAGATAACGCTCAAGTAGGAGCGGAGAAACCGTCAGCACATCGCCCATGTTGTCGAAGCCATGTCCCGAATCGTCGGCGGGAAATTCAAGTTTCGTATCCACCTCGACCCCAGTGAGATCGCGGACGGTATTACGGTACTCGACTCGGTTGAGCCGACGTAACGTGACGCGACCGGGATCGGGTTGCGCGGGATCGAGCTCGAAGACCTGACGCTTGATCCACTGAGAGAGCTTGGCGGCCAGCTGAGGTGGAAGGTGAGGCTCCTCGATTGGCGGCATAATGCCGGCTCGAACATTGCGCAGGGCGCGTAGCCACAACTCATGGTCTTGGAGTTCTTTAGCGTTATTAAATTCGTCGAGTGTAACGCCGCCTTTAGCGATGCCGCCACCATGGCAGCCGTAGCAATATTCATTAAGTACCGGCTGAATCTCTTTGGTGAAAAAATCCATCGCCGGCTCTGCGCCGCGCGCGAAGATCGGCCAGACCAACAGCGCGACGAGTAAAACGCGGCGGGCTAAAATTGACCGAGGACTGGAACAGGGTAACAACACGAGCAGGGTAATATAATTATTGTCCGAAAAAATTACGAAAAAGCAAAGCGTGGTTACACGATTAAAAAAGACGTAGCGTCACTAAGAAATATACCCGTCGAATGCGCAGAAAAAAGGCGTCCGAAGCACGGACGCCTTGGTTCTAAATCACCTAATTGTAAATACGCTCAAAACGTGAACGTGTTAGTGAGCGACCACTGCTTGGGTTGCGGGATGCGCGCCGAGGCGATTTGGCCGTTGGGTTGAGCAGTTACGGCGATGAGATCATCGTCGCCTAAAACATCACGGATATTGAGTTGTATGGACCAGCCGATCTTGCCGTTGTGGAACTTGCGCGCGTAGCGGAGCCAAGCGTCACAGTTGAGTTGCTCACTACCATAGAACGGTTGATTTACATCAGATACCCAGACACCGATGGTGTTTTTCTTCACTCCGTAGCCAATAGCGACGCGATCTTGCCAGCGCGCGGCACCACCGATGCTGAATCCTTTGAGCGGGCCGGATACAAAGTCGTAATTCGTGACAGCGTTGAAGCGCCATTTGCGGAGTTCCTGCACGGAGGAACCGTTGGCGGCGACGGCGTTAAGGTATGGAATGTACATATCATTTATCGCGGCGCCGCCAAAACGCGTGCCTGTTACACTGTTGAAATAGGGAATGTCCTCAAAGCCTTCTTGGGCACGGATACTGGTGGCGGCAACGCCATCTCCATCGGTCCAAAGCGGGAGATTTTTCGCAACGAAGCTGGCAAAATCCGCGCCGTAATTGACGCGTTTAGCTTCCTGCATCGCGGCGTTAAAGGTGATGCGCCAGTTACGCTTGGGGTTATAAGTGCCTTCCATTTCCCACCCTTCGGACGTGGTGTCTGAGATATTGCCGACATTAGGTGGACGCGTGGCGCTCCAATTGCCGCCACCAGCGGCTTGGGTGAAGGCCCAAGAGCTGGCGAGCAAAGGATCTACAGGTCGGAGCCACTCAGCGGCGGTGCGTTGGGTGAACCACAAATTGCGCGCGGTCGTCTCAGCAGCGGTGAGCGCGGGATTGGCGTTACTGGCTTGGGCGGGATTTGTAAGCGAGGCACGGAGCGGGAGGTAACGCGGGTCGCTCGGAGCGAAGCCGAACCATTTATTGATGAGCACCTCGCTGGTGTTGGAGCCGCGCAGGCCGTTCATTGCGCGCGTGACGTCGTTGCCAGGCCAGAAGGTGTTGTAAAACGTACTAACGTCGTTGGCCTGCGTAGTTTTGTATTTCACGACACGGAGGACAAATTTTTGGTCAGCAAAAGAGAGCGTCAGGCCAGCGTCTTTAGTGGAACCGGCGGGCGGACTGAAAGGCCGGCCGTAAACATCGGCGACGGTGGATGATGGACGGAAATTTTCCGATTCATTGTAAGAAAGACTCAGGTCCATTCCGAGCGGAAGACGCTTTTTGATGAAATCAGGCGAGTGGCCAACGACACTCCAACTCACAGTCTGGTCTTTGGCGTAAATGTTCGGTGAAGCAGGATAAACCCAGGACGCGGCGTAAGGATCAACTTGATTGGTCGCCGTGACGCGGACGGGGGCGCTGGGGTCGTAGAGCGAAAATTCATCCTGTCGCCAGCCAACGAGGCCGACGACTTTACGGTTAAGAAAATAACTCTGCCAGATGGCGGAGTAACTTTTGGTTTTGTTCAGAGAGCGAGAGGCGTTGGAGTAAAGTTTATCGAGGCCGCTATCCGGTCCTATTACGGTCACGGGAGCGTTGGGCACCCAGACGTTGGTGCGATTATCGAAGAGCAAAGCGGTACCCGTGGTTTGCGGGACGTGCGGCGCAGTGAGACCTTGAATACCGGCGCCAGCAGCGGACGTGCGATTGGCCATCGAAGGCCCGAGGTAGTGAATCGCGGCGTAATCAGGATAGGTCAGCGCCGAGGGGTTATTGGCGTAGACATTTAGATCAGTCGTGTACGAGTAGCCTTGGTAGCTACGGAAAAAACTAGAGCTCTCAAGGTCGCTATAAACTCCCGTGATAGTGTGTTTGCCGAGGTGACGGAGGAGTCCCGATTTTTGCGTAAGATCCAGTGTGCCGTACGTAGTCGCGCGAAAAGCTTTGCGGCGGTTTTCAGTAAAATTGTTGCCGATGGAATCCGAGGCAAAATAGGGCCGACCAAAATTGGGATTGGTGGCGCCGTTGACGAGCTTGCTTTGCATATCGACGTGGATCGTCGCAGCGTCGAAGCCAATGATACTGGTGTTGGCCTTGTTTTGTTTTTGCTCGTCATAGGCGACTTCGAAGCCGAGCGCGTCTTTGAAAAACGTCTGGCGGAAACTGGCATTAAAGGCGTTGAAGTCGGCGGCTTCACGCTTGTTGGGACCGTCAAGGAGCGTGTTGTAAAAATCGAAAACCGCAGGATCGCGGATTTCTTGGTATTTCCAGAGGCCGGCGTAGGCTTGGCCAGTGGGCGCGAATTGTTGGTTGAGGAAAAACAGCGGGTTGTTGCCTTGTGTGGTGTAGTTGCCGACGCCGAACCATTGGGTAAACGGATTACCGCCGCGACTGAGCATGAACGCAGGTGTACCGGGGCCGCCCATGGCAGCTGAGTTGGGATCGGTGAACACCCCGCCGACCTGTCCAAACCAACGTCCCGCCGAGCCGAGATGCGCAGCCAAGAGCGCATTATTGGTGACGGTTGTTGGCTGGCTGGCGTCGATGGCGACTTTGTTCAATACGTTGAACCAAACCGAAAGTCCATCTTGCGGCGGGGTGGGCCGAGGGCGGTTAGCAGAGATGTCACCGTTTTCGTAGCTGACGTTAAGCTGCGTGAAACCATCGCGGAATAACCGTGGCTCCCAACGCAACGCGGCATACAGCCGGCGGTCGTCTTCGAAGGCGGGCTTTTGACGGAATTTTTTATCATCATTGAGCCCAATGATACGAATGCCTAGTCGATCTTTAATGATCGACTGATTCACATCCAGAACTTCGCGGTGCGAATCGTAGCGACTGTACGTCTGCTGAAAGGTGATACCGTTTTTGCGGAGGTTAGGGACCTTAAGCTGGTTATTAATGATACCCGCAGGACTGCCGAGGCCAAAGAGGATGGCGTTGGCGCCGCGCGAGATATCAACGCGTTCGGTATTGTAGGAATCCAGGCCGATATCGGTCGGGAAAAAATCACGCGTGAGATCAGCGCCGCTCAGACCGCGGACGCGCGTGGAGACATTGGGACTTTGGAGATTGGCCTCGGCGTTGGAGAAATTATTGCCGGTGCTCACACCCGAGTAATTACCGCCGATGCCAGAGGCTTCGGTTCCAGTCGTGTAAACAAGAATGTCTTTGGTGTTGGTCGAGCCAGTGTCGGCGAGGAACTGAGCATTAACGACACTGATGGCGGCGCCGACGTCGCGGAGCTCAGTGCGCAAACGCGTGCCGGCAAGCGTGGAGGCGGATTGGTAGCCTTTATCGGTATCAGTCTCAACGACGAAGGGTGAGAGGGTAACCAACTCGGCAGCCGTCGGTGGGGCTACGGGCTCGATACCGACGGAGACGGTCTCTGGTACGGGTTGTTTTTTTCCTGCCGCCGTCTTTGCAGCGGGGGTCTGCGGCGTGGTGATTTGTGCGGCGAGAAGTGGCGCTAGCAGCAGGAAAGCGGAGCAAATAAAAAAGCGACGGAGCATGGCAGTAAAGAGCAGGGTTTGCGGTAGCATGGTAAAAAATAAGAATGCGCGGCGTGAGAATTCATGCCGCGAACAGCTAGATGATAACGGGGTTGCGGGGTACAGAAAAAAGCCAAGCCGAGGATTTTTCATCCTCGACTTGGCGGCAACCCTGAAACGCTTCTGGGTCGGAGAATACGCAGGCGTAAATCAGACGATCTTGGCAGCGATATCAGGCATCGACCAACCTTGGCGGTAGGTCGGGTAAAGCAACTTGTCGGCTTCAGGCAGCGAAGTTTTCATCGCAGCCGAATCCCAAGTAAATTTCTTGCCGACGAGAATCGCCATCGTTCCGAGACAAACCATCTCAGTGAACGGCACGGAGTATTCAAAGTTAGAACCGGCAGCCGCGGGATTGTTGGCGCGGATCGCAGTAGTCCACTCCTTATGCGGATTGTTTTCCGGCACGCGGGGAAGTGTCTTAGGGGGAAGTTTACCGCCCTCGACCAGTTCTTTGTGGAAGGACTCGGGAATGAAACGCGGGCTATTGCAATAGTCGTTGCCGTCGTAAACGGTGCCCTTACTGCCGATAATGAGCTGACCACCCTTGGCGAGCTGACGGGTTTCTTCGAGTTGCTTGGGGCGCGAGGGTTTTTCGCCACCTTCACCCCAAGTGAGCTTCACGGGCGGCAATTTGCCCCGGGCTGGGAACTGATATTCAACGACCGCCGACTTCGGGAATGCGATCGAGCTCTTTTTTGTAATTTTCTTCAGCTCCACGCTCGTGGGAGCGCCCAGTTCTAGGTTCCAATAGGCGGCGTCCATGAGGTGACAGGCCATGTCGCCAAGGGCGCCACAACCATAGTCCTGATAACCGCGCCAGTTGAAGGGGTGAATCGCGCTGCTAAAGGTGCGGTTTTGCGAGCGGCCCAGGAAGAGATCATGCGAGAGAGTCGCCGGCACCGCTTCGGCCGCTGGCCACTCCGCCATGCCCTGTGGCCACACCACTTGCTCTTTGCCGTCCGGCCCCGTAATAGCGGAGCGGTTGGTCCAGATTTGCACTTCGCGCACCTCGCCAAGCACCCCGGCTTGGAACCATTCGCGAACGAGACGGATGCCTTCACCGGCGTGACCTTGGTTACCCATCTGGGTACATACGCCGTTGAGACGCGCCAGGCGGAGTAACTCGCGCGCCTCGCCGACCGTTTGGGTCAGCGGCTTCTGCACGTAAACGTGTTTGCCCATCATGATCGCCATGTAGGCGGGGAGAAAATGCATGTGATCCGGCGTCGCCACACCGACGGCATCGATCTGGTCGTCCATCTCAATAAGCATCTTCCGGAAATCGGCGTAAATCTTCGCTTTAGGGAAAGTCTCCTTAAGCTTCTTCAAGTTATTCGAGATACGTTTGCTCGACGAATCCCAATCGACGTCGCACAACGCCACGACTTCTTCATCGCGGTGCGCCATGATGTCCGAGAAACCCTTGCCGCCACAGCCGACCTGCGCGACGCGGATCTTGGCGCCAGGCGCGATAGGCCGAGGCTTGCGCGGAGAGTTCGCATCTTTCGGGAAACTAGCACATCCGGAGACGCCCAGCATGGCCGCAGCCATAGCTGAAAACGTGATGAAATCGCGACGATTGAGTTGGTTGGATTGAGACATCGTGATGGATTTATTTGACCGGAAGTCCGCAGACTCTCCGGCTAAGTTGGATTCGGGGTGAGGAAACGTGAGGTGAAACGGACAAGCGATTGAAGACACACCGCCCCGCCCTCGCCAAGCTCAACCTCGAAAAAAACTCTGCCCTCGACTCACGCCTTGCGCGGCAGTCCGCCCCGCCCTCAGCCTAACACCGATGCAACTCACCAAGCACTGGGCCGCCACCCTCGACGACTACGCCATCGACCTCGCGTGGTCACCGGACGGCCACCTGCTCGCCGCCGCCAGCGCCGCTGGTCCTGTTTCTCTATTCGCTGCCATCGATGGCGCCCGCCGCCACGAACTACCCGGTCACACCGATGGCACCAACTGCCTCGCCTGGCAATCCGCCGCCTCCACCGTGCTCGTAACCGGCGGCCAAGACGGCGCCGTCAAATTCTGGGACGCACCCGCCGGTCAACACACCGCCACCGCCACCCTCGGCACCGCTTGGGTCGAACACCTCGCGTGGAACCGCACCACGCTCTTCGCCGCCGCCGGACGCAAACTCACCGCCCTCCGCGCTGACGGTACCGTGGCCCACACCTTTGCCGACGCCGCCAAATCCATCACCGCCCTCGCCGCCCAACCCGCCGCCGGTTGTGTCGCCGCCGCGCACTTCGGCGGCGTCCAACTCTGGGATGCCGACGATTTCCTCCTCCAAAAAACCTTCCCCTACGCCAACGGCATCCACGCCCTCGTGTGGTCGCCCGACAGCAAATGGCTCGTCTCTGGTAACCAAGACCCGAGCGTACACCTCTGGATTCCCGAGACTGACCTCGAGCTGCACATGAGCGGTTACGAGTCGAAAGTGAAACACCTCTCCTACGACCACGGCTCCCGCTGGCTCGCTACCGGTGGCGGCCGCGACGCCTGCATTTGGGACTGCGCCGGCGCCGGCCCCGAGGGCCGCGAACCCGCCATGTTGCCTCACGAAGCGCCCGTCTGCGCCGTCGCTTTTCAAAACACCCACAGCCTCCTCGCCACCGCGAGCCTCGACGGCGTCGTCCAAATCTGGAGCCCCGAGCGCGCCAAGCCCCTCCGCGCCACCGTCAAAATGCCCCACGCCGCCACGAAACTCGTCTGGTCGCCCGACGACCGCCTGCTCGCCATAGGCTCCGAAAAAGGCGCCGTCTACGTCTTAAAGTGCGAGACGTAACCGCTCCCGTCACCCGCGCTGCCGCCCGCCAAAACTCCGCGGCGCCCGCGTTCGCCGCTCGCCCCGGCCCTATGAATCGGTGAAACTTCCGGCGTCGGTTTCAGTCCCACCCGAATCACCATGCGCCTCCGCAGCATTTATCTGGCTCTCTTTCTCGCCGCAGGACTCGTGATCGCGATCCTCATCGCCGCGCGCCCATCACGCCCCACCCCCCGCCCCGCTCCGTTGGTCAAATCCTCCCCCGATCCCGCGCCCGTTGTGGCCACACCCGACGAAGCCCTCGCCGCCACCGCCGATTTATTCTTCTCCGGCCTGCGTGCACTGCTAGCCTCGACCGAAGCCCGCCCCCACGAAGCCACCCTCACGTTCCGCGACGACGCGGCCTATGGACGTTTCCTCGTCCGAGCCTCCGCCCAAGGCCTGAGCGTCATCGCCCAACTCGACGCGCTCCACACCGTCCGGATTCGCTACGAGCGCATCGCCGCCATCCAAAACGATATCCTCCAGCACACCCCCGACTACGCCGACGCGGCCGCCAACAACTATCTCCGCATCCCCGATAAACTCACCACCGCCGACCGCGCCCCCCTCGACTTGATTCCGCTGCGCAACACCACCCTCGCCGCCATCGGCGCCAACGCCGACCGCACCACGTGGGGCCGCGGCGTCACCATCGCCATCCTCGACAGCGGCGTAAACGCCCTCGACCCCACTTTCAACGGCCGCGTCCGCACCCTCGACGTCGGCGCCGGCCAACTTCCCGACGGCAACAACGCCTCCGGTCACGGCACCGCGGTCGCCGCCCTCGCCGCCGGCCTCTCGCCCGATGCCCCCGGCGTCGCCCCCGCCGCCACGATCCTTAGCATCCGCGTCACCAACGCCGATGGACTCAGCGACATTTTCACCGTCGCCCAAGGCATCCTCGCCGCCGTCGATGCGGGCGCCAAAATCATCAACAT
>CANHAH010000091.1 GCA_947458705.1 Opitutia bacterium | reverse complement strand
CGTATCGATTGCGAAGTCGATCATCAAAATCGCGTTCTTCATCACGATACCGATGAGCAAAAATAATCCGAGCAACGCGATCAGCGTAAATTCCGTCCCAGTCAAACGCAGCGCCAGCAACGCACCGAGTCCCGCCGAGGGCAGCGTCGAAAGAATCGTCAGCGGATGAATCAAGCTTTCGTAAAGAATGCCCAACACCAAATACACCGCAACGAGCACCCCGAGGATCAATAACGGCTGCGCCTGCAGGCTTTTTTGAAAACCCTGCGCGGCGCCTGAGAGCTCAGTTTGGATTTCCGTCGGTAATAAAATTTTTCCCATCGCCTTATCGATGGCAGCCAAAGCCTGTTCGAGTGACACATCGGGCGCGAGCGCGAAGCCGATGTTCTCCGCCGCGAATTGGCTGCGATGCCGCACGCGGTCATCCACAAGCGAGTAATCGTAACGCGTAAAAGCCGAGAGCGGAACTTGCTCGCCGTTAGCACCTATAACCTGGACTTGTTTCAGCACCGCCGGATCCGCCGTATACTGCGGCGCCAGTTCCATGATTACACGGTATTGATTCAACCGGTCGTAAAGCGTCGCGATCTGGCGCTGGCTAAACGAGCTGTTAAGCACGGAAGTCACCATCTGCATATCAACGCCGAGTCGGCGCGCCGCCTCGCGATCAATCGTGAGCATCACCCGCGTCGTACCTCCCTCTGAAGGTGCATCAATGTCGGTCAACTCGGGCAGCTCCCGTAGCGCCGCCGCGATCTTCGGCGTCCACTCGCGCAACAACGGCATCTCAGCGGACATCAAACTTAGACTGTAAGAGGTGGAATCCGACATGCGCGGCGAATCAATATCCTGCGCTCCGAACAGATAGAGCTGCGCGCCAGCCACAATCGGCGCCGTAGCACGGATGCGATTAACCACATCATTGGCGGAAATTTTGCGCTCGGCCAACGGCTTGAGCTTAATTGTCAGACGCGCATTACCCAAACCCGTAGAGCCACCAGCCGAACCAATCACATCTGAGATCGCCGGATCCGCCAAAAGATGGCGCCGGAAAACCTCTACCTTCGGCTGCATCACCTGAAAAGAAAAGGCATCATCACCGCGCACAAACCCCTGCAATGTACCCGTGTCTTGCTGCGGTAAAAAACCCTTCGGGATGGCGATATAGAGCGAGACATTGAGCGCGATCGTCCCGAGCAAAATGATCAACGTGAGCGTCGCGTGCTCGAGCACCCACGCAAGCGTACGTGCATAAACCTGCTTGAGTGCCTCAAAGGCGGCTTCAGTCCGACGACGAAATCCGCCCGTGGGCTGCGAGCCATGCCGCACCAAAATTCGCGCACACAAACTGGGCGTTAGCGTAAGCGAAACGACCAACGAGACCAAAATTGCCGCCGCGAGCGTAATCGAGAATTCACGGAAAAGTTTCTCCACCAGCCCACCCATAAACAAAATCGAAACAAACACCGCCACCAGCGACAGGTTCATCGCCAGTAAGGTGAAACCGACTTCGCTCGAGCCTTTCAGGGCCGCCCGGAATGGCGAGAGCCCACGCTCGATGTGTCGCGAGATATTTTCCAGTACAACAATGGCATCATCCACCACCAGGCCCGCTGCCACGATCAACGCCATGAGCGAAAGGTTGTTCAGCGAAAAACCATACAAATACATGATCGCCAGCGTGCCGATCAACGAGACCGGAATCGCCAAACACGGGATCAACGCGGCACGCGCGCTACCCAGAAAGAGAAACACCACGAGCATCACCAGACCGGAAGCAATCGCCAAGGTCTTCTGCGATTCATGCAACGTACCGCGAATGCCAGGTGATCGATCCATAACTACATCCAGCCCCGCGTCCACTGGTACGAGCGCGCGCAAGGCCGGCAACTGGGCGTTGATGGCGTCAATCGTGGCGATGATATTCGCGCCGGGTTGACGACTAATGAGTAGAGTCACCGCCGGACGGCTGTTGTGAAATCCACTACTGTAACGATCTTCTACGGAATCGGTGATCGTAGCCACATCGCCCAGTCGCACCGGCGCACCGTCGCGATAGCGAATGACCAAATCATGATATTGCGAAGCATGCCTGAGCTGGCCGCTCAACTGCACTTCCCATTGGCGATCACCCGCCTCGACCACACCGCGTGGACGTATTGAATTGGTCGCACTGATCGCCCGACGCACTTCATCCAGCGCGATCCCGTAATGCGACAAGGCGTGAGGATTTAACTGCACACGCACCGCCGGCAACGAACTGCCGCCCACCGAGACTTCACCCACGCCGTTGATCTGCGCGATTTTTTGTGCCAGCACCGTCACCGCGAGATCGTAAAGCGCGCCCGGAGCCAAATTCGGGGAATTCAACGCAAGGGCCATAATCGGCGCCTGCGAGGGATTAGATTTCTTAAACGTCGGGTTACCCGGCATGCCCGAGGGCAACTGGCCCCGCGCTGCATTGATCGCCGCCTGCACGTCGCGTGCAGCGCCGTTAATGTCGCGCCCGAGTGCAAATTCCAAGGTGATGCTCGTGGAGCCCTGCCGACTGTCTGAATAAATTCCGCTCACTCCGGCAATGCCACCGAGTGCGCGCTCGAGTGGTGCTGAGACACTCGCCGCCATCGTATCCGGGCTCGCCCCAGGCAACGAAGCGTTAACGCGGATAGTCGGGAAATCGACCTGTGGCAACGGCGACACGGGTAGCAAACCATACGCGAGCACTCCCACGAGCACGAGCGCGACCGCGATCAAGCCGCTCGCCACCGGACGCCGAATGAAGGGACGCGAAAGGTTCATCACGAGGCATCCGCTGCTGCGCGCGGTTTAACCAAACGCGCTCGGAGTCGGTCAAAATAAAGATAAACTACCGGGGTCGTGAACAACGTCAGCACTTGGCTCACCAGCAGTCCGCCGACCATCACAAGGCCCAACGGTTGCCGCAACTCGGCCCCTGAGCCCGACGAAAACATCAGCGGCAATGCTCCGAAAAGCGCTGCAAGCGTAGTCATTAAAATCGGCCGAAACCTCTGCAAGGCCGCTTGGTGAATCGCTTTCTCCGGCGACAAGCCTTGGCGCCGCGTCGCCTCCAGCGCGAAGTCCACCATCATAATGCCGTTCTTCTTCACCAACCCGATGAGCAGAATGATGCCGATGATCGCGATCATGTCTAATGGCCGACCCGTCACCCACAATGCCAGCAACGCACCAACCGCCGCCGAGGGCAACGTGGAGAGAATCGTGATCGGATGAATCAAGCTCTCGTACAAGACGCCGAGCACGATGTACATCGTGACCACCGCAGCCAAAATCAGCCACAAGGTGCTGGAAAGTGACGAACGAAACGCTCGGGCCGCACCTTCAAAACGCATTTCAATCGCCGGCGGCAACTCAATCGAGCGCACCGTGCGCTCAATCGCAGCAACTGCGTCTCCCAGCGAGGCCCGGGGCCCAAGATTGAAAGAAACGCTGACCGAAGGAAATTGACCCACGTGATTGATAAGCAGCGTCGTCGGTCGCTCGCTCACGCGGGCGATACTCGACAATGGCACCGGTTGACCGTTGCGCGTGCGCACAAAAAGCGCGGTCAACGCCTCCGGGCCCTTGGAGAGGCGAGGATCGATTTCAATAACGACGCGGTACTGGCTCGCCTGAGTGAAAAGCGTAGAAATCTGCCGCTGACCAAATGCGCTGTAGAGCGTGTCATCAATATCCGCCATCGTAACGCCTAGCCGACTCGCCGCATCGCGGTCGATTTCCAAAAATGCCTGCAGCCCACGATTCTGTAAGTCGCTCGCCACATCGGAAAGTGCCGTCGCTTCCTCCAAGGCCGCGATCAATTGCGGCACCCATTCCTGCAACAACTGCTCATCGGGACAGGTGAGTGTAAACTGAAACTGCGTGCGGCTCACGCGGTCCTCAATCGTGAGTTCTTGCACAGGCTGAAAATACGCAGTGATGCCAGCAACCTCGCGCACAGCTTCCCGGAGTCGGTCAATAATCTGGTTCGCGGATTCACGGCGCTCTTCATGCGATTTCAAGTTAATCAACATCCGGCCGCTGTTGATTGTAGCGTTAGTCCCGTCTACTCCAATAAACGAAGACAGACTGCGCACCGTCGGATCTTCCAGAATTTTGGCGGCGAGTGCTTGTTGCCGTTCGGCCATCGCGGCAAACGAAACGGATTGTGGAGCGTCGGTCACGACTTGGATGGCCGCATTATCTTGAACCGGGAAAAAACCTTTGGGCACGATCACATAAAGCCCAGCCGTCACCAGCACCGTAGCGATCGTGACGCCCAGAGTGAGCCGCTGATGCTGCAACACCCAGTCAAGCCAACGGCCGTAGCGCGCGATGACCGCATCGAGAAACCCGGGCGCCGCATGGGCATGTGGGTCAGGCGCTGGCAACATTCGCGCACACATCATCGGGGTGAGCGTGAGCGAAACGAGCAACGAGATCAGAATCGAAACCGCCAGTGTGATCGCAAACTCGTGAAACAAGCGTCCGACGACGTCACCCATGAAGAGCAACGGAATCAAAACCGCGATGAGCGAGATAGTGAGCGAGACGAGCGTGAAGCCGATCTGCGCGGCACCTTTCAGCGCCGCTTCCATTGGCCCATCGCCTTCCTCACGATAGCGCGCGATATTTTCCAGCATCACAATCGCATCATCGACGACGAAACCCGTCGCGACCGTCAGCGCCATCAGCGTGAGTATGTTGAGCGAATAACCCGCTAGGTACATTACGCCGAAGGTGCCGATCAACGACAACGGCACTGCGATACTGGGGATGATCGTCGCCGCGACGTTGCGCAGAAAAACAAACGTCACCAACACCACGAGCAACACGGCAAACACAAGCTCGTGTTCCACCGAGCGCACCGAGGCGCGGATACTCTGAGTTCGATCCGTGAGCACGACAAGTTCTGCCGCCGAAGGAAGGCTGGCTTCCAGTTGCGGTAAAAGCGCTCGCACCCGATTCACGACCTCGATCACGTTGGCGCCGGGCTGGCGTTGGACGTTGATCAAAACCGCCGGCAATTGATCAGCCCACGCGGCGAGGCGGCGATCTTCTGAGGCGTTTTCAATCTGCGCCACATCGCCGAGACGCAACGGTGCGCCGTCACGCCAAGTGATGATGAGATTGCGAAATTCCTCAACGGAGCGAAGCTGATCATTGGCATCCATCAGGATCGTACGAATCGGGCCATCGAAGCTGCCCTTGGGCTGATTCACGCTCGCCGCGTTGATCGCACTGCGCACATCGGACAAATTCAATCCACGTGCCGCCAACGCGCCCGGGTTGATCTGCACGCGGATCGCTGGGCGTTGGCCACCGGCGAGACTCACCATGCCCACGCCGGGAATTTGCGCGAGTTTCTGCGCGATGCGCGTGTCCACCAAATTGTGCACCTGTGGGAGCGGCAACGTCGCTGAGGTCACCGCAAGCGTCAGAATCGGTGTGTCGGCGGGATTAACTTTACGGTAAATCGGTGGCGCCGGCAGATCGTTGGGCAGCAGATTGCTCGCGGCATTGATGGCCGCCTGCACTTCTTGTTCCGCGACGGCCAATGAGACTTCGAGTGAAAACTGCAGCGTGATCACCGAGGAACCGCCAGAGCTCGACGACGACATTTGATTTACACCGGGGATCTGGCCAAAGCGGCGTTCCAACGGAGCAGTGATCGAGCTCGCCATGACCGTTGGGCTGGCGCCGGGGTAAAAGGTGAAAATCTGGATCGTCGGAAAATCAACCTGCGGGAGCGCCGAAACCGGCAACAACCGATAAGCCATGATGCCCGACAAAAACAACGCGACCATAAGGAGGCTCGTCGCCACCGGTCGCAGGATAAACGGACGTGAAGGATTCATCCTTACTTGGTAGCCCCACCCTTGCCGCCTTTACCGCCCTTGCCCGAGCCCTTCGTCATGCCGCCTGGCGCCATCGGCGGAGGTGGATTTTGGCCATCTTTCTCGACCATGATAACGAGACGGCCTTCGCGCAATCGGTCCACTCCTTCGATTACAACGCGCTCGCCGCCCTCGAGGCCTTTGGTGATAGATTGCATCGAACCATCGGAGGGTCCGATGACAATGTCGCGCACCGTTGCCTCGTTTTTCTCGTTCACTAAAAACACATACGTACCGCGTGAACCGAATTGCACCGCGGCGCTGGGAATCACGACCGCTTTAGCCAAAGTACGCACACGAAGGCGCACGTTGACGAATTGGTTAGGGAAAAGGCGTTCATCAGCGTTGGGAAACTCAGCCTTCAAACGCAGGGTGCCAGTGGTCAGGTCAATCTGGTTGTCCACCGTGCGCAAAACACCGGAAGCAAGTAGCGTCTGCTCATTACGGTCCCAGGCTTCGACTGGCATTTGTTCTCCCGCGCGGAGCGGTTCGACGACTTGCCGCAGATCCATCTCAGGCACCGTAAAGGCAACCGCCATGGGTCGAGTCTGCGTGATGACCACTAACCCTTTGGTATCAGAAGAGCGGATGAAATTTCCTGCATCGACTTGCCGCAGGCCGAGACGACCCGCAATCGGGGCTTCGATCTTGGTGTAAGCGAGTTGGCGCCGAGCGTCATCGACTTGCGCTTGATACGCGGCTTGCGCGCCTTCGCGATCCGCGACCAGGGCTTGTTGCGCCTCGAGCTGTTGCGAAGAGATCAAGGCTTGACCACTGAGTTGCTGAAAACGCTCGAGGTCGGCGCGCACGGTGCGAAGTTGCGCGGCATTCTGCCGCATTTGGGCCTCCATCTGCGCGAGACGGATTTTATAGGGCGCAGGATCGATTTCGGCGAGCAATTGTCCCTGCTCGATGGCTTGGCCCTCGGTGAAAGCCACACGAAGCAATTCGCCGTCTACGCGACTGCGAACCGTCACGATATTGAGCGGCTGCACCGTCCCGATAGCACGAAGCTGAACGGTGAGGTCTTGGCGCTGCACGGTTTCAGCGCGCACGGGCGTGGGCTGGTTGCTGTTGCGCTGGCGCCAGGGGTTGCCCTCCGCCCTTGGCGTGGTACGCAGGCCAAAATACCAGACCCCCCCAACAAAAATCAGGGCGACAACTGCGTAAAGTAGCCAAGGGCGACGGCGTTGGGGGGCTTGGGACATATAAAAAGAGGAAAGTTATAAACACGCGGTCCGCAATAGGGCCGAGTTACCCTGCCAGACGACCAACGTTACCCGTCAGTTGCTAGAAGTTTTCTTAAAAATCTTACAACGTCGGTGGCCGGCGATCGTTTCAACCCTTGCCGGCTTGGTCCGTTTCGCAAAACGTGCGCCCATGCGCTTCACCCCACGCCGAATCCTTGCCGTCGTCGCTATGATACTCGCGACCTCGCCCTTCACCGCCCGGGCCTCGAGTTCAGAAATGACCGCCGCGGCCCAAAAATTCCTCGCGGCGCTCGATCCCGCGCAACGCAGCCGCACGGTCTTCAGCCTCACCGCACCCGAACGCGAAAAATGGTTCTTCGTCCCAATCAAACGTGACGGCCTCACGCTTAAAGATATGACACCCGCGCAGCAGGACCTCGCACGGGCCCTGCTCCGCTCCGCCCTCAGCCAACGCGGCGCCACCCGCGCCGAGACCATTATCACCCTCGAAAACGTTCTCCGCGAAATGGAAAAAGACCCCGTACGCCGTGACCCCACGATGTACTACGTGACGATCTTCGGCGATCCCTCTGCCTCCGCGCCCTGGGGCTGGCGTTTCGAAGGCCACCATCTTTCGCTTAACTTCACGATTTTTGACGCAGACCACGTAGCCGTGACGCCATCCTTTTTTGGCACCAACCCCGCCGAGGTTCGCTCCGGACCGCAAAAAGGCACCCGCGTACTTGCTGAAGAAGAGGATCTCGGGCTCGCCTTCGTAAACACCCTCGATGCGAAGCAACGCGACACCGCCATCATCGCCATAAAAGCCCCTAACGAAATCGCCACCAGTAACAAAGCTCGGGTTGATCCCCTCGCTCCGGTCGGACTCGCCGCCACGGCGCTCACCGCGGCCCAACGCGACCAACTCCGCGCCTTGCTGCAGCTTTATTTTACGCGTTATCGCGCCGAGATCGCCGATCCCGCCCTGGCCGAAGCGACCCGCCAAAACCTCGACAGTCTCCATTTTGCTTGGGCCGGAGTCCTCGACCGCAGTGCGGGCCATTATTATCGCATTCAGGGTAAAACCTTCGTCGTCGAATTCGACAACACCCAGAACGAGGCCAACCATATCCACACGGTCTGGCGCAACTTCACGGGCGACTTCGGCCACGACGTCCTCGCCACGCACTACGCTCGCGAGCACGCGAAAAAATAAACCGCGCGGCCACCACGCCTATAAGCGGATGTACGGCGCTGTTTTGATCACCATATTTCTATTGTCCTATCAAAGCTTAAAATATTTGTAATCAACATTATGAAAACTTATCTCACCTACGGTTTTTACATGGCACTGGGCAACGCGTTGATCGTGTTTGCGCTCTATTTTTTGGGTTTGCACAGCGAGGCCGCAAAGCTCGATTTGGCCCAAAAGATCCAGATGTTTGGTAGTATCGGAATCGCGATCGCGTGCTTAATCTATGGCACGCGAGAACACCGGGATGCGTTGTCCCCCACGGAAGCTTACGGCTACGGCCGCGCGCTCAGCACAGGTTTCATGATTGTCCTCTTCGCGTCACTGTTTGGCGCGATCTTCAACTACCTTTACGCCGCAATCATCAACCCCGGCTTCATCGAGGTATTACTCCAAGCTCAGTCCAATAAACTGGAAATCGCCGGCATGAGTGCCGACAAAATCGAGCAGGTTAACAGCATGACTCGCAAGATGATGAAGCCCGCGATCCAAGCCGGGATCGGTTTTATCATGGGGCTTTTCTTTGGCACCCTTTTTGCCCTCATCACAGCTGCGTTCCTGAAACGCACCACGCGCGAAGAAATCATCGCCAGCTAAGGGCCCCTGGCCCGTTGCGCATCAACGCAGGCCAGGAATAAACAGTTTCGTGTGTCCGGGCAGCGTCGGGATTTCACGCTCACAGGCGATCGCCCACATATCCCAGTGACCGTCGATGTAGTTGCCATTGCCGGGGAGCGGACAGGCTTGGACATAGAGGTACCACTTATCGTCGAACTGATAAAAAGCAGGGGTAGCCACGTGATACATCGTGTCGTCGCGGTAGAGCCCAGTCCATTTCGTCTGCAACACCGTATCGACCTCGAGTTGTTTCCAGCCGCGATCCGGATGCTGGCTAACAGCGATCACAGGGCGCCAGCGTTTACCTTTTTCTAGTCCGACCTCGATCGTGAGCACGTAGGTATCGCCAATTTTTGAGATCTGGTGCCACTCATAATAAGCACCGGGTGTGGAATCAAAAATGTGGCCCATGCCGCGTGGATCTTGGGCGTCGTAGTGGCGCTGCCAGGTTTTTCCGTCGCTCGAGGTCGCCAGTCGGATGCCGGGCAACGTCCCGTTTTTACCGCGATACGAATAATACATGAACCACCGCCATTGCTGCGTCGCGGCGTCTTTTTCCCGCCAAACCGCCGCCTGCGAGGCCATCGTTTCCGCAAACGGCTCCGCTGGCTCTGGCGCAAGCACCGGCGTCGCCCCCACGCGCTGAACTACGGTAGGGTTAATGCCCGAGTAGCCGTCGGGGCCAGCCGGACAAATCGCGAGGCCGATCTGATCCTGCACCGTCGCCTTCGTGCCAGAATAATAAATATAATACGCGTCTTCTTCTGCAATATACAGCACCGCATCGAGTCGGATACTGCCCGAATCCCAACCTTGCTTAGCCGGCGCGAAAACCGGATTCGCCGCGTCCTGATGCCACGTAAACGGATCCGATTTCAACGCCCACGCCTTCCCAATGTAGCAGAGCTTGCGGTCCGTAGCCGGTACTCCGGAGTAAAACATTACCAACCGCGTCGGGTCCTTCGGATTGGTCAAAATACACGGCTCCTGCACCTGCTGCGATTCCCAGGGCGCCGTCTGGCGATTAATAATCACTTCACCTCGAATCGCAGTGGCAACAGATGTAGCCGCAGGTGCCGCCAAGACCGCATTCGTGATCACAAAAAATCCAAACACTCCGACCAAAACTAGAGGTAATTTCATGGGGGGGTAAGAAAACACCCATCATCACGCGCACGGCCGGCACCAATTCAACGGCAAACCTAGTGAATAATACCTGTCGTCGAGCGGAGTTTAACGCCCGTAAGTCCCCGCGAGCGACTTAAGATACGCCGCCGCGCCACCAGCAATGAGCTGCTCGATTTGCGCACTACGATAGCGCCACTGCCAATTACCCTGCGGCTTTCCAGGCGAATTGAAACGCGCCGCGCTCCCAAGGCTCATCACATCCTGCAAGGGCACCACCGCGAGCCGGCTCACCGCCGCGTAGCTCGTTCGAATAAGGTCCCAGCCGATTTCTCGGCCATCCACGCGCAAATAACGACGCACATGATCACGCTCTTTCTCGGCGGCGGTCGCATACCAACCCAGCGAGGTGTCGTTGTCGTGCGTGCCGGGATAAATCGCGGCATTGGCCACAAGATTATGCGGCAGATAAAGATTCTTCGCGTCATCCCCACCGAAGGCGAATTGCAAAATCGCCATGCCCGGTAACCCCGTTGCCTCACGCAACGCCACGACACTCGGCGTGAGATCGCCAAGATCCTCGGCGATGATCTTCGCCTGTGGAAACGCGGCGCGCACTGAACGGAAAAAATCAAGTCCTGGCGCTTTAACCCATTCGCCCGTGCGCGCCGTGGGTGCACTCGCCGGAATTCGCCAATAGGCGTCAAACCCGCGAAAATGGTCGATGCGGACCACATCGCACAACGCAAACGAGGCCCGCAACCGAGCGTGCCACCACGCATAACCATCGGCCGCGTGGCGCGACCACAAATAAAGTGGGTTGCCCCACAATTGTCCGTCGGCGGAGAAATAATCCGGCGGCACTCCCGCCACCGCCAATGGCCGAGCCGTTTGCGGATCGAGCTCAAACAACTCGGGGTTGGCCCACACATCAGCGGAATCCGCCGCGACGAAAATCGGAATGTCTCCGATGATCTCGATACCGCGCGACGCCGCCGCCCCGCGCAGCGCGCGCCACTGAACGAAGAAAAGATATTGGTAAAACGCGTGCGCTTCCGTGGCCAGCGCAAGGCCTGTGCGCAACGGCGATTTTTTTGCCGCCTCGTACGAACGCACTTCAACCGGCCATTCCCACCAGGCGACGCCGCGATGGTGATCTTTTAGCGCCCGAAAAAATGCGTAACCATCGAGCCACGCCGCCTGCTTAGTTTGAAACTGGGCAAACGTTTCACCGTCCGCTGCGAGCACAGGCGCACCGACTGCTTTGAAACGCGCAAAAGCCTGAGCGAGCAGCGGCCATTTTTTTTCGTAAAGCGCCCCATAATCCACCCGATCGAAATCCAGCGCGGCGAGCGGCGCTAATTCAGACAGCGTGAGAAATTTCGCGGCGACCAGGGCCTTGAGATCGATTAGATAAGGATTACCCGCAAACGCCGAAAAAGATTGGTAAGGTGAATCACCGTAGCCCGTCGGTCCAAGCGGACATATTTGCCAGTATTTAAGTCCGGCCGCCTGCAAAAAATCGAGGAATCGCACCGCGTGCTCATCGAAGGTCCCGATGCCCTGATCGCCTGGTAGGGCCGTGGGATGGAGCAATACGCCCGCCGCCCGCGTATCGAGCCAGTTAAACAGCGGCGGAGTAGTGGTGGCGGCAGAAGACATGACGAAGTTTTCTCAGCATGAGTGAGGCCAGCGCTCAGCGCACCCTGTTTTTTACAAGATACACTGTTTTTAAGCGGGTCGGCTCAATCCGACTTCCCCCGAAAACTTTTTTGGGCGTTACACCTAGGACTCG
>CANHAH010000090.1 GCA_947458705.1 Opitutia bacterium | reverse complement strand
TTGATCTTCAGATCGAGCTGGAAGCCGGTGATGCCCTTGGTGGTGCCGGCGACTTTGAAGTCCATGTCGCCGAAGTGGTCTTCTTCACCGAGGATGTCGGTGATGGTGGTCCACTTGGTGATGGCGCCCGCGGAATCCATCTCGGTCATCAGACCGCAGGAAATACCGGCAACCGGAGCGATGATCGGCACGCCGGCGTCCATGAGGGCCAAGCAGCCGCCACAGATCGAAGCCATCGAGGTCGAGCCGTTGGAGGCCATGATCTCGGAGACAACGCGGATGCTGTAGGGGAATGCGTCTTCGGGCGGGAGAATCGGAACCAGCGAGCGTTCAGCGAGGGCGCCGTGACCGATTTCGCGGCGGCCGGGGCCGATGAAGCGGCCGGCTTCACCGACGGAGAACGGAGGGAAGTTGTAGTGGAGAATGAACGACTTGGAGGTCGGACCGCCGGTGAGGCCGTCCATTTCCTGAGCTTCCTTCGTTGGCCCGAGGGTGACGATGGCGATGTTTTGGGTGTCGCCGCGTTGGAACATAGCGGAACCGTGGACGCGGGGGAGGACGCCGACTTGGGCTTGCAGTGGGCGAAGGGACTTTGCGTCACGGTGGTCAGAGCGGACGCCTTTGGCGAGAACGGTGGCGCGGTAGGCTTTGTATTGGAGGTCCTCGAACACGACGTTCAAGTCGACGTCGGTGAACTTGCCTTCGCCGAGCTCAGTAAGAAGAGCGGCTTTGGCTTCTTCCTTGAGGGCTTTGACGTTGGCGGAGCGGACGTTTTTCTCGAAGCCGAAGATGGCGGCGGAAACGCGGTCGGCGGGGACTACGCGCTCGATGATGGCGCGGGCCTCGGGGGTGGCGCCGACCAACTTGAAGACGGACTTGGTCTTACCGGCGTGAGCGGTGAGCTCCTTGATGGCCGCGATGATGGGCTGGATGGCTTCGTGGCCGAAGGCGAGGGCTTCGACGAATTTCTCTTCAGAAATTTGGTCGGCGGAACCTTCGATCATCAGCATGTCCTTGGCGTTGCCGACGTAGATCAAGTCGAGCGAGCTGGAGAACATCTGCTCGATGGTGGGGTTGGCGACGAACTTGTCCTCGATCATGGCGACGCGCACGCAGCCGATGGGCCCGTTCCATGGGATGTCGGAGATGGCGAGAGCGGCGGAGGCGCCGTTGACCATTGCGATGTCGGAGTCGTGGATCAAATCGGCGGACATGAGCTGACCGATGATTTGAACTTCATTGAGGAAACCCTCGGGGAAGAGGGGGCGGCAAGGACGGTCGCACAGGCGGGAGATCAAGATCTCGCGCTCGGAGGGACGGCCTTCGCGTTTAAAATAACCACCGGGGAAGCGGCCAGCGGCGGCGTACTTGTCGCGGTAGTCGACGGTGAGGGGGAAGAAATCTTGGCCGGGGCGCATGGTCTGGGCGACGCAGGCGGTGACGAAGACGTTGGTTTCGCCGACATTGACGTTTACGGCGCCGCCAGCGAGTTGGGCGATGGAGCCGGTGGAGAAGGTCATCCCGAGGCCGGGAACGGTGACATTGTGTTTCTGATTCATAACGGATTTTCGGACGGATACGGCGCAGGGGCCGCGGATTTCGGATTAACTGACTGTTTTGTTTTTCGGTTAGCGGACAAGAGATGCCGGCGGCGCGCGGTAGCGCGGCGGCGGTGTCTCGGGTTTTTGAGCTGCGGTTGGCGCGAAGGCCGACCGGGCTTTGCAATCATCTCGGTCAGACTCGAGAGATTTCAGGTTGGCGCCCCTCGTGGAGCAACAATCAGAAATGTCCCTGTCTTGATTCGAGTGTCGGTAAAGACAACGGGCGACCCGCGGATCGGGTCGCCCGTGCGATTTAAAGCGTTACTTGCGAAGGCTGAGCTTCGCGAGAATATCGGTGTACTTGTTCAATTCGTGCTTCTTAAGATAATCCAGAAGCTTACGACGGCGGCTGGCCATCTGGAGCAGACCACGGCGGGAGTGGAAATCCTTGCGGTGAGTGCGGAGATGCTCGGTCAAGTGATTGATCCGGGCGGTGAGCAGCGCGATTTGAACTTCGGACGAACCGGTATCGGTGTCGTGGGTTTTGAATTTAGCGATGATTTCGGGCTTAACGACGGTAGTAGTGGACATGGTTTAGTGTTTGAGTTGCACGACTGTAGGGGGCCTTTGCAGGTCCCGTGCCGCCCGCCCGCACCGAGGGAAACTCGGGTTGGCCGGCGCCACCGTTTTAATCCGACGGAATGCCGGACCGGTCATGGTGAGGGTCCACAACCGATGGACTCTCACTAACGCAAGGTCCCAAGCTCTGAAACCACAGCCAAGCGCGCAAGCGCAAATTTGGCCTCGGATTGACCTGCGCCAAAACGTCACATTCCCGAGCTTAGCCGGCGCGGAGGTTGATCTCCTTGATGCCGGCGCAACCTGTTAGCTTTTGAATGCGTGCTAAGATTTCGGCGCGGTGCATGAAAAGCTCGTTGCGGACGACCGAATGGGCGACGTGCACAACCAGCCTCTTTTCGCGTTCGATGCGCACGGCGTGAGAAAAACTGGCGTTGGCGGGGCCGACGAGATCGGGCCAGTGCGCACGGATCGTATGTTCGGCCGAATCGCGGCCGATTTGATGTTGGTTTAAGATCGATTCTACGAGACCGGCGAGCGCGAGGGTGGGACGCTTGCGGGTTTTGCGCGGTTCATCAAAGGCGACTCCGCGGAAATCGCCGACGAGTTCTTCGGCCAGTTTGCTGAAAGTATGCGGCTCGTTAGCCATGAGTCGTTGGTGGGGACTGCTTCTCCGCTTCGTAGAGTCGGCTGTAGCGTACGAACGCGCCAAAGGCCGTGGCCCACGCGATGTATAAACCTGGGAAACCGTCAAGAAAACCGAGTTTGAAAACGTATGCTCGTAAAAAACGCCAAAATGGCCGGACCACGGCGGCGAGAACTGAGAAGCGTGTGCCGCGGGCCTGGTGTTGTTGGAGGAATAGATCGGCGAAGGGATTTATTTTCGCGACGTGGCTCGCTAGTGTGGGGAACGAGTAATGATGAAGATCGCCGCGCAAGGTCGCGACCGGGCCGGTGCATTCCATTTTTTCGTGGACGAAGGCGTCTCCGCCCCAGCGCGCACGGGCGCGGTGAATGAGGCGCAGACTAAGATCAGGATACCAATCGCCGTGCGTGATCCAGCGGTCGATGAACCAGACCTTACGGGGGAAGCGCGCGCCGGCGAAGGCGTCGAAATCGGCGCGGGCAAAAAATGTGGTGATCGCGGTGCGGAGGGCAGGGGAAATTTCTTCGTCGGCGTCGAGACAAAGCGCCCAAGGCTGGGTCGCGAGTGCGAGGGCGGCGTTTTTGGTGTCGCGAAAACCTTGCCAGGGCAGGTGATGAACACGGGCCCCGGCGCCAAGTGCGAGGGTCTCGGAGGCGTCGGTGGTGGCGTTGAGCACCACAACCATCTCGGCTGTCCAGCCGCGCACGCTGGCAAGGCAGCGAGGGAGATTCGCGGCCTCATTTTTGGCCACGATGACGACGGAAAGTTGAAGTGGGTCAGCCACAGTATCAGTGAGACTTAAATTCTCCCGACGAGCGAGCGCGGGATTTGATAAAGGTAGCCGCAGGAGCGCCAGGCGCGGACGAGAGCTTTTTTGGCGTCGCCAGTGCGTAGAATGAGCGCGGCTAAAAGTGCCACAATGGCGTAGCCGAAGAGTTTTAGGATATTGGCGAGCCAGCGTGACGCGAGGTAAGCCTTGGCTCCGGATTGTCCGGCGCGGTCGATGGTGCGTGAACGAGCGGAATCGAAAGCGTGGCGAGCGGCGTAGCGAAACGTCGTGCGGCTCGCGGGCATCTGGTGGCGCACGGCGGCGCGGGGGGCGAACCAGATTTCTAGGCCGGCGGCTCGGATACGGCGCACCATTTCGCTGTCCCCGCCGGAGAAATAATTACCCGCAGCTCGGTCGAGGGCGGTGTGAAAACTACCTACGCGTCCAAATACGGAACGCGGGATGGCGAGGTTAGCCCCCATGGGACTGTGACGAGCGGGCAGCGGTCCGGCGTCGGCACGGAAGGCGAGGGGGGCGTGCCACTCGGCAACCCAAGGAGGGAGGCCGTCTGGAAATACGGGAATGACTTCTCCACCCACGGCGCCGATGTGCTCCGCGTTGGCTGTGGCAAAAGGTGCGAGCATCTGTGTTAACCAATCTGGAGCGACGAGGATGTCGTCGTCGCCAAAAATAATGATGTCGCCGCGAGCTTCGGTTATGGCTCGGTTGCGCGCGTAGTCGAGGCCCTGCTGTGTTTCAAGCACGTGACGCGGCGTGGGGACGGAGTTGGCGAATTCGGCGACTACGGCAGCGGTGTGGTCGCGGGAGTTATTGTCGATGACGAGCACCTCGAATTGGTCGCGCGGGAAATTTTGCCGCGCCAAGCCGGCGAGGGTTTGCCGGAGAAAATCGGCGCGGTTGTAAGTGCAGAGGGCGACGGTGAGGCGCATGGCGATCAGGCGATACGTTTGAGCGCGGCCCAAACCCAGCCGCTCGGCAAGCGCGCAAACGGAATGGCGCCGAGTTGAAGAGCGCGCGTGAGTGAGGCGGGTTTTTGGGGGAAACGTGCAGCGTAGCTTAAAGCGTTGCGGTAAGTAAAAAAGCGCGCGAGCCAGCGGCCGAGGCGCGGTCTTAGGGGAAATTGTTCGCGGGCAATGCGTAGGCGCAGCAGATGGGTTTGGCGAATCATCGTGGGCCAAGCACGTTCGGTCCACTGGCCGTCGGCGACACGATAAAATGCGGCGATGGTGCGTACTACTTTGATACGACCAGCGCAGGCCAGACGGTACCAAAATTCGTAGTCAGCGAGCGGCCCGGCCTTTTCCGAAAAACCGCCGAGGCTTTGAGCGAGCTTACGGCGGATGAGTACGCCGGGAAAGGGCGTCATCGCACTTTTTAGAAAAAAGCAGGATGGATACGCTACGGCGCGAGCTTGGCTTGGCGTGGCGGGGGCGATGAGCGCGGGTGGAGTGGAGCCGGAGACGGTTCGAGTGCAAATCGCGGCGAGATCCTCGTGAAGGTGTGGAGCGACCGAGGCTAGGTACCACGGATAGAGCGTGTCGTCCTCGTGAAGAACCATGACCCACTTGCCGCGGGCGCGGTGGATGACTTCGTTCCAATTGCGGACCGGCCCCAGCGACGGTGAGTTGCGGTGATAGAAAAAATTGGCTGCCGGAAATTGTGCGACGATGGCGGCAGTTTCGGGCAGTGTGCCGTCATCGCACACGATGACTTCGTAGGAAATTTTCGTCGTTTGTGCAGCAATACTGGCGAGAGTTTCAGCGAGTAGGGCAGGGCGGTTGTACGCTGGAATGCCGAAAGTGATGAGCGGAGTAGTGGAGCTCATCGGGCGGTGGCGAGCGAGGTGCGTACCGCGTCGAACGTTTCGGAGACGGTTATGCGGCGCACGCAAAGGTTTTTGTACGAATCTCCCGGCGAACAATCCGTGGGCGCGACGCAAGCGGCGGCGCAGGGTTGGCTGGCTTGGAGGATTTGATGGTGTGGACCGACGGGGCCCCAAATGGTAATGTTTTGTGCGCCGACGAGAGCGACAACGCGCGTGCCAACAGCGGTGGCGACGTGCATCGGACCGCTGTCGTGACAGATCATAAGATCGAATTGCGCGGCGAGCGCGGCGAATTGTCCAATGGGCAAGGCACGGTCAATGACGACGAGATGCGATTTGGTCGCGGTCCTGATGGCTTGAAGTAGTGGGCGTTCGGTAGAACCACCGACTAAAAAAATCTGAGCGTTGAGTTCGTCTTGGATGCGGTCGCAGAGCGCTGCGAAATTTTCCGCTGGCCAGACGCGATAAGGGCTACGGCTGCCGGGGTGTAGTAGGATTTTGCGCGTGTGCTTCTGGGGTGGCCCTACAAGCGCAGTGATGGCGGAAAGATCGGCGGGGCGAGGGACGAGTCTGGCTTCGCGCGTCACTACGGGCACGCCAGCGGTGGCAAGCATCGCGAGGTAGGTCTCGGTGATGTGGCTCGAGCTGTATTTTTCGGAACTGAGAAATGTCGTATGGGTGTAAAAAGATGGAAAGTGACGGCGGAGATTTTCGAGGTGAATCGCGTGGCGCTCGGGGGCGCTAGTTAGCCGCGTGATGAGTGCTGTTTTGTCGGTGTTATCCAGATCAAAGACGTGACTAAAGTGGGCACGTCGCAGGGTTCTAATGAATTTTGGCCATGCTCTTATTCTCGTCGGCAGCGCGATAGCGCCGGTGATATCAGGATTGAGTGCGAGGAGTGGGCTGTAGGCGGACTCGGTGAGGACGCCGATGCGGGCCTCCGGCCAATGTAGGCGAAGATTGCGCAGGAAGGAACCTATCAGAGCGATATCGCCGAGGTAGCGCCGGCGGATGACTAGGATGTGCGGGCTTGCCGGCATGCGTGGTGTGCTAATATTACATGAAACTTTAGCGACTGACACACCTTACTCGCAATGCAATTTAACCTTCCAGCTTGGTTGCCCGCATCAGAAAGCGGCAAACGTACGGATTATTATGCGCACCTGCGCAGCGAGGTCATCGAGGCTATCCCTGACGGATGTGCCACGATTTTAGATGTCGGCTGCGGCAAAGGCACGCTCGGGCGTTGGCTCAAAGAGCAACCAGGCGTAAAAACCGTGTACGGGGCCGAGCTTTTCCCTGCGGCAGGTGAAGAGGCGCGGCGTTGGTTGGACGAGGTGGTGGTGGGGAACATTGAGCAGGTTGTGCTTCCTTTTCCGGCCGGCTCTGTGGATTGCGTGATTTGCGCCGATGTGTTGGAACACACGGCGAATCCCTGGGCGGTGGTGGCGAAACTAAAAACGCTGCTCAAGCCTAACGGTTGCATCGTGGCCAGTATTCCGAATGTGGGTTTTCACCGAAACATCCGTAAAATGATGCGCGGGCAATGGCGCTACGCAAAGGAAGGATTGTTGGATCGAACGCATCTGCGGTTTTTCACTTTAGAAACGATCGAGGAGTTATTTGTGAGCAATGGCCTGCGGATCGAGCGCGTGTATAAGAAAGTGGATGCGGGCTGGAACGTGCGGATTTTAAACGCGCTGACTTTTGGCTATCTAAAAAACACGCTCTATTTGCACTACATCGTGCGTGTGCGTCGCTGAACGCGCGGCAGATTTAGCGCGAGGTGAGCGCGCGGGAAACAAAAGTGTGCAAGGTCGCCAGCGAGTCTGCGGGAGTGGTGTTTTCGGTGCTTAACACAAGTGATGCTTCGCGGGCGATCGGAGGTTCAAAGGCCGAATCACGACCGGTGAACGACGTGAGTTGGCCAGCGGCGGCGCGAGCATAGAGGCCTTTCGGGTCGCGCAGCGCGCAGGTCGCATAAGAGGCATTGATGTAAACTTCGATCAGGTCTTGCGCGGAGATGATCTCGCGGGCCAAGGCGCGATGCGCGCGCAACGGCGTGATAAAAGAGCAGATCGTAACGACGCCGGCGTGGGTGAAAAGTTTAGCGAGTTCGGCGGCGCGGCGGATGTTTTCGGAGCGGTCTTTTTCCGAGAAGCCGAGATCTCGGTTGAGTCCGCGCCGAAGTACATCGCCATCCAAGATTTGCGTTACGTAGTTTTCCGCGCGCAGTTTGCGTTCCAAAGCCTCGCCTAGGGTGCTCTTGCCGGAGCCGGAAAGACCGTAGAGCCAGATCACCTTACCGGCTAGGCGCCGCGGGGTGGACGTTGGCGTGGAGCTATGATTTTGTTCAGAAAGTGACACGGAGGAGGCAGAGACGGTGAAGGGCTTGAGTGGGTGCAAAACTAAACCGGCGATCGGGCTGAGCTTGAGCTAGTTCGACGGGTTAAGTTTCAGCGCCTTGTTGGCGGTCGTAGAGTGAGCGGTAAAGCGGCTGGTTCGCGTGAAGTTCGGCGTGGGTGCCGGCGGCGACGATCTCACCTTGGTCGAACACGAGGATTTTGGTCGCATCGCGTATGGTGGAAAAGCGGTGGGCAATGATGAGCACGGTTTTGCCGACCACCAATTTTTTGAGGCCGAGCTGGATGGCGGCTTCGCTCTCGCTGTCGAGGGCGCTGGTGGCCTCGTCGAGGATGAGGATCGGGGCGTTGCGCAGGAAAGCGCGCGCGAGGGCGAGGCGCTGGCGCTGTCCACCAGATACGAGGGCGCCGCGTTCTCCCACAACGGTGTCGTAGCCTTGGGGCAGTCCGGTGATAAAATCATGCGCGAAGGCGTCACGGGCCGATTGCTCGACTTCCTCGCGGGTGGCGTCGGCCCGACCGATTAAGAGGTTATTAAGGATCGTGTCGTTAAAAAGTACGGGTTCTTGGGAAACGACGGCGATATGACGGCGAAGGTCGGAGAGTTTCAGCGCGCGGGTGTCGACACCATCGATGGTAATGATGCCGCTGGTCGCATCGTAAAAACGTGGAACAAGATTGGCGAAGGTGGACTTGCCAGCGCCGCTGGGTCCCACGAGCGCGCAGATGGTACCAGCAGGAATGTTTACTGAGACGTCGCGCAGGACGGGTGCACTCGTCTTGTAGGCAAAGTTGACGTGATTGAAGGCAAGTTCGCCCCGGAGGCGGGGGACTTTGATTGGATCGCTGGGGTCGGCTATGGAAATGTTGGCGTGAAGGATTTCCTCGATCCGATTAAGTGAGGCTGCGCCTTTGGTGAGTTGGCCGTGGATGCCTCCCAGCTTTTTCATGGGTTCGTAGCACACGAAAAGGGCGCCTATGATAGATACGAAAACGGCGAGCGTTAAGCCGGCGTAGTAGGCATAATAAAGCGAGAACGCGATGCCAAGTGATGCAATGACCTCGATGGAAGGAGAAAGCACCTGCGAGTATTTTACGACTTTAAGTTGGATGCGAAAAAGGTGGCGGGTGGTGTTTTGAAAGATGCTGATTTCTTTTTCTTCAAGCCCGAAGGCTCGCACTTCGCGCGCGGCGGAGAAATTTTGACTGGCGAGATCGGAGATGTCGCCCAATAGGCGTTGGTTTTCCTCCGCTCGGCGCAGGAGTTTCTTGCCAATGAAACGCACAGGAAAAACGCTGAGGGGAACGACAGCGAGTGAGGCGAGAAAGAGACCGACGCCATCGTTCTTAAGTGCAGTAATACCTAGGAAATAAACTGCGCCGAGAAGCGTTATGGGCTGTATAACTAGATCGCTGGCGCTGCTGGTGATGGTTTGTTGGACGACCTGCGTGTCAGAGGTTAGACGAGAGAGAAGATCTCCGCTGCGATTACGCCCAAAATAGCTCAGGGGGAGGTGTTGAAGCTTGCGGTAAAGTTCGACGCGCAAGGCTTCGAGCACGCCGATTCCGCAATAGCTCATGAGGTAATTATTGAGAAAGCCGCTCGTGGCACGGATGAGAAAAATCAGCGGTATCAATAGTGCATAACCTGCGATTTCATAGCCTGAGAGAGTACGGCCAGCACGGATACGTTGTTGGGCCGCGAGTTGTTCATCCGTTGAGACTGGGAGCGTGTTATCGGCTTTGGCGGCGGAACGAGTTGGGGCTTTGATGAGATTCGTGACGGTGGGTTGGCCCGTGTCATCCGTGAAGATTTTCGGAAACACTTCGTTTATTACCTTCGGCAAACCATAGCCGTAAACCAGTCCGCTAATGGCGCCGCAGACCAGTGCCAGCGAGAGTGCGAGGCGGCGGTCTTTGAGGTATTTTAAATATGGCAGGAAGCGTCCAATCATGGGGCTGGATAAATAAGTGGAATCGCCTGACGACCGTGACGCCGGTAGCGTTTGAAATCAGAATCAAGCGTGAAGATGCGCGCTCGATCATGCAGCTCGCTCATGCGCACGAGGCTGGCATCGGCGAGCGACATGGGCACGTCATGATATTTGGTGATGAGCCGAGTGACCGCGGCAAGATGTTCATCAAGATTGAAGGCTAGCCGGATCAAGTCTTCCTGCATCATATTCAGGAGTGTGGGCACGCCTCGACGGGCAGAGCTTAGCAAAAACAGGCTTTCGGAAACGACCGCCTCACAGGTGAGAAATGGAGGTTCCAACATCTTGAGTTGGTCGATCGCCCAACGATGTTGGGCGTCGCGTTGATCGATGATCGCGATCAGCGGACCGGTATCAATGATTACGGGATTTCCCATACCCGGCCATGTGTTTTGGATTCGTGGAGAGATCGCTCGGGCCTGAAGCGGCCCCGATCAGGTGTTTGGCGCGTTCGTAGAAGGAGCCAGCGGTTGCCTCGGCCTGTCCCTGACCTCGGGAAAAAGCTTCGCGTAAAATAGCCGATTTCGTGGTGCGACGCTTTGCTGCTTCCGCTTCCAATTGGCGATGTAACGCAGGTGGAATTTTGACGGTTACGGTAGGCATATTTATCCGGATATTACCGACTTGGCAGAGTGTCAATACGCGAGCTGATGGAGCTTGCTTCAGTCCTTGGAAGATCGCACGTCGAGCGCGTCGCGGAGGCCGTCGCCGAGGAAATTTAGAGAGAAGAGCGTGAGCGAAAACACGCCACCCGGAAACACCAATAGCCACCAGAATTCTTCCATCTTCTCGGCGCCGTCTTTGATGAGCACGCCCCAGGAGCTCATGGGCGGTTGCACGCCGAGGCCGAGGAAACTGAGAAACGCTTCCAGCAGCATCACCGCCGGAATGGTCAGCGTCGTGTACACGATGATCGGGCCCAAGATATTGGGGATCATGTGACGGAAAATGATCCGGCGTTTGCCGAGGCCGAGCGCGCGCGCGGCTTCGATGTATTCCATCTTTTTAATCGAGATGATCTGGCCGCGGACGATTCGCGCCATCGTCAGCCATTCGACCGCGCCGATGGCGAAGAAGAGCAGGAAAATATTTCGGCCAAAAAACACCATCAACAGAATCACGAAAATCGTGAAGGGCAGGGCGTACATGATGTCGACGATCCGCATCATCACGGCGTCGATTTTTCCGCCAAAAAAACCAGCGACGGCGCCGTAGGTCACGCCGATGGCCAAAGCCACAAACGTCGCGACTAGACCGACCATGATGGAAATGCGTCCGCCGAATAAAATACGCGAAAACAGATCGCGGCCCAGCGTATCCGTACCGAGCCAATGCGCGGCGCTCGGACCCGCGGCGCCGAGGTCGAGATTTTGATCTTGGTAAGACTGGGCGAAAAACGGGCCGAAGGCGCAGAGTAACGCCAACACGAGCAACGTGGCGCCGCCACCTACGGCGAGGCGGTTTTTGCGCAGACGCGACCAAGCGTCGTACCAGAGCGAGTTGCCGGTTTCGATTTGCTCGGGCGTGACGACGGCGGAAGGGAGCGTGGTGGGGCTCATTCGAATTTGAGTTTCGGGTTGAGCCAGATCTGGACCACGTCGACCACGAGATTGAGGATGACGATCAGCGAGGCGTAGAGAATGACCGTGCCGAGAACCAAGGTGTAATCGCGGTTGAAGGCGCTGTTGACGAATTCGCGGCCGAGGCCGGGGATTTGAAAAATCGTTTCAATGACAAACGAGCCCGTGAGAATACCGGCGATGCCAGGCCCGAGAAAAGAAACGACTGGCAACAATCCGCCGCGCAGCGCGTGTTTAAAAACGACCCGGGCTTCGCTGGCGCCTTTGGCTCGAGCGGTGCGGATGTAGTCTTGATTGAGCACCTCGAGCATGCCGCCGCGGGTGAGGCGGGCGATGTAGGCGGCGTACACGCAGCCGAGGGTGAGGCAGGGTAAAATACGATCCGAAGGGCCGTACCAGCCGGAGGCGTTCAGCCATTGAAAGCGAATCGCGAACGTGAGCACGAGGAGCGGTCCGAGTACAAAAGTCGGAACACAGATGCCGATCATCGCCGTGGATGAACAGACGTAATCCAGCCAGCTATTGCGCTTCACGGCGGCAAGGGTCCCGAGTGTGATGCCGATCGTGAGGGCGACGGCGAGA
>CANHAH010000089.1 GCA_947458705.1 Opitutia bacterium | reverse complement strand
TACGGCGGCGCCCTGTTTCTCTTCAACGGGCTCATGCAGATTCCGGGTCGCGAAAACCGCCGCACTGCTCTGCGCGGGTTGCACGAACTTTGCCGGCCGGGCGCACCGTTGTTATTCACGACGCACGATCGCGAACAAAACCAAGTCGAACGCGCCCTCTGGCGGCTCGAGGCCCTTCGCTGGGAACGCGGCGAACAAGACTCGCGCCTGCTCGAATTCGGCGACCGCTACTTCGAAGAAGCCGGCACGGGTCGCACGTTCATGCACTTGCCCGACCGCGCCGAAATCCTCGCCGATCTCAGCGCGACCGGGTGGACCCACACCTACGACGCGCTCCGCAAAGTCGTCGCCAAAGAATCCCGTGCCGTCCGCGATTTCTCAGATGAGTGCCGTTTTTGGGTCGCGCACAAAATTTAGCTTCCGTCCTTTTTTTAACTACGGGTAAATCTTCCCATGCTTCGACGCCTACCCCTCGTCCTGTTTGCCATACTCGCGTTTACTGCGAGCTTAGTCGCTACGCCCAACGCGAAAACCACCGAGCCCGAATACCCCAAACTGGGTCCTGATCTCTACGACCCAAAATCCGACGGCAACGCCCAGATCGCCACCGCCCTCATCACCGCCAAAACAGAAAAGAAAAACGTCCTGCTCATGTTCGGCGCCAATTGGTGCATCTGGTGCCGGCGGCTCGACCGTACTTTTGCGAGCGAACCCAAAATCGCAGCGGCGCTAAGAGAAAATTACGTCCTAGTGCTCATCGATTCCAACTGGCGCAACGGGACCAAACGCAACGAAGACCTTAATCTCCGCTACGGCAATCCACTCAAAGAAGGCCTTCCCGTACTCGTCGTCCTCGACGCCGCCGGCCAGCAACTCACGACCCAGGAAACCGGCGCCCTCGAAGACGGCGGCTCCGCCCACGATCCGGCCAAGGTTGGCGCCTTCCTCGCCCGCTGGGCACCTAAGCGTTAAAGTAATGGCATACTTTGCTGTGCTTTTTGATCAAATTGATGCCTGATTGAGATCACTGCATCAGATGATATGATGCAGTGCTATGAGGACTACTCTCGAAATAGACGAAGCTATTCTGAACGCGGCCAAGGATATAGCTGAAACCACGAATAGCACAGCCGGAGAGGTGATATCTCAACTCGCAAGGAAAGGTCTCGCTGCGAGCTCTAAAGGCTTCCGAAATAAATCGGGAATTCCCGTCTTCTCAGTACCGGTTGAAGCCGAATATTTTACCTCCTCAACAGTAAAATCAATTCTCTCAAAAAAAGATCTATTAGTAAGAATTGCATGATAATCGGCAAATGTCTGATGAATGCCGCTAATTCGTTTTGGTCTACGAATAGCATAGATAATCACCACACTTGCTACGTCCTCTGCTCGGGCTAGCGTCAAAAAACCATGCTTGCCGCCTTCAACGATCGCCAGTGGCTCTGGCTCTCCGCTGGTTTTTATTTCGCGGGTTTCCTGCTGGGCACATGGTCGCTCGTGCGTCGCGGCCGTCCGTCTGGCGTGTTAGTCTACGCGCTCATTGCCGCCGGCTACGGTCTCCAACTCGCTGGCCTCGGCCTGCGCGGAAAAGCCGTCGGGGGCTGTCCATTGGGCAATACGTTTGAACTGTTTCAATTCACCGCCTGGTCCGCGATTTCGCTCTATCTGGTGATCGGCGTAGCGTTTCGTTCGAGTATACTCGGTTATTTTACGGCCAGTCTCGCTGCCTCGCTCACCCTATTATCACTCTCCATACCCGCGTGGGACAGCGGACGCAGGCTGCGCTTATTCGGCCACAATCCCTGGATCGAACTTCACGCCGCGCTTGCGCTCTTTAGCTACGGGGTTTTTGCCCTGCTCGCGCTGACCTCTCTCATGTTGTTGCTGCGGCATTTTTCTCTTAAATCTAAAAACCTCGGCGGACTCTTTTCATTTCTCCCTTCGATGGTCGATCTCGACCAAATTGGTCTGCGCCTGCTCTCGACGGGCGTCGTTTTACTCGCGACCTCACTCGCTGTCGGCGCCAACTACTGGCTGCGCGATCCCGCCAGCGCCAGTATCGGTAAACTCCTCATCACGGTCACCGTGTGGCTCGCTGCTAGTATCGCACTGATTCTGCGCCTGCGCGGACGCCTCCTCGCGAAACGTTTCGCCTGGACCGGGCTACTCCTCTTCGCCGCCGCCCTACTTTCGCTGTGGCCGATTGATTCCAGCCGCCAAGCACTCACTGTCCCGTCGGCACCGGCCACTGTTCCGGCCCGACCATGAGCAGCCCCGGATTTTTCCTCCTAGGCGCCACGCACCAGCGCGCGCCGCTCGCCGTGCGCGAAAAGCTCGCCCTCGATGCCGAGGCATCCGCCGCGCTGCAAACTGAGCTCGCCACCGTCGCCGGCCTGCGCGAGTTGACTATTCTCAACACCTGTAACCGCATCGAATTTTACGGCGTCGCCGATACACCTGATACACTGGCTCGCCTCGAAGCCGTGTACTGCGCACGTCAATGTTTCTCGCCCGAGGAATTCGCCTCATTTCGTCTGAGTCTAGCCGGCCGAGACGCGATCCAACATCTCTTCGAGGTAGCTGCCGGCCTCGACTCACAGATGCTCGGCGAGACCGAAATTTTTGGCCAAGTTAAAGCCGCGTACGCAACGGCCCAAACTCGCCAATCCACTGGTCCCGTCCTCAACCGCGTTTTCCAAAAAACCTTTCAGGCTGCTAAATACGTACGTACGCAGACCGCGATTACCGTAGGACATGTCAGCATAGCTAATGTAGCGGTTGATCTTGCGCACAATATTTTCGGCGATCTCAAAGCCACGCGTATTTTACTGCTCGGCGCGGGTGATATTGGTGAAAAAACCGCTAAGGCGTTCCAAAGCCGAGGCGCTGCTTCGCTCACAGTTGCCAGTCGTAGCTTTGAGCGCGCGATGGAGCTCGCCACTGCATTCGGTGCGAGCGCCATGCCCTTCGACCAACGCGAAGTGCGCCTCGCTGAATTCGACGTCGTCGTTGGCTCCACCGCCGCGCCCGAAACGGTAGTCTCCGTCGAGGCCGTCGCCACCGCCCTCCGCAAACGCCCCGCTCGTCCGCTCTTCTTTATCGATCTCGCCTTACCGCGTGACATCGAAGCAGGTGTCGCCGACCTCGAAAACGCATTCCTCTACAACCTAGACGACCTCGCAAAAATCGCCGAATCCCACCGCGTCGCTCGTCTCGCCGAAGTCGAACGCGCCCGCGCCATGCTTACGGAAAAATCCGCCGCGCTCTGGCAACAAGTCTCGGCCCAAGGCGCTCCTCAGGCGTCCCCACCCGCCGCTGGAAAACCCGCGGTTTCGACGGCTTGAGCGCGCTCAATCTCCGCCCAGTTGGCGGTGCAACCACGCCGCCGCGGTGCCGCCCGTCGGGCGACTCAACAAGACTCGTAAACGTTCCGCGCGCTCCATCGTTTGTGCCCGACGAGACGGATCATTTAAGCCTGCGGTAATCTGCTCAGCCAAGGCCTGCGACGTCGCCGCGCCTTGAATAAATTCGGGGTACATCGGTTCGTTCAGCAGCAGATTCGCGATGCCGAGATATTCGATTTTTACCAGCATGCGTCCGAGTAAGTACGTCAAAACATTCGCCCGATAAGCGATCGCACCCGGAATTCCCGCAAGCGCGCAATGCATCGACATCGTCCCACTCGAAGTGAGCACCGCCGACGCCGCTACCGGCGTGCCCGTAGGCACCATCTGCAATTCCACCGGCGGGTGTGCCGCGCGTAGGATCTTTAAAATATCAGCGCTCGGATAAAGCACTGTTGCCGGACGGCCCGCCGCGCCGCGTAAAAATTTCGCGTAACCCGCCAGCAAGACCGGGAAAATGCGCGCCACCGCTTGCTTGCGGCTACCCGGCAGCAAGAGCACGGGTCCCGCGGGATCGTAGCTCACCGGCGCCGCGTAATCGGGCGCGAGAAACGGATGCCCCACAAATTCAACCGGCAGCGAGGTGTCCGCGTAGCATTCGACTTCGAAGGGAAAAATCACCGCCAATGCATCAAGATCGCGCGCCATCGCAAAACGCCGTTTCGCTTTCCACGCCCAAATTTGCGGCGAGATATAGAACAACGTCTTGATTGAGCCGCCACCTTTAACGGAAAGCCCGCGTTCCCGCAGTGCGGCCGCGAGCCGCAAATTCATGCCAGGATAATCGACGAACAGTACCGCGCGCGGCGCATAAGCACTGATCCAGCGCAGCGTCTCCTCCATCAGTGTTTTGAAAAACGAATAGTTTTTTAAAACCTCAACGAGACCCACGACCGAGGAGGCCGTAAGATCAAACAAGAGCTGCGCGCCCGCCGCCGCCAACTCCGACCCACCCAGCGCCGCGACGCGGACGCCCGGTTGCGCGGCGCGTAATTCGCGGACGAGGCGCGCCGCGTGTTCGTCACCGGAATGTTCCCCGGCGATAATCAACACATCGACCGCTCCATCCGCGGGAGCGAGAAGTCGGAAAGGTAGCATCGCCCCGCTCATCGTCAGCGTTTCTGCGCCCGAATCTGCTCAGTGATCGTGATCGCCACTTCCAGCGCTGATTTACCGAGGGCCGCGCCGACTTTCGGCTGACGGGCCTGCGCCACGCTCTCAACAAAAGACGCTAATTCGAGCGCGAGTGGTTCACCTTTTTCGATGGGAATTTCCTTCACCGGAATCGAGCTCACATCGCCGGCCTTAACGAGACCTACTTTCATTTTGAGTCCGTAGGCGATGATATCGCTCTTCTTCACGAGATGCCCTTTTTGCTCCATGAAGTTGAGCGAAAGATAAGCGTTATCCTGAAACACACGGATCTCTCGCGCCTTCTTGAGGCTCATGCGGCTCGCACTGAGATTGGCCACGCAGCCATTTTCAAATTGGATGCGGGCGTTGGCGATGTCCTCGGTTTTTGAAAGAACTCTGACGCCCACACTGTCGATGCGCACGATGGGCGATTTCACTAATGCGAGCGTGATACCGATATCGTGAATCATCAAATCGAGCACGACGCCGACTTCCGTACCGCGCGGTTGATACGGTGCGAGGCGTTCAGCGGTGAGGTATTGCGGGTGATCCACCTGTTTTTCCAAAAAGGCCATCACTGGGTTGAAATGCTCAATGTGACCAACTTGGACGAGGCAACCGTGCTGCCGGGCCGCGGCCAAAACTTGCTCCGCTTCCTCAAGTGAAGCGCAGATCGGTTTCTCGATCAGCAAATGCGTTTTCCGAGCAAGGAGCGGTAAAGCGACTTCAGCGTGGCGATCCGTAGGGACAACCACTGAAACCGCGTCACAGGCGTCACCGAGCGCCTCCAGCGTAGCGAAACGGCGACAGTTGAACTTGGCGCAGATTTCAGCGGCGCGGGCGTCGTTGGCCTCAAAAATGCCGACGAATTCAACGCCTGGCAGGCTCGCGTAGATACGCGCGTGGTGCTGGCCGAGGGAGCCGACCCCTACGACGCCGCAGCGGATTTTGGGTTTAGCCATGGGCAAAGGTTCCGCCGCGCAAAACGAGTTGGCGATGCGTTTTTTGGGCGTGGGAGGTATTATGGGTCACCAGCACGAGCGAGGTATTGGTCTCAGCGCAAAGCCCAAGTAGCAGTTCGATCACGGCATCACCGGTACGCTCATCGAGATTACCCGTGGGCTCGTCGGCGAGAATCAGGCGAGGGGAATTCATGAGCGCACGAGCTACGGCGACGCGTTGACGCTCACCCCCGGAGAGCTGCGCCGGCAAGTGCGTCATACGCTCGGCGAGACCAACTTTTGCAAGTAATTCATCGGCGCGCGACCGCGCCTCGGCGTCGATCCCGCCTAAAATACGACGCGCCATGAGCACATTTTCTCGAGCGCTGAGCTCGGGCATGAGATAAAAAGATTGAAACACGATCCCAAGAAATGTCGCTCGACGTTTCGTGCCCGTATCGGGGGATCCCGCCCACGTCAGCGTGCCTGCGTCAGGCGCGTCAAGTCCGGCGAGGAGTTGAAGCAACGTTGATTTACCCGAACCTGATTCGCCGCGAATGCTTATACTCTCGCCCAAAGAGACGTCGAGATCGACGCCCGTTAGGACCTCGAGGCGACGATCCCCGCTGGGAAACGCTTTACGCAATCCACGTGCTGTAAGAATGGCGTCACTCATTGCGCAAGGCCTCCACCGGTTTGAGCCGAGCCGCGCGCCACGCCGGCAAGAGTCCGGCAAGCGTTGAAATCAACACGGAGCAAACGACAATCATGATGACATCGCTCACAGCAGTATGAGCCGGCAATTGGCTGAATTGGTAAAAGCGTGTGAGCACTTCCTCGCTTGAGGTGAGACGCGTGAAGCCTTCGACGAGCGCGTTGCGAAAATGCAACGTCCCAAAACCGAGCGCGAGCCCGGCCAACGTCCCCGTTGAACCGATTAACAGGCCCTGAAAACAAAAACAGGCCGCCACCTGCCGCGGCTCCGCGCCCAATGCGCCGAGCAGGCCGATCTCGCGGGTTTTTCGCACGACTGAAATTAACAGCGAGCTCGTCACAGAAAACGCCGATACGATGATGATAAATGTGAGCAGGAAAAAAATCATGTTTTTCTCGAGCTGCAAAATGAAGAGAAAATCTTGATTCGCCTCGATCCAAGACCGCGCATGGGCACGGGCCGCGGGTGGCAGCGAGGCATTGATAAGGCTCGTGATTGCGTCAGCGTCAGCCTTTGGCGCGATTTTTACATTAATGCCGTGAATCGCGTTACCGAGCCCGTAAAGTTCCTGCATCTGTCGCAAAGTCACCAGCACCACAGAGCTATCGAGTTGCTGGTGACCGACCTCAAAAATGCCGACCACACGCAATTCGCGCGGTAGGAAGACTTCGTCGTTTTTCAACTTTTCCAACAAAAGCGGCGAATAAACTTCGACCTTACTGCCTAGGCGCGCACCGATCGAAAGCGCGAGTTTTGAACTAAGTATCACTGAATCATCGTCAAGATCCTCGAGGCGACCAAGGCGAATAAACTTCTCTAGTGGTACGACCGCACCCACGCGATTCACATCAATTCCTTGCATCGCAGGATACGCCGGTTTGCGCTCGTGTTCGAGCATCACAACGCCTTCGGCAAATGGGGTAGTTGCCACCACACCGGGAACTGTGGCTAGGCGCGCTTGCAAGCCAGCGGCGTCGCTGATCAGGCCCTCGGCGCGCACCTGGACTTCGCCCTGCGTGTCCACGATCATACGACGGATTTCGTAGCCGAATCCACCCATCACACTCGTGGAAATCACGAGCAGCGCCACGCCTAAAGCCACGCCCAACACCGAGATCGCCGTGAAAAACGGAAACTTCCGCCCCGTGGGGAAGAGTTGCTTCAGAGCGAGGTAGAGGTACCAGGGCACGGAGAACTAGGCGGTCGGTTTCGGCGAGGCGAAGACCTTATCGAGCGCTACTGGAGCAACCGTTTCGATTTTAACCTCACCGCGCTGGCGGAGCTGCGGAAAGAGAATCACGTCACGAATGCTCTCCGCGCCCGTGAGCAGAATGCACAACCGATCGATGCCTACGCCCATGCCACCGGCGGGTGGCATACCGTGTTCGAGCGCGAGGAGGAAATCTTGATCGATGTTTTGCTTTTCCTCGCCGGCCTGAGCTTCAAACATCGCGCGCTGCACGTCGGGATCGTTCTGCTCTGAGTAAGCGGGCGCGACTTCCATGCCACCAATAGTGAGCTCAAACACGTCAATGGTCGTCGGATCATCGAGGCTGATTTTCGCCAGCGGGCACAACTCCTTGGGGAGTTTCATCACGAAGGTCGGCTGGATCAGCGTGGGCTCGATCTTCTTAGAGAAAATCTCGTTGGTGATTTCAAACTCTTCCCATTTCGGATCGACGTGGAGACCGAGTTTTTCGGCTCCGGCGATTTTTTCCGCCTTGCTGCGGGCAAACCACTCAGCGTCGCCGGTCGTTTCACGGATGAGATCCTTATAATTCACTTCGCGCCATTCGCCGCCGAAGTCGATCTCTTGGCCGCTCGCGGCGTGTTTGATCTTGGTCGTGCCAAGAACATCACGACAGAGTGACGTGAGCATGTCTTTGATGAGCGTCATCATCCCGCGGTGGTCGCTGTAAGCCTGGTAAACCTCGAGCATGGTGAACTCAGGGTTGTGACGACGCGATACGCCTTCATTACGGAAATTGCGGCCGATCTCGTACACCCGATCAAAGCCGCCAACGAGCATGCGCTTGAGGTAAAGTTCAAGCGAGATACGGAGGACGAAATCCACACCCAATGCATTATGGTGCGTCTGGAAAGGACGCGCAGCCGCGCCGCCGGCGACACTTTGCAACACTGGGGTTTCCACTTCGATGAATTGCTGCGCGTCGAGAAAACGGCGGATGTGCGACACGATTTTCGAGCGCAACAGCAACCGCGCACGCGACTCCGCGTTCACGATCAGATCGAGATAACGCTGACGATAAACTTGCTCCGCATCGCTCAAACCGTGCCATTTTTCTGGCAACGGCCGCAGCGCCTTCGCGACGAGCGTGCAACTTTCAACGCGCACGGTGACCTCTCCGGTCTTTGTCACAAACAGCGTGCCCTTGACGCCAATGATGTCGCCCAGATCGAGCTTCTTAAACATCGCAAAGGCTTCATCACCCAAGACGTCTTTTTTAAGGTAGATTTGGATCAGGCCTTGTTGATCGAGAATCTTCGCAAACTGGCTCTTGCCCATGTCACGGATCGTCACGAGTCGGCCGGCGACCGCGACGGTCACGGTGTTGTCCTGGTCAGCAACGTGCAGCTTGATCGCGTCCTGCGAAAAATGCGTTTGCGCCACACTGGCGCGAAACGGGTCGAAGCCCCCGGCGCGCATTTCGGCGAGCTTTTGGCGCCGCACAGCATGCTGGTCGTGGGAAATATCAATGGGAGTGTCGCTCATGGAAGGATCCATAATCTACGCCGCGCCGCTAGGGGCAAACGGAAATTCCACGTCCCCCAGCCCACCCCAACTAACAAACGACACTAAATAATTAACTTTCCGCCATCTCATCAATTTTAGAAACTGATCTCGTGAAACCCCTCAACCGCCGCCAATTCCTAGGCACCGCCGCCCTCGGTGCGACCGCCCTCTCGTCCCTACGCACAGAAGCCGCCGAGACCAAAGCCACGCCCGCTGTGACCCAACCCTCGTCCTCGACCGCAACCGCGACCGCCGCCCCGCGCACGGTCAAACTAGGCCTTATCGGCTGCGGCTGGTGGGGCATGGTCAACGTCAAGGCCGCCTTCAAGGCCGGCGGCGCCCAGATCATCGCGCTCTGCGATATCGACAGCGAGCACCTCGATAGCACCGCCGTGGAGATTGAAAAACTCCAAGGTTCGCGTCCTCTTACGTTCAAACACTACGCCGATCTTATCGCTGCTCCCGGCCTAGAAGGAGTCATCATCGCAACACCAACCCAGTGGCACGCGTTACCATTTATCGCTGCCGTGCAACGCGGACTCGACGTCTATTGCGAAAAACCACTCGCCTACGATATCCGTGAAGGCCGCGCGATGGTCGATGCGGCCGCCAAGAGCCGCAGCATCGTGCAAATCGGTTTTCAACGTCGCCAAAGCGCTGCCTTTCACGCGGTGCGCGACTTCATAGCCGCTGGCTCGCTGGGCCGCATCGTCAACGTCGATGCACAGATCCATTTTACCGCCGGCACCGCCAACCCCGCGCCCGTCACGCCGCCGTCCTCGCTCGATTGGGAGCTGTGGTGTGGCCCCGGCCCGCTGATTCCTTACAGCGCCCAAGTCGGTCACAAAAATTGGCGCCTCGAAAAAACTTACGGCCAAGGCCACCTCTTCGATTGGGGCATCCACCTGATCGACGCGACTCGCTTCATCCTCAACGAAACCGCCCCGCGCTCCATCAGCGCCACAGGCGGACTTTATCAACTTCAAGGCAAGATCACCACACCTGACACGCTCACGGCGCATTTCGAATTTGCGCGCTGTCCCGTCACATGGCGCCACCGCCACTGGGGTTCCACCGAGCTCACGCCCGAATTCAATAACGGCATCTTTTTCTACGGAGAAAAAGGCACGATTTTCGTCTCCGATACGAAATGGATTCACCTACCTGGCAACAAAGGCGCCGAGCGCCAAGTCCACGACGTCAAAGGCGACATGAGCGCCACCCATCTCGGTGAATTCCTCGATGGCGTGCGCCAACGCAAAGCCCCCAGCGGCGCCATCGCCGACGCGCATCTTTCCACGAGCGCGGTCAAACTCGCGATGATCGCCTACGAAACCGGCGACCGCCTGACGTGGGACGCTCAGACTGAGCAAATCACCAATTCCCCCACCGCCGCGAAGTTGCTGAAGCGCGCCTACCGCGCGCCCTATCAGCACCCCCACGCGGGCTAACCTCACCGCGCCATCAACCGGCCAGCAACGGCAAGGCTGCGCTCACGAGTCGCTCGAAATCAGCTGCCCCTTTGGCGGCGTTTTCGAGCGTGTGCGCGTGCGTGAGTAGTTCATCGGAGAGTCCCGCGCCCATGTTGGTAATACACGACACACCGACGACTTTGAGGCCGCAATGCCGTGCGATCAGGCACTCGGGCACGCTGGACATCCCGACTGCATCCGCGCCCCAGATCTGCGCCATGCGAATCTCCGCTGGCGTCTCAAACGACGGCCCACGAAACGCCATGTAAACGCCACGGTGCAGCGGGATTTTCTCCTTTGCCGCCGCGACCGCAATTTTCTGCGAAAGCTGAGGATCCCAAGCGTCGCTCATCCCGAAAAAGCGCGGGCCGAAACTTTCGTCGTTCGCACCCGTCAGCGGATTTAGCCCGAGAAAATTAATATGATCCGTGATCAACATCAGCTGACTCACACCGATCGACGCGCGTAAACTTCCTGCCGCATTCGACAAAAATAAAGTCTCCACTCCCACTGCGCGCAAGGTCCGCACCATCGTTTTTAGCGGATACGGGTCATCGGTCTCATAAAAATGTTTCCGGCCCTTGAGCACGATCACCGGCACACCATTGAGTAATCCTGCGACCAACGCCCCTGTGTGGCCCATCACCGTCAACACTGGAAATCCCGGTAACTCCGCGTACGGTACCGTCACGGCTTGCTCGATGCGATCGGCAAGTCCACCGAGGCCTGATCCTAAGATGATCGCGATCTTAGGGGCGCGACCGGCCAAAGCAGTGGTCAAAATTTCGCCCGAGCGTTTCACGTTTGCGAGATGGAGTTGCGACACGGTCATGGCTTAGAGTTAGCCGAAGCCCGCCCTAGTGTAACGCCCGGAGTTGCGCCGGCCTGAAAATTCCGCGCACTATGAACCAATGCCCGCGTCCGCCCCAAATATCATTCCGCCTGCTGCCTCGCCGAAAGTCGCGGTCGTCGACTGGGGTCGAACGCGCTATGAACCCGCCCGGCTCGCGCAAGAATCGCTTGTCGCCCAACGCCTCGCGGGTGAGATCGGCGACACGCTGGTGTTCACGGAACACGATCCGGTTTTTACCGTCGGGCTCCGCACCGGCGCCGAGCAACACCTCGTTTGGGACGTCGCCCGTCTCGCCGCCGAGGGCGTCGAAGTCATCAAAACCAACCGCGGCGGCGACATCACCTATCATGGTCCCGGCCAACTCGTAGGTTATCCCATTGTATCGCTGAGCGCGCACCAAGACCTCCACGCTTACCTACGTTTTCTGGAAGACGTGCTCATTAACAGCGTCGGCACCCTCGGCATCGTCGCCAACCGCCGACCCGGCCTCACCGGCATCTGGATCGGCCCGCGCAAGGTCGCTGCACTCGGCGTCGCCGTTCGTCGATGGGTTACCTACCACGGCTTCGCCCTCAACGTTAACGCCCACCTCCCCCACTTTGCCGGCATCGTCCCCTGTGGCATCGCCGCGAGCG
>CANHAH010000088.1 GCA_947458705.1 Opitutia bacterium | reverse complement strand
CTCCAAGCGACGCACGCGTTCCAGACCCAGCGCCGAGCGTCAGCAAACCCGAACAAGTCCCGGTTGGTCGCAGGCTGAGGCCGCAACCAGCAGCGGTAGGCTTGCAGCCGGAACGGACCCGCCGCGACCTGGGTCGCGTTGTCGGATTGTTGTCCGGTTAAATTGCCGTCTTGCATCAAAGCCAAGATGGCTTATAATTTGGTCTATGCTAGTAGTACCGGAGACTTTTCGCAGGGGTCGAAGCGTAGTTTATGCGCTTTCGCTGCACTTGGTCTTTGTGACTAAATACCGGCAGGGTGCGATCACCAAACGGGTGCGGGAGCACCTGCGACAGTCGTTCGCCTCGGTCATGGTCGACTTTGGCGGCGAGCTAAGCCAGATGGACGGCGAGGACGACCACGTTCATCTGCTCGTCTCGTTTCCACCCAAATACTCCGTCGCCACCCTCGTCAACTCCCTCAAGGGCGTTTCGGCCCGGCTCCTGCGACAGCGCAATTTTCCTGAGGTGCGCCGGAAATTGTGGGGTACGCACTTCTGGACCCCAAGTTACTTTGCGGCGACCACCGGCGGGGCGACTCTCGCCACCATCAAGCGCTACATCGAGAACCAACGCGCTCCAGCAAAACGCCGTCCGCCGGGCGGCACTTCATCCCGGCCCTAAACGGCCGGGCTTTCGTGCCGTCCCACTGAGGTAAAACGCAGAAAACCGTTTTGCCAACGTGGGAAGCGGCCTGTTGTGTGCGTAAATGCGCCTGCGCCTGTCTGTCTTTTTGTTTTTCTTCGCCGGATTTTTTTTCAGCGGTTGCAACCCACGCGAGACGCGCGTCATCACCGGAAACCGTGACGGTATCCTCCACCTCGGTAACGGCGCCGAACCGCAAGATCTCGATCCCCAGCTCATTAGCGCCAGCACCGACCAAAACCTCGCCGTCGCCCTTTTCGAGGGGCTCACGACGCTCGATGAAAAAACCTCCCAGCCTATCCCTGGTGTAGCCGAGCGCTGGGAAATTTCGCCCGACGGACTCACGTGGATTTTCCACCTGCGTGCCACTGCGCGTTGGTCTGATGGCTCGCCACTCACCGCCGATGATTTTGTGCAATCGTGGCGCCGCATCCTTACCCCCGCGCTGGGCGCCGAAAACGCATACCTACTTTATCCAATCAAATCCGCCGCCGCGCTCAACGACGGTTCCCTTAAAGACCCCGCCGCGCTCGGCGTCACCGCGCACGATGCCCGCACGCTCGTCGTCACGCTCGAACGGCCCACCCCGTATTTTTCGACCCTAACCGCGCTCACCGCACTCTTCCCGATCAACCCACGCGTCCTCGCTAAATTTACGGCGCTCAACCAACGCGGCACCGCCTGGACCCTCCCGCCCAACCTCGTCGGCAACGGCCCATTTCTTCTCCGCGAGTGGACGCCCAACGCCCACCTCATTGTCGAAAAAAATCCGCACTACTGGAACGTAAATCAAGTCGCCCTCAAACAGATCGTTTTTTATCCAATCGAAAACCCCGGCGTCGAAGAACGCGATTTTCGCGCCGGCCAACTCCACGCCACTTACGAATTGCCCCTATCGAAAGTGGAAACCTATCGCCGCGAATCACCCTCGCTGCTGCGGATCGAGCCCTATCTCGAAACGTTTTTCCTCCGCTTCAACGTCGCTAAACCTCCGCTCGACCGCCGCGACGTCCGCGCCGCGCTCGCACGAGCGCTCGATCGTGAGTCGATCACGCGCAACTTACTTTCCGGCACGCGCATGCCGGCGCACCACTTCACGCCGCCCGACTGCGCCGGCTACACCGCGCGCGCTACCATTCCTGACGATTTCGCCGAAGCCCGTAGGCTTCTAGCTGCCGCCGGTTTCCCGGGGGGGCGCGGTTTCCCAAAACTTGAACTCCAGATCCGCAACGACGAACTCCACGCCAAAGTCGCCGAGGCCATCCAAGCGATGTGGAAACGCGAACTCGGCATCGATATTGCCCTCGTCCAACTCGAACAAAAAACGTGGCTGCAAAACCAACAGAGTAAAAATTACACGATCACCACCTCGCGCTGGGTCGGTGATTTTGTCGATCCCGTCACCTACCTCGAAGTACACCAAACGGGCGGTGGCTACAATTTCAACGGCTGGAGCAATGCGCGCTATGATGAATTACTCCGGCGCGCCGCCCTCGCGCCCAACTCGGCGGCACGCCATGAATTTTTCCAACAAGCCGAGGCCGTACTTCTCGACGCCGCGCCGAGCGTGCCGCTTTTTTTCGGTGCAAGGATTTACCTGCAACAGCCGAGCGTACAGCAATGGTCTCCCGCCCTACTCGGGTTACATCGCTACGGGGAAGTTAAACTCGCGCGTTGATTTTATTGGCCGCGCGGCCGCATCCCCTCAAACTTCGACCGACATGCGCTCCGTGCTTACCGCTTTTTTGTTATTCACCTTAGTCTCCTTAGCGCGCGCCGCGGACGTCGAACTCACGCGCGTCTGGCCAGCGTGGCGCAGCGCAGAATCGTTTGAGCGCATCTCGGAATATTTCGACGGTCAGGAAAACACGGGCCGCCACACTGTGCTGCGCACGCAACCCAACGCGCGTGCCGGCTACTATTTTCTTATACGCGCCAAAGCCGCGGCAAACACGACCGGGGCTAAATTTGTACTACAGATCATCACCCCCGAGGCACCTGAGCCCAAGACCCATACCTTCCCAATCACACTCGGTCCGAAAGAAGCGGTTTTTGATATCGGTCTAACGGGCACGGATTGGGCCGGACGTAAAACGCACGCGGTCGCTTGGCGCCTAAGCGTGGTCAACGCCGAAGGCCGCGAACTCGCCAGCCAGCAAAGTTTCCTATGGTCGAATCCGGCGCCGTGAATCTTAAAGGTTGGACCGACTGGCGACCGCTCGCGCTAGCGACGCCACCCAACTCAGCTGTACTCGCAGAAACGATCGACGGTGGGCAGGCGTTTCGGTGGCAGCGTGCAGCGGACGAGATTTGGCTGGGGCAATGGGATCGCCACCTCGCGCGCCTGCGTCTCGGCGTAGCCGGTCGGCTGGAATGGTCGGCAGCCACAGCGGGGACAGAAGCGGCGCTGAGCACGTATCTCGACGCTGACCGCGATGCGCGGGAACTAGCGGATACGTTACCGTGGCGCAGCGATGTGCATCTAGCGCACTGCATCGCCGCGTTTCCAGGACTGAGGATTTTGCGGCAACCGTTCGGCGAGACCTTGCTGGGATTTTTGTGCAGCGCGACCAAGCAGATCGTGCAGATTAAACAAATGATGGCGCTGCTCGCCGCGCGGCATGGTGCGGTGATTGCAGCCGAGGGCGCAACGGATGTGAAAGACGGGGGCGAGGATGCACGGATGGGCCGATGGTCGGTCCCCAACTACCACCGATTGCCGACGTGGACGGAGATCGCGGCGGTGCCGGAGGCAGAGTTGCGCGGGTGTCTACTGGGATTTCGCGCACGCTACATTCACCAAACAGCGCTATTCATCGCAGCAAATCCGGGCTGGCTGGAGGAAACGGAGGCGTTGCCTTACGCGGAGGCGAAGGCGCGGCTAGTCACATTGCCCGGCGTGGGGGAAAAAGTCGCGGATTGCGTGCTACTGTTCGGCGCAGGGCGACTGGAGGCGTTTCCGGTGGATGTGTGGATTTTGAAAACGATGGCAGCGAGGTACGGGCTCGAAGGATGGAAGCCGGCACAGGTGGCGCAGTTTGGACGCGCGCACTTCGGTCCGCTGGCCGGTTTGGCGCAGCAATATCTTTTCGCATGGGAGCGGGCCGAGGCGCGACGCAGCACTTAAGCGTGCGGCGCGAAGCAACTAAGTGTTGATCTGCAAGGCGGCGACTTGGGCGCGCAGGACATCGCCGAGTGCGAGCAGATGCGTGGTCGCGGGATAAGCAGGCCAAGGCGCGAGGGCGGCAGTAGCATGCGCAAGTTCGGCATGAATACAGGTAGTCACGGCAGCGAAGACACCTAAGTCGTTCATTTGCTGGAGGCGGAGCGCAAGCTGAGGTGGACGTTTACCGGTGATTTCCTCGGCAAGGAGTTGGCGCTCAGCAGCGGGGAGGCGTTCGCTGAGAGTAATCAGAGGGAGCGTGAGTTTGCCGCTAGCAAGATCGGTACCTAGGGTTTTACCGATGCGGGCTTCGGTGCCGAAGTAATCGGCGAGGTCGTCGTAAATTTGGTAAGCGATGCCGAGGTGGCGGCCATAGCGGGCGGCTGCATCGGCGCAAGCGGGCTCGGCGCCAGAGAGTTTAGCGCCTAGGAAGCAGGAGACGCGGAATAATTCGGCGGTCTTGAGGTCGATGATGCGCTGGTAATCGGCGAGGGAAATGTTGAGCGAGCCGCGGCGGAGAGTTTGGACGATCTCGCCAGCGCAAACGCGGCGCGTGGATTCGGAGACGGCGGCGCAGATTTCGGTGGTGGGAAATTGCGTGGCAAGGTGGAGCGCATGGGCGAAGAGCGCATCACCGAGCAGCACGGCTGCAACGGGGCCGAATTCACGGGCCGCCGTGCGACGGCTGCGACGAACGTCAGCTTCGTCCATGATGTCGTCGTGCACAAGCGTGGCGAGATGGACGAGTTCGACGACGGCGGCGACGCGGACGAGGTCTGGCGTGATGACTTTGGGGCCACGCCAGCCGCTTAAAAAAACGAGCGCGGGTCGGATACGTTTGCCCGAGGTATCGATGCAGTAATCAGCCATGGCCCGAATCTCGGGCTCAAAGGACTCCAGTTGACCGTGTAAAAAGCGGTCGAGTTCGGCCATGTGGGGCGCGAGATGAGCAAACACGCCGGCAAAGGCAGGCTTGGAGCTGGGCGCGGTAGAGGCTTCGCGGTTCATGACTACGGCGAACATTTAGGTGAGAAATGGAAATAAACAATCTCGGTGTCGAAATAGCACGAGTCCGCTAGATAGGCACAAAAAAGGCCGGTCGTGAAAACCAGCCTAGGAGAAAAGGATACGGAGTAGGTTTAAGAAAATTCGCATACTTTAACGAGGTCAAAGCAGGGAATAGCTCCAAATTAACCTAGAATAGACGGGAGCGACAAAAGATAGTAAATTGCAAAAGATCGACCGGTGGACACTCCTGACAGACAATTAGATGCGTAAAAAAACCGCCGCTCAAATGCGGCGGTTGGATCCAGGTAACTGGATTAAGGAATGCGACGCGGTAGACCGCGCGGACCTTACTGCTGCCAAGAACGCTTCTTATGGCGATGCGACTTCAAGCGCTTGCGACGCTTGTGCTTGTTCATCTTCAGACGACGTTTCTTTTTCAGGTTACCCATGGTGCTTGAGAATTGGTGAAGGGTCACCGTGTAACCACCCCTACAGCCTGTAAAGCGAATTTATCCAACCTTACAAAGATACGAATCAGCCCGCCGCCACTACCCGTTCCATCCGCCGCAAACGCGTGAACACCAGGCAACACTCCACCCGCCCTAACGAAACCTTGGCCAACACCGCCACCACACGCCGATAAAGATTCAACTGTCCCGCGTGGCGGGCGACCGCGGCGGCAACCTCCGCGTCTGTGCCCACCCGATCGGTCTTATAATCTACAATAAGCGCTCGCGTCGTAACACCCGAGGCATCGCGCTCCACCACCACGCGATCAAAAACCCCCGTCACCCACGCCCCATCGAGCACCATTTCAAACGCTCGCTCACGCCACACCTCAACCAATTCGCTCAGCGGCTTCGACCACACTGAAGCCATCGCCGATGCCCCCAGACACGCCAACCCCTCGGCCACGGCCTCGTTATCCGCTCCATATTTATCCCGCCATAACGCCGCCCAACGCTCTATCGCACCAGTTCCATCGAGCCACTCCACTTCCGCAAAAAGCTCGTGCACGGCCGTGCCGAAGTCCGCCCCCTCGTTTCTGTTTAGCGCAAAAACCAACGACCCACTCACCCCACTCTGTTTCAAGGCCGAAGGCGTCCGCGCCGGCCGACGCGCCGCCCGCCGTACCCAAGCAGTAGGCGTCAGCCGCGAAAGGTCATTTTCCGCCGCCAGCTTCGGCTCTTTAAACTTAATCTCATCAAACCACCGCGCTTCACCGGCGCTCCACGTTTCACCCAGCGCATCGTGCAGCAACCGCGTAAAATTCTGCGACTTCGAAGTGTTCTTCGTCGGCTCCGTCACTAAAATCATCGCCCGTTTCGCCCGCGTCATCGCTACATATAGCAGGCACAAGTTCTCATAAGCCGCCTCGCTCTCTGCCACGGCCATATGAGACGCCAACACCGGTTCATACTTAGCAAAAATTTTGTTCGGCAAATCCAACACCCACTCGACCGAACGATCCTCCGTGTGTTGCACGGCCAACCCGCTCCGGCGCGAGGCGAGCGTTTTCCCCTCCAAATCAGGTAAAATCACCAGATCGAAACCCAAGCCCTTCGCTTTGTGCACCGTCATCACGCGCACCACCCCGAGAGTGTCGGCCTCACGCACCGTGTAACCTTCCATAAATTCCAAAAACTCCGCTACATCCCGGCTGCCACCTTCATCAAAACGTTCCGCCGCTGCGACTAACAAACGCCCGCGCTCACGGCTAAATTCATCATCTTTAAACGCCGATTCGAGCCGACGCAACCAACCCTCCAGCGTGCCCGCGAAACCGAGCGCCTGCACCTCCGCCAACACCCGCAACGTCAACGCATCGCTCCCCACTAATCCCTCCACTTGGAGCCACGGCTCCAGCGGCGACATCCGCACGTGCTCTCGCGCTAACGTGTCGCCCGGAAACGCCGCCGCCCGCAACAACGCCAGCAAAGCCACCGTCAATAGATTGTCCGTCGCTACGCACAGATCGCTCTCCGCCAACGCCGCTACCCCACCCTCGCGGCGCAAATATTCCGCCAACGCCGCGGCCGTTTTATTTTGCTGCACCAAGACCACCACCGTCAGTCCGCGCCGCGCCGGTTCCACCTCGCGCAAAATCTTTAACGTCTCCGCAAACCTTCCCGGCTCATCCGGCGCATGCCGCAACTCCGCGAACCCCACCGCCGCCTCATCCGCGCTCGTATGCGCCCGCCACTCCCGGTTCCACTCCTTCGCTGCCGCCACTGGGACCGATGCGCCCAGGACCTCCGCCGCGCCGAACACCGCGTTCACCATCGCGATCACCGCCGGCGTCGAACGCCACGACACATCCAAACGCCCTTCCACGATTTTCCCCGGCGCACTCGCGTTGTAGTGATTAAAAATTTCGCGAAACAACCGAGGATCGCCCCCGCGCCACGCGTAAATCGCCTGCTTCACATCGCCCACGTAAAACAAGCTCCGGCGGCCCTCGGCGTCCTGCACCACCTCGTCGATTAGATTACGCAACACGCTCCACTGCTCGTAGCTCGTGTCTTGAAATTCATCCAGTAACCAATGATCGAACTTCGCGTCGAGTCGCCAATCGATCAACAACCGCGCCTCCTCCACATCACGCCCCACTCCGTCGCTTTGCTGCGCCAAGGCCGGCGCGCCCGCGCCCGGCAACAACCGCCGCAACACATCCGCAAACGTCAACCGCCCCGCCCGCCGCACAAGCGCATCATAAGTCATCTCATAGCTGCGCAACACCGCGAAAATCCCCTGCGTCATCTCCAATCGCCGTGTCAACTCAGCGCCCGCGATTCCTTCCACGACTCCGCGCAACGCCGCGCGCGCGTCCTCGCTGAGCGCGACTTTTTTCCGTTCGATCGTCACTTCCTCCAGCGCAGGCCACGCCGCCAACGCGTTTTTCAACAAATACTCGAGCGGCCCCGGCAAAACTGCGCCGGGCTCCCATTCCTCCAGCGCCACAAAGAAATTTTTCACGCGCTCGCGTTGTTTTTCGTTCCAGGGCTCGGTCGCCCACGCCGCGCGCAAGGCCTGCGCGGCCGCCTCGCGCCCATCCACCGCCGCGAGCCATGCGCAACCCTCCGGCCAGATCCGCCCAGGATCACCCCATTGCGCCGCCGCCGATGCCGCCAAAAAATTTTCCCCGTGCTCATCGAGAAATTGATCGAGCACGCGCGTCAGCCGTTTTTCTTCCACGCCGAAGGTAGCGCGTTTGAACGCCTCGATAAACTCACGCTGCGCCGCGTCCGGCTCACCCGCTGCCGTAAACATCTGCCGCAAGACGCGCCGCCGCTCGCGCGCCGCCGCAGAGGCCTCGAGGATTTGAAATTCGCCATCGAGCCCGAGCTCGAGCGGGAAATTCTGCACAACGCGCGCGAAAAATCCATCCAGCGTCCCGAGATTTAAACGCGGCATCGCCGTCACCACCACGCGCAACAACCGCAAAAAGTCCGCCGCACCCAACGTCGGCGCACCGATCTCCAGCGCCAATTTTTCGGCTTTCGTCGTATCCGTCGCAGCAGACGCTAATTTCTTCAAAATCTCATCAAAAAATTCTCCCGCCGCTTTCCGCGTAAACGTCAGCGCCACGATCCGCTCCGGCGCGGCCCCGTGCGCCAGCAAGCGCACAAAGCGGTTCGTCAACGCGTAGGTTTTGCCGGAGCCTGCCGAGGCCAAAATCATCTCATGTTGCAGCGCCTTCATGAGCGTTCCTCCCAAGCGATACTGGCTTCCGCGCCGCCGTGAAACAACTCAGCGAACTCATCTTGCTGCGCATCGCGACCTGTGAGTTCGCGCGGCGGCCAAAATTCACCCGCCAGCACCGCCGAGACCACGCCGGTGGCGCACGCTTCAGCGGAAGCCTGCGTTTCCCGTGAAAAATCGTCCCACAAAATTACCGCGGTTTCACCGGCCGCTTTCGGCAAATTGAAATAACCGCACGCCACCGCGTCGCCCCAGATCGCCGCGACCGCAAGCCGGTAAAGCGGCAACTGCAAGTCCGTCCAAGCGCGCGATTTTCCTTCAGCATCGCTCATGCGCAACCACTCAGGCCGATCTAGATCATCCTCACACTCCGAGCGTAAATGCGCTGCGATAGGCTTACCCGAGGTATCGCCAGTTTTATAATCGAGCACGCGCACACGTCCATCGGCGTGGCGATCAATTCGATCGATTTTTCCTTTCACGACTAAGCCACCGATCACCAACTCAATTTTCCACTCCACGTGTTCCGTGCGCCAGCCATCTGCCCGCTCGCGCGCCTCGACTTCGGCCGCCGCGCGCAGGCGTTGCCGCGCGGCTTCAAATTGCACCACGAGCGGCAAGGTGAGTTCCGCGCCGTAGCGCAAGCGCACGATTCGCTCGAATCGCTCGATCAAAAAATCACGGAGCTGCGTCGCCTCGACGCAGTCGCGCAACGCCGGTTCTTGGCCGAGTTGCTGCAACGCTTCGTGCATCAAAATCCCGAAATCTAGGGCGTTAAGTTCTGCTTTCTCGGGCTCCACGCGCGTCATGCGCAACACATGTTTCAGATAAAACCGAAACGGGCACGCGAGCCAGTCGCGGAGAGCTGTCACCGACAACTGCGTCGGCGCCGCCGCCACCCGCGGGCATAATTTCCACGCCCGCGCCCATGGCGGACTCGGCCGCGCCGCTGCGACGGGCTGAAATAATTGCGTCACTCGCTCGGGTAAAAGCGCATCCGCGCAGCGCAACAACAGCCGAGAAGGCCGCAATGGATCGCCTGAGGCTGTGGTTTTGCCCAGTAAAATATCCAGTCGACCATTCGTGCTCGTCCGTGCCGCCGCGATCGCCGCAAGCAAGTACGCATCACACGCAAAACGCTCAGCATTACGCTTCAAATCTAGACGTTCACGCAGTGTCTCCGGCAAGAAAACGTCGCCCACAATCGCAGAAGGCACACGCCCGTCGTTGAACCCCGCGACCACCAGGTGCGGCGCGTCGTCCCAAATTAGTTCCAGCCAACCAAGCAGATCGATCGCGCCGACCAACCGTTCGCCCGTGCGCACTTCATCCGCAAAGGCCCCCAGCGCGAGTTGCCAAGCCTCGGTCGCGGTTAACGCTACCGAGCCACCGCGAGCCAGCGCCTGCTCAATCTCGCGCAGCTGCGCCATCCATGCCTCGGCGGATTCCGCGAGCACTCCCGCTGCCTCGAGTTCGCGGCCCGCGAAGAGCTCCATCAAAGCCGCGGCCGCGTTGCTCGGGAAACGGCCGCGTGTGAGTGTCGTACGTAACTCCGCCAAGGCCGCCAGCGCCAGTTCGACTTCAGGAAATAATGCCGCCTGCGCCCGCGCCGCCGCCAACGTAGGCGGTAAATGGTTCGCGCCTAATTGATCGAGCTCGCGCAAAAATTTCGCCGCGGAAAAGCGCCCATCGGCCCGCGCGCGGAGCCATTCCAAAATATCCGGACAGCGCGCCAAGGTCGTCACTGCCGCAAAATTCGGCACCGCGGCAAACTCCGCTAACGCCGCGAGCAGCGGATATAATCCATCGTGCCGCCGCGCCCGGCCCTCGGGATTAAAAGCTGCGATGCCCACCCGCGCGCAGCCTTTTTCCAAAAGCGGCAACAACTCAGGATCGGCCACGCCGATGCCGAGCATGGTCTCCGGCTCGGGCGTTGCTTGCACGAGCGCGGTGATCCAAGCGACTTGTTCAGCGGGATCCGCGCATACGCGCACACGCTCGCCGAATTCTGGGATCGCCAACTCACGGGCCGCCCAAGCCGCCGGCTGCGGTCGTCCCCAACCATCAAAATTTTCCGCCTCGGTATCCGGCGCGTAAATTACAATATCCACGGGCAACGTCGCCGCGTGCACAGCAAGGGCACGCAAAGCCAGAGGCAATGGATCAGGCGCACCGATCACCGCAATTCGCGCGAAATTAACCATGGGCGTCGGCCCAAGCGTCGCCTTGATGCGAGCTGACTGCGCATCGACTAAACCAAGCTCCGCCAAGCGTGTGGCGTGCCGGCATTCGAGTTCGCCGAGTTGATGCCAGCGATCAAGCTCTGGACACATTTCACCAGCGCGTGCTGCGACATCGCTTATGCGCCAGCCGCCTTCAGCAAGCGTGGATTGGAGACGCATGAACTCGCGTCCAAGGCCAAGCGCCCACGCGAAATCACGAGCGGGCGGATCATGGGGCAACACCGCGCGCACCTCGGCCAAATTCACTGCGCGCAAGACTTCGGTCCAGACCAGAAGCGATTCCAAACGATTCGCCGTCGGGGTGCCGGCAGGAACCGCCTGGGTAACCAGTAATTCCGGCGTGACAACGCGAGGCGGAAATACGGCTTGGCCATACTTGGCCGCATATTCGGCGAGCGCCTCACGCAGTCGGCGCCCGGCTTGGCGCGTAGGCACGACGACAAGCCACGCAGAGAGATTCAATGGTCCCGACCCAGTCCATTCACGCGCGAGCCAAGTGACAGCCTGGGGCAGCAACGGTGCAGCCCAAGGCAGAAAATGACGGCGGACGTTGACGGGGGGAGGCACCACGGCGGGAAGGTCCACCATGCACGTCGGGTGGAGCCCGAAGTTCAAACTCGTTCTGAGCGCGAGGGTTCAATTTTTAACCAAGACCGCGACCGGCGAAGCGTAAACGCCGCCGCCGGCGATAAAAAACCCCGCGGCCGGAAGGCACGCGGGGTTTAGTAAAAGAGGGGAAAACGGGCAGACCGCCCGGTTAACTTACTTAGCGAGCATGTATTTTGCGACGTGGGCCTTGGCGCGACTGGCCGCATTACGGTGAACGACGCCAGACTTGATGGCTCTGTCCATCGCGGAGGCGTAGGAGGCACCGGCGGCTTTGGCGGTAACAAGATCCTTGGCGACCACGGCGGCGTCGAACTTCTTACGCAGCGTCTTGATGGTGGTCTTGACGCCACGGTTGCGGGTCGTGAGGCGGGCGGCCTTGCGGGCGGCTTTGATAGCGGATTTGGTGTTGGCCATGGTCGTTAGAGAGATTTAGCCGGTCAAAGACTCAAACGGCCGCCGGAGAGTCAAGGGTTTTGTCGGTCCGCTTTGAGTCTAGCTCTCACAAAGAAGAAGTGAGGCCTTCGGTAGTAAGGGAGCTATGCATGAGCTATAGACCCAAGTCGGCGTGGTGACAGGCTGGAGTCACAGCAGACAAATCGCGATTTGAAAAAATTTAGCTTTGGGGCCGTTAAGCCGGATTCTGTGCCACGTCTTGCGACGTTTCGGCCGTCATTTCTCTCTACGTCCTTGCGGACTAGTCCCGCGCCCGGCACTTGCCCGACGATGGGATGCGGCATACCCGTGACTATCGGACGGGCCGCCCAGTCACCTATTTTGCCTTGCACCGGAAGGGGTTTGTCATGCCGCCCGCCTCGCGGCGGACGCGGTGGGCTCT
>CANHAH010000087.1 GCA_947458705.1 Opitutia bacterium | reverse complement strand
TGCCCGCGGCGATCTGCTTGGCGCGAGCGCGGGCGACGGTTTCAGCATTAGACCCCGTTTGTTGGGCTAGTGCCGCATAAACTACTTCTCGGTCGCGATTTTCTGCCGCCACCACGTCACCGGCTTCCGCGTTGGCCCCGCGAAGTTCGACGAGTCCACGATTATTTTCACCGATCACGCCTTGGCTTTTCCAGGAGTCGAGGGGCGCGAGGCGTTTACTCATGCGGCCCTTCACTGCGCCGAGATCCTCGGCACGCACACTGGCCATCGTCGCGGAAAACAAACCAAGGACGAGCAGAAGACGGAGAAATAGAGTTTGCATGGATTGATTTAGGATTTGGCGGAGGACGTGGCGATGGTGGCAGATTTCTTGTCGAGATCGCCGAAAAAATCGTCGAGGGCGCGGTCGACTTTGACGTTCACATCGAGCGTCGCATGGACTTTCACCTCGATCGGTTGAACGGTGACGTTCAAACAACCTGACAAAAGTATAAAACCAGCGAGCACAGGAAGTAGGCGTAACATAGAAAATAGATTCATGAATGGACCGCTGGGAGCAACGAAAGTTTCCTTATCGCAAGGAGAGCGTGGAACCGTTTTCAGCGCCGAGACGCAGCACGTAGGCCAGCGGGCCTTTTACGCCGACCTCAAAGCCGACGGGACCAACTGAAGTGCCGTCGAGCGCGGGACGCGCCTGGATCAAGACGCGAGCGGTTTGCCCCTTAGCATCACCTTCGGGTGTGAGCCGGACTTCAAGCGATTCGACTTTAAGCGCGGTGCGGCCGAGTTCGATCGCCACCAAGTCCGCATACCCCGGATTCAAGGGTGCCGCCCACCGCGCCAGCGGCCCGAGCCAGGCTGGCAGCAATGCGAAGCGCTTGGGCACGCTCGCGCTCAACAGGCCTGGCGCCGGCGCGAGCCGCAACACCATTGGTTCATCAGGAACGAGCTCGAGGCGCCCGGCCCCGATCTGTAGCCCGAGCGCTTTGCTCCAGGCTAGTTGCAACGCGCCCCGCACCCGTCCTTGCGCTTCAGCCAAACCCGTGGGCACGAGCGCCACCACGTCGGCCAAGCCAATGCGCCGAATCTCTAAAGCCAGCTGAAGCGCCGGCGGAGAAAGCGGCAACGTAAACGGTGCCGCTTCGATTTCACCACCGGCAATCTCCAAGCGCGCTTCTTCGATTAGCGGTAAAAGGCGTTCGTCCATACGCGCCCGCACGAGAAAATTTCGCGCCCCAAAACGGCCGGTCGTGATGGAGCCAATAGTCAATCGCAGCGGACTCACACTCGACCACTGCGCCGCATTCTGCCCAAAAATAAAATCTCCCGCCAAAGCGATATCCTCCAACGCCCAAGCTTGCGCCGCATGCCGCACCGCGCCGCGCCGCCACTCGAGTGTCACGCGACCCTCGAGTTGACCGCCGCGAATTACTCCATCGCCACGCAATTCCAAGACGCCTTCGGCCACAGCGCCCGCGAGCACCGGGCTAAGCTGCGGCGCTAGGCGCGGGAGCCAAATGGCCGGATCAAATCGACCTTCACACAAGGTCCATGCACCGGAGTCGAGGCCAGGATCGATTGCGACACGCAAGTGAATAAGCGCACCCGGAGCATCGGCGAAAAACTGAAGGTGCAAGCGAGCATCAGACATGCTCGTTACTTGAATCCTCCAGACGAGATCGGGAGCCCATGGAAATTTCAAAACCTTAAGATTACCAATAATTTCACCCGAGAGCTTCGGTCCAACAGGTTGCTGCGCCCGAGCCGAGGCACATGCAAGCAGCCCACAAAGGGCGAAGAAAAAAACGGGGCGATAAAAGCGCATCGGGCGTGGACCGACGGATGGCTTGGGGGAGCCTGGGGCGGCTGCCAATCCCCAAGCGCATAGGTCAACCTCAGGCATTAGCACCCTCAGCGAGGAGTGACTCAAACCACCGACACGGCAGGGAGATTCCAAATTGCTTCGGCGTATTCTCGAATGGTGCGATCGCTGGAGAATTTGCCGAGGCGGGCAGTATTGAGGATCGCGGATTTCGCCCAACCGGCGCGATTGCGATACGCAACGTCGACTCGGATTTGGGCGTCGCAATACGCACGAAAATCCGCGAGCACGAGGAAGGGATCGCCTTGATGGAGCAGCGAAGCATGCACCGCGGAAAAAGCCCCAGTTTCACCCGGAGTCCAGTAATCACTGCCAAGCCAGTCGATAACAGCCCTGAGTTCTTCGTCGGCGTGGTAGTAATCCCAAGGATTGTACCCTTTGGCCCAAAGGGCTTCGACCTGTTCAACGGTGAGCCCGAATATAAAAATATTTTCCGCGCCAACTTCTTCACCAATCTCGACATTAGCGCCGTCAAGAGTGCCGATAGTAAGAGCGCCGTTTAGGGCGAGTTTCATGTTGCCAGTGCCAGAGGCTTCCTTGCCGGCCGTAGAAATCTGCTCAGAAAGATCGGCAGCAGGAATGATTTTCTCGGCCAGCGAAACACGGTAGTTGGGCAAGAAGACGACTTTAATTTTCCCGCCGATACGTTCGTCAGCGTTGATGCGGGCGCCGATGGTGTTGATCGCGCGAATGATATTTTTCGCGACGTCGTAACCGGGCGCAGCTTTGGCCGCAAAAACGAAAACGCGCGGTACTACATCGAGCGCGGGGTTCTGCAACAAGCGTCGGTAGAGAGCGAGAATGTGAAGCAGATTTAGGTGCTGACGCTTGTATTCGTGGAGACGTTTAATTTGGACGTCGAAAAGCGCATCAGGCGAAACGTCTATGCCGCACTCGGCTTTGATAACGGCGGCGAGTTCCGCTTTATTAGCGCGTTTGATAGCCATAAACTCGGCCTGAAACGCGGGGACGGTCGCAGATTTTTCTAGGCCACGCAGCAGAGCGAGGTCACGCACCCATGCGTCATTGCCGAGCGTACGGGTGATAAGTGTCGAAAGGCGCGGGTTGCACTTCAGCAGCCAACGGCGCGGCGTTATGCCATTGGTCTTATTTTGAAATTTCCCTGGAAACAAGGCGTGGAATTCAGGGAAAAGATCTTTAATTAGCAATGCAGTGTGGAGCGCTGCGACGCCGTTGACGGCGTGGGAGCCAACAACAGAGAGATGAGCCATGCGGACCATTTTAGGACCATCTTCATCGATAATGGAGCAGATGCGTTTTTTGTGGTTGTCGCCGGGCCAGCGGGCTTCGACAGCGACCATGTGGTGCACGTTGATCTCATAGATGATCTGAAGGTGGCGCGGCAGCACGCGCTCAAAGAGCGGCACGCTCCAACGCTCCAGCGCCTCAGGCATCAACGTGTGATTAGTATAAGCGAAGGTAGCAGTTACGATTGGCCATGCGCGCGCCCAAGGGAGGCCCTCTTCATCGAGTAATATCCGCATGAGCTCAACAATAGCGATGGCCGGATGCGTGTCATTCAGTTGGACCGCGACTTTATCAGCAAAGTTGTCCCAAGAATTAGCGGGATTACGACGGTGCCGGCGGATGATATCGCGCAAGGAACAGGCGACGAAAAAATACTGCTGAACAAGACGGAGCTCTTTGCCGTTTTCCGTTTTATCATTCGGATAAAGAACTTTTGAGATCGTCTCCCCCACGGCTTTTTCGCGAACGGCCTCGACGTACCCGCCACTGTTGAACGCCGCTAAATCAAAGTCCTCGGTAGATTTGGAGGCCCAGAGACGCAGCATATTGACCGTTTGGGTGCCATAACCAGCAGTTGGAATATCGTGAGGGACCCCCAAAATTGTCTTAGTATCGACCCAGCGCGGGCGGTAGTGGCCTCGGTCGTCGAAGACGTTTTCCACTCGTCCGAAAATGCGAACTTCTTGCGTATATTCTGGGCGAACCACCTCCCAAGGACTACCAAAAATGATCCAGTTGTCGGGAGCTTCGACCTGATGGCCATTCACAAAGGACTGCCTGAAAAGTCCAAATTCATAGTAAATTCCATAGCCCAGCGCGGGATAATCCATGGTCGCGAGCGAATCGAGGAAACACGCGGCGAGACGGCCAAGACCGCCATTACCTAGACCCATGTCGACTTCGGACTCGCGGATTTTCTCAAAATCTTGCCCCAAGCCTTTGAGCGCGGCGTGGGCCGTGTCGAGCAGACCCGTTGCAAGGAGGTTGTTGCCGAAGAGTCGGCCCATGAGGTACTCGAGCGAGAAATAATAAACGCGGCGCACGTTCTGGGCATTGTGCACGGCCTGCGTCGCTATCATGCGCTCGTGAATCGTATCCCGTACTGCCAGAGCAGTCGCGACCCACCAATCACGCGACGTAGCCGAGGCCGGATGGCGCGCAAGCGTCGAGGTGAGATGCCGCAAAATCAAAGCCCGGAAACTCGCCTCACTCACTCCCGTATCAGCACCCGCAGCGGGCGCAGAACGAGCGATAGCAGCGCCGGGTGATGTGGGTTGGTATTTAGCAGCAGATTTGGCCATGGGTATAAATAGAGCGTACTAACAGGATTCATGCCAGCATCAGGATAACTCTGGTAGTTAATTTCTTGCGACAAACCCGATTATTTCTGAAAGCGCCGCGCCAACTCGCCATGATTCAGCTCAATAAAGGTAGGACGGCCAGACGGACTCGTCAGCGGGGTGCGCGTCGCAAACAACTCGACAATAAGGGCACGTAAGGCCGCTTCTGCGGGCGCGGCCGGTAAGCGAATCGCTTTGGCCGTGGAGATGCGAGCGAGCTCTTCTCGAGCCAGAGCAAGATTGCTCTCGGGCAGACGACCATCACGAAGTGCCCCAAGCACATCACGCAGAAAGGGTTCAGCATCCGCCGGCTCCATCCACGTCGGCAAGGCTTCGATACGGAAAAAATTACGCCCAAATTCTCCAATTTCAAAACCGTGACCGGCGAGAAATTTCGTGCGATCGATTAACAACGCCGCGGCGATGGGATCAAGTTCCAGCGGAATAGGTAACAACAAGCGTTGGCTCGGTACGGAGCCGGAGGCAAATTGCACTACTAGTCGGTCAAACCAGATGCGCTCATGCGCAGCTCGCCGATCAAGCAAGACAAGCCCAGCAGACGTCTCGAACAGAGCATAACTACCGTGCGCCAGACCTATGTAGCGCCACGATGTCATGGAAATTTCATGACGCGTATCTCGTTTGAAATCGGAAGCAATCGGCGGCTGTGGTCCCGTTGTCGCAGACAGAATCGCTGGGGCCGCGCGGAATGGCGCGGCGGTTGTGGCGGCGGAAAATCGCGGCACAGGCGCAGGCACGACTAGGGGCGCCAACCCAGAAGGCAAAGTTAGCTCTGCGACGGGCCTGATCTCTGTAGCTTCCACCGCTGCTACGACAGGCGCAGCAACCTCGCGTAGACGGTGCAAGACGCTACGAATCACAAATCCACGCACCTGCGGCTCGCTGCGAAAACGCACCTCGCGCTTTGCCGGATGTACGTTGACGTCTACCGCCGCCGGATCGCATTCAAAAAATACGAACGCCAATGGGTACCGCCCCTTCGGCAGCGATTCATGATAACTCTCTATGAGAGCATAATTAAGCGTGCGACTGTCCACCGGACGGCCGTTTACAAAAACAATCATCTCGTGGCGCGTAGCCCGACCCACTCCAGGCCGACCAATCAAGCCCGAGAGTTTCAAACCCGGCTCGACGCTCTCGATTGCGATGAGCGACTCGGCGATCTGTTGACCAAAGATTTCTGTAACTCGCTCGGCCAGTGTCGAACACTCCGGGGATCGAAAAATTACCCGCCCATCCTCGATGAGAGTGAACGCCACCTGCGGACTCGCTAGGGCATAAAGCCGCACGCACTGCACGATATGCGCTGCTTCTGTCGCGTCAGTTTTGAGAAATTTCCGGCGAGCCGGCACAGAATTGAACAGATGCGTCACCTCCATCCGCGTGCCGACGGGGCGGCCACAATCGCGGACGTGCATGAACTTACCTCCGTTGATCAAAATCTCCGTGCCATCATCACTTTCGGCGACACGCGTCTGGAGTTCAAAGCGCGAAACGCTCGCGATCGATGGCAACGCTTCGCCGCGAAAACCAAACGTATGCAAACGATCCAAGTCCGCCGCTTCGGCGATCTTGCTTGTGGCATGCCGTTCTAGCGCGAGCAACGCATCGTCGCGCGTCATGCCCGAGCCATTATCCTCAATGCGCATCAAGGAGCGTCCGCCATGGCGGAACTCAACCTCGATTCGCGTCGCGCCGGCGTCGAGGGCATTTTCCACCAGTTCTTTTACCACCGCAGCCGGGCGCTCTATCACCTCGCCAGCGGCGATCTGATTAGCGACTCGGTCGGGAAGAATACGAACTTTGGCCATCGGAACAGGAAAAGGAAATCGAGATGAATCCCGGAAAACGCGGCAAACGGAAGCGCGGAATTATTTTGGCTCGGCACGCGGAGGCGCGACCTCACGCACGAGACTTTTGGCATCAATGAGATTCACGAGGTAAGACGCGGCCCGAAAGGGATTAAGGACAGCGTTGCCGATGATAATCGGATCAACGTGCGTTTTCGTATCTTCCCGCAGTCGCGCAAAAAGCACCGACAAAATACAGCAGCAAACCAACACGCTCGCGAAAAAAACCTGGAAAAGCTCAACGTTGATACCCGGCACGCCGGCCGGCCCCGTGCTCTTTAAGACCATTCCCCAAAGAATCGGAGTGCACCCGCCAACGCAGGCAATGGCCGCACCGTGGATAGATATGTAGAGCGCACGTTCATCCTCCGGAGAAACTTTCGGAAGATAATGCAGATTGGCGATATTCCAACACACCGCGCCGAGCCCGATGATAAAATATATTACGCCCATCAAGACGGAGCCCCCGATAAATTCACGCAAATAAAGCCCCCACAGTACCGCAGCCACCGCGACCAACCCGAGCGACACCAGAAAAAACGCCCGTGCCCCTACCGCATCAATTCGCCTGCGTATCAACCAAGCCCCTGCGATAACCCCACAGTAGCGTAATACCTCAAACTGCATGATCCGCCCCGGCGTCAGATTTCCGCCGACTTTGAGATAATACGCCGCAAATGGCGGAATCGGCGTAGTGATCACCGCGTACCACACCGCCAGCCAAAGATAGCGCCGAAAATCCGATGGCGCGAACAGCAACCGCGGTGTGTCGCGCAACACCGAACGCAGACTGACCGCTGGCGGACGCGCGATATCCGGCAAACGTTTTAACGAGTAATAACTAAGCGTGGAGCCGAATAATGCGATCACGTACTGCACCAACAAGGCCGTATAAATCGGCAGCCACGCAAAGAGCCCCGCGCACGCGATTAACGCCCCCACTCCGCCGATGCCCGAGAAAAATTGATCACTCGCAAAATAGCGTCCCTGCACCCGCGGCGGCAACAGACCCATCAACCACGCCGTCATGGCCGATGCACCAATTGAGCGAAAAAAACAAAAGAAAAACACACTCCACACCAACGCCGCCACCATCCACGGCTGGCCCACCTCAGGAGCTAGGATTGCTAACCACACCGGCAACAAGAGGAAAAAACTGCGAATCCCCCAGCCACCCAAGGTCACACGCTTGAAACCAAAATGCGGTAAAAGCGCAGTCGCCGCGACCTGCACCGGCGTGAGCAAAAACACAAACGAGTACGCTAACCCCACTTGAAGCGACGATGCCCCGAGCCGCTCCGCGAAAAGCACCATCGGCGTACCAATCGCGATCTGCCACGTCAGGGCATTGAAAAAACCGAAAGACAAACCCGCGCGGTAAGGCGCAAGTTCGGGATCAGATTTAGCGGTGGGAAACAACGACACAAGAAAGCCTCGGGCGGCGCAGCCGATCTGCGATTAATTGAGCATTTTTTGCCAACGAGCAAACTGCTTCGCGACCTGCTTAGGCCCAGGCATGCCCGTACCGGTACGCTTCGCTAGCGCCCGCTTGAGGTCGAACACCTCTAGCCAATCGTTGCCGTAGGCCGGATTTATTTTTTGCACTTCGGCAGTGGGTAATTGATTCAACGGCAGACGGAGTTTCTCGGCGAGCTTAACGATATCGCCAACAGCATGATGCGCCTGGCGAAACGGTACGCCACGCAACACAAGATAGTCCGCCAAATCCGTCGCTAACAACGCCGGATCCGCCACCGCGGCGGAGCAACGCTCACGGTGCAACGTCATGCCTCCGATGGTTCCCCCGAGCACATCGGCGCAGAGCGCGGTTTGATCAAAACTGTCGAACACCGGCGGTTTATCCTCCTGTAAGTCGCGGTTGTACGTGAGTGGCAGACCCTTCGCGAGGGTAAGCAGCGTATGAAGATTACCCTGCAAGCGAGCAGATTTACCACGGAGCAATTCGCACGAATCGGGATTTTTTTTCTGGGGCATCAGCGAGGAACCCGTGCAAAACGCGTCCGGCAGCTCGATGAACTTGAACTCCGTGCTGCTCCACAAAATCAGGTCCTCTGCTATGCGCGACATATGCACGCCAAACGTCGCACACGCGGCCGCGAACTCGATAAACAGATCGCGGTCAGCGACAGTATCCATGGAGTTTTGCGTGACCTGCGGACGGCCCTTGGCATCAACAAAGCCTAGGGCCTTGGCGGTAAATTCGCGGTCGATCGGCAACGTCGTGCCGGCGATAGCCCCCGAGCCCAACGGGCACCAGTTGGCATGTGCGGCGACGTCAGTGAGACGCGCGCGATCACGCTGGAGCATTTCCATCCAAGCAAACAAATGATGCGCGAGATACACCGGCTGCGCCCGCTGCAAGTGAGTGTAGCCAGGGATCAACACGTCGCGATTGGCCGTCGCGACCGCAAGTAAGGCGCGTTGGGCGCCGAGAATTTTTTCACCTAAGACCGCCGTGGCGTGCTTAAACCAGAGGCGCATGTCAGTCGCGACTTGGTCGTTGCGGCTGCGCGCGGTGTGAAGCTTAGCGGCGGCAGGTACGCGCTGCGTCAGCGCCTGCTCGATATTCATATGAACATCCTCGAGCTTGATATCCCATTTAAATTTACCCGCAGAAATTTCCGCCAAAATCACGTCGAGGCCGGCATGAATCGCCGCACGCTCCTTCGGCGAGATCAGACCAACATGCGCGAGCATAGCCGAATGGGCCTTGCTGCCCGCGATGTCGAACGGGGCGAGACGATGGTCAAACGAGACGGACTCGCTGAACCGGAGCATCAATTCGGCGGGGCCCGCGGTGAAGCGACCGCCCCAGGTAACTTGTGAAGACTTTGCCATGAGAGATACCGAGCACACGCCTAGGCGCGCCACCGCGCAACGCGAAAGAGAGTTTGCCCGACAGGGCGCCTCCTGCAGGATAGGAGCATGTTTGCACGCGGTTTAATCGTAGGCTTGGTGCTGAGCGTCGCCTCCCTCGCGGCGGCACAAGATCCGCATACCGCGGTGGAGATCGCGCCCGCCAAAACTTCTATTTACATAGGCAGTGTCACGATGACCATGCCGACGTTTCAACGTACCGGCGCTCGTTACGAATCGAGCTACGCGGCACGGGTGTTTCCTTATTTTTTTTACAACGAGCGTGGAACCCTCTCGATCGAATTCACCGACGAACAACTAACCCGCCTAGATCGGGGCGAACGCGTGGACTTTCAGGGCCAAGCCTGGAGCGAATCCGGCGAACCCCGCCGTATCGAGGGCCACGCGACCCCGATAGACGCGGCGAACGGAAAAATCAAAGTTCGCGTTTTCGTGACCGCTAAAATCGAACTGATTTTCAACACCACGTATCGCTTCAAGTCCCAGGCGAGCCCATAAAGGGTCGCGCGGCTTGGTTGATTAAATTGGCGCGGTGGAGGTGACTCGAACACCCGACCGGCGGTTTAGAAAACCGCTGCTCTATCCAGCTGAGCTACCACCGCAAAGTGTTATAAAAATTTATTTTAAGCGATTTTTCGAGCCTAGGAAATTTACTCTAATCACCCGTAGCTGTAACCCTAGCTTTGGCCAGAATCCAAATCTAGGAAAGCTACGTTAGAACTTACGAATCACCTCTCCTTACGGAAAGTTGAGGAGCACCTATTTCACCGAAAACCATGAACTAATTTCTACCTCGTTCGAAAAACATCGGGCAAGCAGTATCGCTGTTTCACAAAAAAGCCGTAACACAAAATAAAAAGCCGCAGCGTCCATCACGGCGTCATCTTGAACACTCGCTTCAGAATCGCGTAGATTTCAAAAAGGGCTTCCTCAACGGGGGTAGAACTGATCTTGGTTAAACTAAACCCCATGAAATTTTCCGCTAAAACGTTCTCCGCTCGTTTTGCTTAAAAAAGCTCTTAACTGCCTAAGAATGAATAAACGCATCCTTTTCACCGGTGGCTCTGGCAAAGCCGGGCGCCATGTCCTTCCATGGCTCGCAGAGCACGGTTATCAGATTCTCAATTTTGATCGCGTAGCCTTTGAACATTCACGCATCCCGACTTTGTTGGGCGATATCACTGACGGTAGCCAGGTCTTCAATGCGATGACCTCGCACTTCGGTTTTGCTGGCTACGAACGCGGCCATCCGCCGGGACCGGTGGATGCCGTGGTGCATTTTGCAGCTGTCCCGCGCGTGTTGCTCCAGCCCGATAACGAAACTTTTCGCGTCAATGTCATGGGGACTTACCATGTAATCGAAGCCGCCATGAAACTCGGGATTCGCAAAGTCATCATCGCCTCGAGCGAGACGACCTATGGCGTGTGCTTCGCTGAAGGAGACAAGGACTACCACGCCTTTCCGCTCGAGGAAAACTACGACAGCGACCCGATGGACAGCTACGGCCTCTCCAAAGTGCTTAACGAGAAAACCGCACGCGCCTTTGCCGCGCGATTCCAGGCTGATCTCTACGCCCTGCGCATCGGCAACGTGATCGAGCCCCACGAGTATCACCGTTTCCCGAGCTTTATCGCTCAGCCCCTATTGCGGAAACGAAATGCTTGGAGCTACATCGACGCCCGCGATCTCGCCCAAATCGTACACCTCTGCCTGCAGAAAAACGGTCTTGGTTTTCAGGTGTTCAACGCCGTGAACGACACCATCACCGCCGACGGGTCGACCGCCGAATTCCTCAAAAAATGGTGCCCGAAAACGCCCCACACGCGACCCTTGACGGGCGATGAAGCGCCTCTGTCCAACCGCAAAATTCGTGAGGTTCTCGGCTTCAAAGAAGCGCATAATTGGCGGGACGAAGTGCGGGCGCTCAAACCGGCAAATTCAGTTTCCGCCTAATCGGCGAGCTGATAAATCAGGGCGTATCCGCGTCAGGTTTTAAACTCAAACGCAGCCGAAATCTCCGTTGCTATGGATTTCTAGCCGCGGAAATCTCGGCGTGATGATGCGCCACCTAGCTTTTGCCCTTGGAGTTTTTTTTGCGTGTGCAGCTTTTAGTAAAGCAGCGACGCCAAAAACGGGTACCGCGAAGGCGCTCCAAGTTTCCGCTGTGCTCCCGGAAACGTTAGCGCCCAGCGTCACGGCCGGCCGGCTGTTTATTTATTTCGCGCCGACGGCACAGTCCGAGCCGCGCTTTCAATCCAACACCAGCCTCTTCGGCCTCGATGCGCACGGCGTGAAGGCCAGCCAACGCCTGCCCGTACCGCTGACGACCGCCGGCGCTCCCGAGCATACACTCCAGGACCTAGCCCCCGGCGACTATTACGTGCAGGCCGTTTTCAATGTGCTCACGGAGTTTCACCGCGCCGATGGTCACGTGATTTGGGCGCACATGGACCAGTGGGAAGGGCAGAATTTTGCGCGTTCGCCGGGTAATCTCTTCAGTGCGCCGCAGAAAATTCACATCGGGCCCGAAGCGCCGACGTCGATCATCCTTCCGCTGGAAAATATCATTCCGCCGATCGACGTGCCCGCCGACACAGCTTGGGTGCAACGCATCAAATTCCAAAGCCCCTTGCTCAGCAAATTCTGGGGCCACCCGATGTACCTCGGCGCCACGATTCTTTTGCCCAAAGATTATGACCAACACCCGGACGTGCATTATCCGGTCGTTTACATTCAAAATCATTTTAGCATCGCGGCGCCCTTTGGATTTAATCCCGTGATTAAAAGCGACGTAACAGGCAGCTCAGGCGGAGCCGCCGGCCAAGTGGATAAAGGCGCGGGATTTTCCGCGGCGTGGCAATCCGCCGATTTTCCGCGGATGATTCTCGTCACGTTTCAACATCCCACGCCGTATTTCGACGATTCTTACGGCGTGAATTCGCCCAATTGCGGACCTTACGGCGACGCGATCTTGCAGGAGTTGATGCCGGCGCTGGAGGCGCGTTTTCGCATGATCAAAGCCGAATACGC
>CANHAH010000086.1 GCA_947458705.1 Opitutia bacterium | reverse complement strand
CCGCCGATTCTCCAAGAAGACGAGACCTTCATCGCGTTCGATAAACCGAGCGGGATGTTGATCGCGCCCGATCGCTGGGACAAAAAACGCGAAAACATGATGGGCCTCGTGCACGACAAGTTTGGCCACGGCGTCGCCAACGTGCACCGACTCGACGCCGATACGAGCGGGGTGGTGCTTTGCTCGAAATCAAAGGAGGCGCTCGATTACCTCAGCGGCCAGTTTCAGTCCAAGACGGTTCTTAAGACTTACTTAGCGCTCGTTGTGGTGTTGCCGCCGGAGCGCGCGATGAAAGTCGTCAAAGCTGTGCGCGGGCCAGATGGTGGTTTACCACCTGAATTTACGATGGAGCAGGCGCTCGGCGAAGATGAACGCCAGCCGGGACGTATGCGCATTTTCAAAGGCCGCGGCGGTAAAGCGAGTGTGACGGAGTTCCGTGTGTTGGAAAACTTCGGGCGTTTCGCTTGGCTGGAGTGCCGACCGCTCACGGGCCGCACCCACCAGATTCGCGTGCACTTAGCGGCAGCAGGGGCGCCGATTTTGAACGATGTTTTTTACGGTGACCCCGAAGCGAAATTACTGCTCTCAGGCCTTAAGCGTGGCTACAAAGGTCGCCAGGACGAGAAGCCTTTGATCGCAAGACTCGCGCTCCACGCCAGCGCGTTGACGGTGAAACACCCCACGACCAAGGAGCCGCTGACCATCGCTGCGCCTCTGCCACACGAATTTGAAGTCGCGCTAAAATACCTCCGCAAATTCGCGGCGTGATTTTTGTCACGCCGTCTCCGCTCACTTGGGTCGTTTAGAAGCGGGTGTTGAGCGCAAAGCTCACCCACGTGACGTTATCGCCTTTGAGGCGGTAGTTGCGATCGGGGAATTCGAAGCGGCGCATCGCGGTGTAGCCGAAATCCCCTTCGATCTCTAAGTTAGGGGCGATTTTGTAGGTCGCGCCTAGGCCGCCTCGGACTTCAGTAATATCGAAGTAGGTATTGTTGAGGCTTTGGACACCAGGAGCAGGTACACCGAGGTTTTTGGTAATGCGGTAATTGCCGCCGAAGGCACTTAGGCCGGCACGCAAGGTGAGATCGGAATTCATGGCGTAGGACAGGCCTGTGCGGGGGAAACCGAGGTCGAACTGGAGATCCTGCGCCAATTTTAACCTCAGACCAAGAACAGGTAGAACGGGTCGATTGTTGAAGGCATTCGCCGTTACACCAAAAATCCAAGTGATGTAGGAATTGGGTACGTAAAACGTGGCGAGGAAGAGCGGGGCGTTGAAGCTATCGGAGCCGATTTTTTCAAAATCGCCGTAGATGCCGGGCCGCAGTGCAACGAGGTAAGCCCATTCTTTACTCAAGACGCCGCGGACGCCGAGATTGGCCGAGAATTCCTGCACCGTCTTAGGTAGTGCCGTATTGTCCGGCGTCTCGATCGTGGTGTGAGTGTAAGCCAACCCAGGATTGAACAACGTGCCTTGGGCGATTGGCACCCGGCCGGAGGCGCTGAACTCAAAGCGGCTCATGCTAATGCCGTCGATCTTGGTGGCGCCGCGCTTGAAATCACCTGCTCCCGAATATGAGTAACTGCTAGCAAAGGTATCGATCAAAGCCGGACGGAATGTCACGCTAGAGGGCTGAGCAAATCCGATAGCAGTTAGGCTGGCGGCTAAAAAAGTTAAGAGTAGGGGGCGGTGGTTCATAATGACTAGTTAGCTACGCACCACGTCAGTTCTTGGATGCGGTTTCGAGAAAATAGTGGCGCTTCAGGCTGCGAGACGTTTGCAAACACGGGAAGTTTACGCCGGTTGCGAAGCGCGCTGTGGCAATATCGCCTGCAGTATGAGAGCGAAAAATACACAGGTGAAACAGCCGATCGGATTAAGCCAAAGGTAGCCAATTTCGCGCGCGGGGTACGCTTTCCCAACAAAGAATATGGTGATGACGACGGTTTGGGCGGCGAGCGCGGCCCAGAAGACGGCCGTGCCTTTCACGTGCTTCAAAAAGAATGCGACCACGAATACACCGAGCAGGGCGGGATAAAAAATAGAGGCTACGATATTGAGCGCTTCGATGAGGTTTTCCGCAAAACTTACAAAGAGCGCGAAGGCGATCGCGAAGAGCCCCCAAAAGGCCGTAAAGGCTTTAGCCGCACGAACATTGCGGGCCTCATCGTGGGCGGCGAGTGGGCGAAATGTGCGCCACAAGTCGATCGTGCTCGTGGTGCCGAGAGCGTTGAGCTCGCCAGCTTTGGAGGAAAGCGCGGAGGCAAACATCACCGCAAGCAAAAGTCCGATGATGCCGTGCGGCAGTTGCGTGAGAATGAAATGGATGAAAACGAAGTCGGAGTCCTTCGTTTTTTTCGTGGTCGCATCGGCGGCTTGCAGCGCGGTGCGGGCTTCCTTGCGGACGGCGTCGGCGGCTGTTTGCGCCTCGAGCATGCCGCGGCGGGCCTCAGCCGTGACGGCAGGATCGGTGGCATTTTGAGCAGCGGCCCAGGCGCGGATTTTTTCCTGTTTCACCTCGTGGAGGGTGGCGTATTTTTCCTCTAGGGCGCGGAAACTCGCCGCTTCGGGGCCGGTGAGTTGGCGCTGCCACTGCGCCTGATTGTAGACGACGGGTGAGTGCGGTTGGAGCTGATAAAAAACGAAGAGCAGAGCGCCGAGAATGACGATGAACAACTGCATCGGAATCTTTAGCAGCGCGTTGAACATCAATCCCAGACGGCCCTCGCGCAAACGCGCGCCGCCAATATAGCGCTGGACCTGCGATTGATCGGTGCCGAAGTAAGAGAGCGAAAGAAAAAATCCACCCAACACGCCGCTCCAGACGGTATAACGTACTTTTAAATCCGGATTATAATCGACGGCTTGGAGTTTGCCGAGGGCGCCAGCGATCGGGAGCGCGTCAGCAGGAAGTTTCGTTAGCAAAATTACGAACGCGGTTAACATCCCCCCGAAGATGACGCCCATCTGCCATTTTTGCGTCAGGTTCACAGCCGCACTTCCGCCGGTGACAGTGTATACAATGGCGAGCAAGCCGGTGCAGACGATAGTCAGATCAAGTCTCCAGCCGAGCACGGTCGAAAGGATGATCGCCGGCGCGTAAATGGTGATGCCGGCTTGCAGGCCGCGTTGAAATACGAAAATGCCGGCACCAAGCAGCCGAGTTTTACGGTCAAAGCGTTGGCCAAGATATTCGTACGCCGTGTACACCCCAAGCTTACGGTAGATCGGCAGAAACACCCCGCACACCACGATGAGCGCGAGCGGGAGGCCGAAATAATTTTGAATAAAAGCGATGCCATTCTCCGTGGCTTGGCCGGGGAGTGAGAGGTAAGTAATCGTGCTCGCCTGCGTGGCCATGACGGACAGGCCGATAGTGCCCCACTTCGTTGTGCTGTTGCCTTTAAGGTAGGTGTTGAGGTTGTCGGTGTGGCGCGTGCGCCATGTGCCGTAGGCAGCGACACCGACGACCGCGCCGAGAAGTACGAGCCAATCTAGCAGGTTCATGTGTATGCGCGGGTGAAGAGCGTGAGCGCGATCACCACAACGATGAATGCGGCGAGGACGAAAAGGTAGACCCCTCGCCAGGTGCGGAAACCCGGGACGCCCGGAGCGTCATCGGAGGGGGAGGGCGGGGGCGGATTGGAGGGAGGGTTCATTTCCCGAGAGAAATTAAATTAGCGAAGAGGCGGTAGGCACCGGGAACACCGGCAGGGAGTTGGCGAAAAAAGCCCAGTCCGGTGTAAACGTAGTAACCCTTGCCGTGGCGGGCGACCAGGAGTGCGCCCTTTTGTGGGGCTTCGCCGGCGTCGTTACAGGCGAGCAGCGGGGTGAAGCCGGAGCCCCACGCGGTGCCAAAATAGGCACCGCGTTCTTGTACCCAGCCGGACCAATCGGAGGTAGATATTTTGTTGGGCGAATTAAACGCGGGGTGCGTAGGCTCGAGTAGCGTGATGGCGGCCTCTTCGTCGGTCACGCGGGCATCGTTAGCCCCGAGTGTCAGGGCAAAGGGCGCGAGGCGGTCCGTTTTGAGGTCGCGGCCAGGTCGGTTGTATTGGGCAATAACGGTGCCACCGGCTTCGACCCAGGCAAAGAGCGCGGGGAGATTCGCAGTGAGATCCTCGCGGGTGTTGAAGGCGCGTACGCCGATAACAACGGCGTCGAAACCAGCGAGTTTTTGGGCAGTGAGATCGGCCCCGCTAAGCGTCGTGACGGTGCAACCAAGTTGGGCTAGGGCGGCGGGAATGTCGTCACCGGCGCCGGGTAGAAAGCCAATTTTTTTAGCGGTGACGGCGACATCAAAAGCGACCGCACGTTGTCGAGCGACGGGTTGGAGGAGCTGCGGGGGGAGGTGCGCGTAGTTCACTTCGTCTCGGGCATTGCGGTAGGTCGCGGAGCCGATCTTCGCTGCGGCACCCAGCGTAGCGGACGAAGCGCTCGCAGGTGCGGTGACTTCAAATGCGAGACGTGATTTTGCGCCGAGGGTGGCGAGGGTGAAGGGCTGCGTTGCAGGGGTCGCGTGCCAGCCGGCGGGAAGCTCGAGGGCTACGGCCCCGGTGCGTTCGGGGCGGTTAGCGGAGACTTCTAAGGTGACGGTGCGCGTGGCACCAGGCGTGAAAATCGTGACCTCAGCGGTGAAACCGAGCGAAACAGGCGGAACGATATCGAGGCGGCGGCGTTTTTCCATGGCCCCGGTTCCGCTCACTGAAAACGGCTCGTCTGCGACGATGAGTTCTTGGCCGTCGATTTCAAAAACGTACTCCAGGGCTACGGCGGGTAGGTTTTCGGCGTTGCCGATCAGGGCTGGGTCATCGACGCGAGCCAGGCCCGGGCGGCCTTCAGCGCGGAGCCAATACGGCGTGGTAAGTGGCGTCGTCGTCGGAAGAGAAAATTGTGAAACTTGCCTCTCGGCTTCTTTGGCGAGGGTGACGCTGGTGGTCAGACTCGTGCCGGTCGTCGTGCGCGTGGCGACCCAACGCAGTGGGACCGAGGAGGCCACGGTGTGCGTGAGGCGCAGCGTTTCTCCCGGCACGGCGTCGGGTGTGGCCACGGTGGTGGTGACGCTGAGGCCGAGGCAACTTTGGAGAACACGATCGAGTTGGGCACGTTTGTCGGTCACAAGCGGATCGGTAGGCAGCGCGGCTAGTTTCGCGCGGAGGACAAGGAGCGCGGGGACGTTAGCGGCGAGATTTTTTTCGTCGAAACCAGCGAGGGCTGCGGTGGCGAGGGCATCAATCTCGGCGCCGGGGCCGGGATAGCGCGTGGTCCATGACGTAGCGACACCTTCAAAAAGCCCAGTCGAAGCGGGCGCACCGCCAAGAAGTGTAAAGGTCTCGGTGCGTGGGCCGCTTGCGCCGGCCCCACGGCCTTGGCCGAAGATCACTCCGCCGAGATTTTGAGTTTTATGTTGGGCTAGGACGCGAAGCGAGACGGTCGAAAGCGGAATGCCGAGCACCGGATCGTCTCCGCTAATTTCCACCGCGAGGGCGCCGGCGGCGGGTGCACCGCGGCCGAAGGAACCGTTTTGGAGGATGCGCTTGGGTTGCCAGGGTTTTAGGCCTTGGGCGATCTGCTCGGGATACGCTTTGGGGTCACCGGCGAGCTTAAAGGCTTCGATGGATAAAACGGCAGAGGCGGTATGGTGGCCGTGGGTACCACCGGGTTGCGGCGAGAAACGCGTGAGGATCACGTCAGGTTGAAAGCGCCGGATGACGCGCACGATGTCGCCGATGACCTCGTCGCGACCCCAGACGCGTTGCGTGTCGGCGTAGTCTTTGGAGAAACCAAAATCGAGGGCGCGGGAAAAATATTGGCGGGCGCTGTCCAGGCGACGGCCGGCAAGAAGCTCTTGGGTGCGGGCGACGCCGAGTTTGTCACCGAGTTCAGGACCGATCACATTTTGGCCGCCATCACCGCGCGTGAGAGAAAGGTCGGCGGTGCGGTAACCTTGGCCGCGGGAAAGCCACGCGAGCAGTTGCGTATTTTCATCGTCGGGGTGCGCCGCAGCGTAAAGGACGGAACCGAGTTCGCGGAAGGCGCCCAACTCGCGGAGTGCTTCGGGGATCGTTGCGGTGACGGACGTGGGCGCGGCCGGAGCGGGTTCGGCGGCGTTTAACGACGCGAGGGTTAAAAAAAAGAGGGCTGAGGCGGTGCGAAAAAAGGACATCGGCGGCGGGGGTTGAAAGCGAGACGGATACGAGGCGAACGAAAACCGGCACAATAAAAAGCCCCGACCAAATGGCGTCGGGGCTAGGAGAACATTATTTCAGCGAAGCGATAAGGTCGTCGTTTTGTTTTACGAAGGGACTTTGCGCGCCCTCGGCGGTGACGGCGAGGGTCTTGGATTGATTGGCGGCGGCGATCGCGGCGGATTTGTCGCCGAGCCGCGCGAGAATTTTAGCTTTCAGGTGAACCATATAGAACGCGGGTTTTTCACCGGAAGTAGCGGCGGTGATCCACGCGAGTGCTTTTTTAAGATCAAGGTGGTGCTCGTAGTAAAAACCGGCGGCTCCGTAGTAAAACTGATTGGACTTTTTGCCCTCGGCAGCAGCCGCGGCTTCGATCTGAGGAACAAGAGTAGCGGTGAGGTCGAATTCAAGTTTCACGGGTACGCGGGTTTTTTCCCAGCTGATGTTGAGGGTGGCGGACTCGTCGCGAAGATCACCGAAGTCGATGGTGAGTGTCTCGATAGCCTCGGCGAGGGCGATGGGTTTGACGGTAACGCGAGCAATGTCGTTTTTCTGGTCATAGGCGTAAGCACCCCATTGCTTAGCGGCTTTCTGCACGATGATCGTCCATGTGTCCTTGCCGGGGATTGAGAATAGCTCATAGGTGCCCGTTTCGAGGGCTACCCCTTGGAATTTCACCGGGGTGCTAAAGGTAAGGCGCGTAGCGTTGTTGGCGCCGGTGCGCCAGACTCGGCCGTAGGCTTCGATGCCGCCGAAGATTGCGCGGCCTTTCATGCTCGGGCGCGAGTAGGCGACCTCGATGTCAGTGAGGCCGACGCGTTGCTTGAGCGTGGCGGCCGGGCTCGGCGCGGGGAACGTAACTTTAGGCGCGGCCGGTGCGGCGGGCGTGGCGGCGGTTTGAGCGGAGAGCTTGGCACTGCTGGTGCAGGCGAGCGCGAGGAGCACGAGGGAACGAGCGAGGGGGAGTTTCATGGTATAAAAAGCGAAATGAGATTAGCGGGACTGACGCGGGGGCGCGTGCCGGCGTTGCGAGCGCGGCGCGGAAACGATTTTTATTTAGGTCAGACCAGTGATTTCACCGTCGTCGGTGATGTCGATGTGTTCGGCAGCAGGGACTTCCGGTAGGCCGGGCATGCGGAGAATTTCGCCCGCGATGGGCACGAGAAACCCCGCGCCGGCTGCAATTTCGATCTCGCGCACCACAAACGTGAAACCGTGCGGACGACCCAGCAGAGCGGGTTGATCGCTGAAAGAATATTGGGTCTTCGCGATGCAGATCGGCAGACCGGCGAGGCCGAGTTCGGCGATAGTTTTGAGATCGGTGCGCGCTTTGGCGCCAAACTCGACCCGCTCAGCGCCGTAGATGCGTGTGGCGACAGCAGTAATTTTTTCTTCGACCGTTTGGGTTAATTCGTAGGCGTATTGTGGAGCGCGCGGACGAGGAGATTTTTCGCAAGCGGCCACAAGTGCGGTGGCTGCAGCGAGAGCGCCTTCTCCTCCCAGACCGAAGTGATCGCTCGGGACCGCTTGCACGCCAAACTCGGCACAAAGCTTTACAACCAGAGCAAGTTCTTCGGCGGTGTCGGTGGGGAACCGGTTAAGAACCACAACAGGCGTAAGTCCGAATACGCGGGCGTTTTCGAGGTGTTTTTGAAGATTAGCGAAACCGCGACGGATGGCGTCGGGGTTGGCGGCGGAAAGCTCTTTAAGTCCGGCGCCGCCTTGGTATTTGAGGGCTCGTACCGTAGCAACGAGCGCGAGGGCGTCGGGCCAGAGGCCGGCGGCGCGGCACTTAAGATCGAGGAATTTCTCGCCGCCGAGGTCGAAGCCGAAGCCACATTCGGTGACAACATAATCAGCCAGGCTCAGTCCGAGACGCGTGGCCAGGACGGAGTTGGTGCCTTGGGCGATGTTGGCAAACGGGCCGCCGTGAAGAATCGCGGGCGTACCCTCGTGCGTCTGCACCAGATTGGGAACGATCGCGTCTTTGAGTAGTGCCGCCATCGCGCCGTGGATTTTGAGGTCCCGTGCGTAGATGGGTTTTCGCTCCCGGGTGAAACCGATGAAAATACCGCCAAGTCGCGCTTTCAAATCGGCGCGGGAGGATGCGAGGCATAAAATCGCCATAACCTCCGAGGCGGCGGTGATGTCGAAGCCCGTCTCGCGTGGGACGCCGAAACCGCGACCGCCTAGGCCAATCATGATGCGGCGCAAGGCGCGGTCGTTCATGTCGAAGACGCGTTTCGTGCGCACGGTCATTGGGTCTAGGCCCAGGACATTTTTCTTGTTTTGAAGTTGGTTATCGACGCAGGCGGCGAGGAGATTGTGGGCTTTCTCAATGGCGGCAAAGTCGCCGTTAAAATGGAGGTTGATATCGGCGTGCGGGCCCACGCGCGCGCGACCACCTCCCGTGGCACCGCCTTTAAGTCCGAAGACCGGCCCGAGCGAAGGCTCGCGGAGGACGGCGGCGGCTTTTTTCCCAAGGCGCGTGAGCGCATCGGCGAGGCCGATGGTGGTGGTCGTCTTGCCCTCGCCGGCGGGCGTGGGGGTGATGGCGGAAACGAGGATAAGGCGTGAGCGCTCGGCTCGGGCGGTGTCGATGCGGCCGAGGGGAAGTTTGGCTTTGAAGCGCCCGTGCAGTTCGAGTTCGTCGGCCGTGACACCGAGTTTGGCGGCGATTTCAGTAATGGGGCGAAGGACAGATTTCTCGATAGCGGAGATAGAGTCGAGTGAAGCCATAGATGAAGTGATGAATCTAGGTTGCAGCCTGTAGCCCCGGCGTCGAGCGCGGCGTGAATGAACAGACAGAGAAATTTACCCGGCGGGTGCCTAGGCGCGAGTTGATGGGAAGATTGTGAATTGCGCTCATCGGTCAGGTAGGCCTGATCGAGGGCATGACCCCCGCGTTCCGACGTGTTTTTAACCCTGTGTGGCTGCTGGTGTTGAGTTTGGGCTTTTGCGGCGGTTGCGCCGGGCCAACTGGGGGCACGCCCAGGATTGAGACGGCGACGATGGCAACGCGTCCGACCGCGGTCCCTCAGGTCGCGCCGGGCGATGCGTTTGTGGTGATCTCGGGAGGAGGTACGCCGCTTTCCAACAACTACTCGCAGCTTCTCCAGGCGCGTGCGCTTAATGACGCCTGGCGAGCACGTTATCCTCGGGAGGCCGTGTGGACGTTTTTCGGTGCAGGCAACCGCCCGGGCTCACCGGCGGTGTTGGCTGATGTGCGTCGCCAAATCAAACAAGACGGATTGCTCGTGGAATCGTGGTTGCCCGGTGAACTAGCCGAAAACCGGCCCGCGACCAAGGCAGAGATTCTAGGGGCCTTGCAACGCGAGATATTACCGCGCGTAGCACAAGGTGGTACCTTGACGCTCTTTGTCGGTGATCACGGTGAACTCTCGCGCGGAAAATTTCGCGAGAGCGCGATTACGCTCTGGCAAATGCAGCGTACCGGCAGCGGAGCCAAGGCTAGTTGGCGCTCCGACCCGAAGGAAGTCCTCACCGTTTCCGAACTCCGCGCCGCGCTCGATGCCGGACTGGGTCGGGGGCGCGTGGTGTTTTGTTTCACCTGCTGCCACTCGGGCGGATTTCATCACCTCGATGTGCCGCGCGAAGCCCCGGCAAATCCGGCGTGGTTTCTTGGGCTGCAACCGGTCGCTTGCGCCGATTGGGCTGAAACGATCCCGCCTGCGCGAATCGCTGGCTTCACCGCGACAACGGAAGATTCGCTCGCGGCCGGCTGCGATCCCGACCCAGATCCAGAAAAATGGCGAGGCTACGAACGGCTTTTTCCGGAGGCATTGCTAGGTATTGATTTGATGTCGGGCAAAAAACTTGCGCCGGCGTTGTCGGATTTCGGTGCGGCGCACACGGCTGCGACATTGATCGATCGCACCATTGATAAACCGTTTCGTACGAGCGAGGCTTGGCTCGAGCGTTACGCGACCCTCATTGAAACGGTCCTCGCCGAAAGCCCCGCACTCACACCGGCTGTGCGCGCGCAGGTCGAGCGTTATCACCGTATTGTGAACGGCGAGGCGCCCGGGGTTAAAGACCCTGCATTTCTCGCTCAGCAGCAACAAACTGAGCGTTTTCTAGCCGCGCTCGCTGAGCAAAATCCCTCGGCCGCGTTGGTGTTGCTGGCTGGAACGCGGGCCGATCTTACTGCTGCGCCCGAACTGGCTGCGGGCGGTGCGCGACGACGAGCGGGCGCTCCGACAAATATCCGTAATCTCTGGTCCGAGACGATTCGCCCGGCTTGGAAGGCTGCGCTCGTCGCCAAAAAAGTTACCGATATCCCCGAGGCCGCACGGGCGTTTGAATTACAACTCATCGCGCTCGAGGAAAAAACGCCCACGAAAATTTTTCTCCCGGGTGATCGTGATGCGGTGCGTAACGAGCTGTTTTGGCGCTCGGGTTACGCGCAGCTTGATGCGAAGAATCTTGCGAGAGCCGCGGTCGTGGCGCGTTGGGAAGCGGGTCGTCGAGCCGCGATTCTTGCTTGGGCTCGCTCGTCGCCAGATGATAAAATTCGCGCGGCGGCACTGACCTGGGGTGGTCCCGTACGCCCTAAAACCGCACCCGCGGTGCGCGCAAACCAGCTGGCTAATGAGTTCGGGGAGAAAAAAGAGGCGCTGCAACGCGCCTTGTTTTACCGGCGCGTTTTGGGCGCCTGGGCTTTTTTAATCGCCGTGGACGAACGAGGTGCACTCGAGCGTCTCGCCGCCTGGCGCGCGCTTGAAATCTCTCCGCTGCCGTCGTCCTTAGCGCAGCTAGACTAAAGCAGCGGACCGTCTGCCGGTTTGATCATTGCGTGGCTTTGGCGTCGGCACGTGCCTCGTATTCAGCGCGGGTGTCGCGGAGCGCGCGGGCAATCTCGGGCGCGGCTTTCATGGGGCGAGAGCGCTGGTTGGCGAGGTATTCCACCACGTCGCGGATTTCGGACTTAGTCAAAATAGTGGCGTAGATTTCCGGCATGCTCGACGGTGCGGTATCGCGCTTCGCGATATTTGATTTTTGGATTTCAACCGGTGAGCCCTCGACGGGCTTGAGCGTGAGAGTGGTGGCGGTTTCGGTGCCCACGGTGCCGACGGCAACGCCGCCAGATTTTAGCGTCACGACCACCGTGTCGAAACCAGGTGCGATGTGCGCGTTGGGCTTGATGATAGATTCGAGGAGGTATTCGCGCGGATATTTCGGGCCGATGTCGCTTAACTCGGGGCCGGCGGCGCCGCCTTGGCCACCGATGGCGTGACATTTCACGCAAGCCATTACGGGTTGGTTGTGGAAAATTTCAGCGCCGTTTTTGGCGTTGCCGCCGCGGAGCGCCCCCCGAAATGGGGCGAGCGGATCTGGGTTTTTGGCAAGCGCAGCCTCGCGTGTGGCGAGGGCGGTTTGCACGGCGGGCGTGGCGCGGGTAGTGGCGGCTTCGAGAAGTTCCAATTGCACGCTTCCGTTGATCTGGCCAGCGGCGAGCCGATCGAGTTGCGCAACCATGAGCGCATCGGCCTCCGGATGCTTCAAGACGGCGAGCGCAGCCAGCGCGGTGCGCTGTTCGGTGACGCTGCCGTTGACGACGAGATTTTTAATGACGGGCGCGGCGGCTTCGGGCGAGAGGCCGGCGATCAGCGGCAGCGCGGCACCGCGGAGTTCAGCGGCTTTGGAGTCGCCGGCGATTTTTACGGCGGCGGCGAGGCGAGGATCTTGGAAATGTTTGAGGGCGTTAAGTGCGGCGGTGCGGGCACCGGGGCTTTGCGCGGGGTCACCGACGATGGCAAAGAACGTATCGGCGGCGCTGCGCAGTTCGAGTTTCTCGGCGGCTTTGAGGGCAGCGGTCTGCACGGTGACGGGCGCATCGACGGCAAGGAGCGCGGGCAACACCGGCAAGAGCGCGGCGGCGGCGGGTGCGGCCTCGCGGGTTTTTTCGGCGAACGGACGATAGACGCCGACGATGCGGTCGCGTTGCGGCGGTGCGAGCCAGAGGGCGAGTTGGGTCAGAGCTTCGGCGCGGAGGAAGGCGGGGGCATCGGAGCGGGCGGCGTAGGTCGCCAGCGCGGCGGCGTGAGCGGGCGTACCGAGGCGGAAGGTGGCGTTGATGGCCCGCAGCATCACGGCTTCGTCGGCGATGGGTTTTTGGAGGAGCGCGGCGAGGGCGGGCGTGCCGGCGTCGATGGGGGCGTCGTTGATCGCGAGCGCGGCCTCGCGGACGAGGTAGGGATCGGCGTCGG
>CANHAH010000085.1 GCA_947458705.1 Opitutia bacterium | reverse complement strand
GCTTCGTCGGTGGCGAAAGCTACCGCAGCCTCAAGCTGATGCGCGAGCGTCACCCCGAGTTTATCATCGAACACGCGGTCAAGGGCATGCTCCCGAAGAACCGCATCGCAGCCAAGATGTTGACGAAACTCCGTGTTTTCGCCGGCTCGAAGCACACGCATGAGATGAACAATCCCGCTAAAATTTCTGTCTGATTACGCCCATGAGCACACCCGCGAACGTTTTCACCGCCACCGGCCGCCGCAAGACCTCTACCGCCCGCATCCGCATCACGGAAGGCAAGGGCAAGCTGACCGTTAACGGCCGCAGCTTTGAGAACTATTTTGTGCCAGAGAGCTTCGCCAAACAAGCGGCGATGCCCCTCATCACCGTCACTTTAAGTGATAAATTTGACGTCAGTGCCAATGTTTCCGGCGGCGGTCTCGCCGGCCAAGCTGGCGCGGTCGCACACGGCATCGCCCGTGCGCTGCAAAAATTTAACGCTGAACTTCGTCCCGCCCTCAAGAAGGCTGGCCACATGAAGCGCGATCCCCGCGCCAAGGAACGTAAGAAAGCCGGTCAACCCGGCGCTCGTAAGCGCTTCCAGTTCTCGAAACGTTAATCCGGTTTTATCGCGATCTTATTCGCGGTATATACGGCTAACTTTGGCCGACGTCGCTCGTGGAGCGCGTCGGCTTTTTTGTCACCTATTTCCCGCTTTTTCCGGCACGAGGGAACTTGGCAAGCCGCTTGCTTACTCACTCTCGCGCCCGGTTCTTTCGGGCTGTTACGCTACAACATAACCACCAAACTAAAGTATGAATAAACTATCCTTCGCACTCCTCAGTGCTCTCACCTTGGGTTCGCTCTCTCTGAGCGCTCAGACCGCGCCTGCGCCGGCCGCTCCTAGCGTCGCCGTGACGGTCACCCCGTCGTTCGTGTCTCAGTACATGTTCCGTGGCCAACTCCTCGGCGGGGCCTCGTTCCAGCCTACGGTTGAGCTGGGTTACGGCAATTTGACCGCTGGTGTATGGGCTAACGCTCCGATCCAAAACAAGGTCGTTGGACAATCGGATCCGGAATTCGATTTCTACGCCTCCTACACCTCCGTCGCTTCGGATACCTTGAGCTTCGTGCCCGGCGTTACCTTCTACACCTATCCTTCGGCTAACGAAGCTAACGGTTTCTACAAGATGACCTTCGAGCCCAGCTTGGCGGTCAACTACACGATTTCCGGTGTGAAACTCACCCCCAAGATCTATTATGATTTCGTTCTTGATGGTCCTACCCTTGAAATCGCTTCGACCTATGCCCTTCCCCTTAAGGATCTCGGCACGGAGCTCGGTTTCACCGCCTCCTACGGATCCTACTTGGCCAACGATTTCATCAAAGGTTCGGCCCCGCAGACCAAGGCCTGGGGTAATTACTGGCTGCTTGGCGTTGCTGCGCCCTTCCAGCTTAACAAAGAGTCCAAGGTTACCCTCGGTTTCGCCTACACCAAGGGTGACAGCGCTTACGTGAAGACCGGCAGCGCTCCTAAGTCTTCCAACGCCGCGGCCGTTGGCCGTGGTGTCGTGACAATCAGCTACTCTTACGCATTCTAACGACATCCCGCGCGTGCGCGTGATTGCAGCTTCGGCCCGTGCCTTTGAAAGGTGCGGGCTTTTTTTGGCATAAATTGAACGAGCCGAAAATTCCGTCTCGATTATTTCCCCGCCGCTTTGAATGCTTCGCCTACTATGAAAATCGGTGTTGTCGGCGCGTCCGGTTATTCAGGTGAAGTCTTAGTTAAACTCTTGCTCAATCATCCGCACGTGGAACTCGCGGCGGTGACTTCGCGTACGCATGCAGGCAAGGCCTTGGCTACGATCATGCCGGCGCTGCGCGGTCGTGATGCCGGTCTGCGTTTCGTCGATTCCGATCCCGCGGCCCTCGCGGCCAGCAACATCAATTTATTTTTTTTGGCGCTGCCCCACGGCGCCGCGGCGACCTACGCTAAAGCACTCGTTCCGGCGGGTAAACGGGTCATCGACCTCAGTGCTGACTTCCGCATCGCTGACTTGGCGACCTACCAAAAATATTACGGCGAGCATCACGCACCGGAATTATTACCCGCGGCGCGTTTTGTCCTGCCCGAGCTTACGCCGACGGCGTGGAAGACTGAGGCTAAACTCATCGCCGCCCCAGGTTGTTATCCGACGAGTGTTTTGGTGCCGCTGGTACCGCTGTTGCGAGCGGGCCTTGTTTCGCGGCAACATATCGTGGTCAATTCCTTCAGCGGCGTGAGTGGAGCAGGCAAGAAAGCCGAAGAAGCCTACCTTTATTGCGAACGCGCCGAGAGCACCAAGGCATACGGCCTCGTGAAACATCGTCATCTCGCAGAGATTGAGGAGCAACTAGCGCTGCGCACGGGCGCCGCCACCATCATCCAATTTAATCCCCATCTCGCACCCATGCGTCGTGGTATCGCGACGACGATCACCGTCCCCGCCGCTGCTGGTGCTACGATCGATGCGCTCTACGCCGCTTGGCGTGAAACCTACGCTACTGCTCCGTTTGTGCAGATGCTCGAGGCGGGCGAGACTCCAGATACGGCCCACGTCGTCAGCACTAACCGCATCGACATATCCGCGGTACACGATGCACGCACCGGAAATTTTATTCTGACTTCCGCCGAGGATAATCTCATGAAGGGAGCCAGCGGTCAGGCCGTCCAAATCATGAATCTTTGGAGCGGTTTCCCTGAAACCGCCGGACTCATTTAATCAACCGATCTTTTCACGAAAAAGCACCGCGGTCAGGCCCGTGGCACTGGGTGCGGTTAAAGCGCAATTTCCTTGGTTTGTAATTAGCTGCGGTAATCAGCGTTTTCACTGACGTATTCGTGGGTGAGGTCGCCTCCGATTACCGTCGCGCTGGCGCCACCGTTGCCAATTTCAACTTCGATTTCGACGCACCGCTCGTGCGGCGGATAATCGATCGCCGCAGAGAAGACTCCGTCTTTGGGTGGAGCACTTACGTAAAGTTCTGCGCTGCGCAAATGGGCTACGAGAGCGTTTTCTTTCTCAGGATTGAGTTGAAAAACTCCGCCCGAAAAAATTTCGATTCCGCCCATGCGCAGCCGTAAATGCGCTAGATCCGTCTCGGGCGCGTGGGCGCCGATGTATTTTCCGATGGCCTGCACGAGCCGGCCCACGTTGGGATCGTTTCCTGCCACAGCGCATTTAAAAAGCGGGGCGTTGACAATGGCTTTGCCGATCGCGCGCGCTAACTCAGTGCTCGCCGCTGCGCTCACCGAGACTCGGATTACGTGACGCACGCCCTCGCCGTTGCGCACGACATCTTCCGCGAGATCGCGGCACACCTGAGTGAGCGCGGCTTCGAAGGCGGCGAGATCAGGGCAGGGAACGCAACCCGAGGAAATGAGCGCAACGGTGTCCGAAGTGCTAGTGTCGCTATCGACGCTGATCGTGTTGAAACTAGTCTCCACTGCGCGTTGCAGGGCGGCGCGCAAGGCTGCGCGTGGCACTTTTAAGTCGGTTAGCACGTAAACCAGCATCGTGGCCATGTTGGGTTCGATCATGCCCGCGCCTTTAGCGATTCCGACGATGCTGCCCGCGCCGATGTGAGCACGCCGGATTTTTGGATAAAGGTCCGTCGTGACGATACCCTCCGCCGCCGGCAAAATGGATTCGCGGGTGAGGCTCGCGTAAGTTTGTGGCAACGCGTCCATCATGGCCTCAACGGGCAGGCCCCAACCGATTACGCCGGTCGAACTCGGCAGAATTTGGCCAGGCTTGAGGCTAAGTAAGTTCGCTAGACGGGTGCAGATTTTTTCCGATGCTTCGACTCCGCCGGACGCGCAGACGTTGGAGACCTTGTTGTTCACGATCACGGCGCCGATCGTGGGTTCGTGAAGGCGTTGGCGACCGACGATGATGGGTGCGCCAGGGAGCGCGTTGCGGGTGAACATCGCGGCAAAATCCGGCGTGGGTTGATCAAGGGCTATCAACGTGAGCGTCATCTTCGCAGGCTTCGGTGCCTCGCGCGGCATGAACTCGAAACGCGAGGTGCCCACGCGAAAACCGAGCGGGAGTTGGGCTTGGCTGACGAGCCAAGCGCGATGAGCTGCACGATGGGAGAAAGTAAGAGCGGTACTGGCCACTGGGGAGAAGTGGGCCGGTGTGGGCGCGGAGTGAAGCCGAATTTTCAGAATGGTCACCGGATAATTTATTCCCAAGCCCTGCGAATGTGATGGAAAAGCGCCGCCGGAGTGCGCTAGTAATTTTCTCTCGAACTTAAAACGTGCACGCTGCTCCCTGTTTTCTCTCGCTCCCTGCGGCCCATGGCCGCGGTCTTTGATCTGCTATGAATGTGAATGTTGCTGAACTTACCGCCAAGGCGAAGGTGCTCCTCGAAGCGCTGCCTTACATCCAAGATTTTCGCGGCTCCACGTTTGTGGTGAAGTATGGCGGAAGCTTTATGGATGATCCCGATCCGGTCGCTCGCACACGAGTGGCCTTCGACATCGCCTTCCTTGCGGCTGTCGGTATCAATGTCGTGGTCGTCCACGGTGGCGGCAAGGCCATCACCAAGGCCATGGAATCCTCCGGCCTCAAAGCCAATTTCATCAACGGCCTCCGTGTGACCGACGAAGCTACGGTTGCCATTGTTAAGCGCACGCTCGACGAGATCGTGAACAAAGATGTCTGCAATGCCATCATCACTGCGAATGGTAAACCCAAGGGCCTCGCCGGCGATAGCGTACTGGTTTGCCAAAAACTCACCCAAGACGACGATGGCAACACGGTGGATCTCGGCTACGTCGGCGAAGTCACCGAAGTAAAGGTGAAGCTCATCAAAAAAGAAATCGCCGAAGGTTTTATCCCGGTGATTTCTCCAGTCGCTGAGGGCTACGACGGTAAGCCCTACAACGTAAACGCCGATCTCGTGGCCGGTCGCGTCGCCAGTGCGTTGCGCGCGCGCCGTTTGGTCTACATGAGCGATGTCCCCGGTTTGTTGTCCGCACCGCCTGATGCCTCGACACTGATTTCTACGCTAAAGATTAGCCAAGTCGAAGGACTCAAGGCGAAGGGAATTATCGACAAAGGCATGCGCCCTAAAGTTGGTAGTGCCGTGCGGGCCCTCGAAGAAGGTGTCCAACGCGTGCACTTCATCGACGGGCGCCTGCCCCACTCGTTGCTGCTTGAAATTTTCACCGATAAAGGCATCGGTACGGAAATCGTCCACGGGTGAGCGCTATTTGCGCGGGTCTCTAGCCATCAAGAAAAAGCGAGAGACTTTCGCGCTTGCGGGTCGCTGCACTGGAGTTGTTTTTACTCTCGTCCGCCACGGGGTCGTTGTCCTAGATTTTTCTTTTAAGCGATGAAACACTTCCTGAAAGAGACCGACTTCAAGCCCCATGAACTGGGTGAAGTATTTGCGTTGGCTCGAGAATTCAAAGCCAAGCGCGGTCGTAATGCTACGCCCATACTCGCTGGACAGACTTGGGCGATGATTTTCTCCAAATCCTCGACGCGCACGCGCGTGTCCTTCGAGGTCGGCATCCATGAGCTCGGCGGCAATCCGCTTTTCCTCAACAAAAACGATATCCAGTTGGGTCGAGGTGAATCCGTCGAAGACACCGCAAAAGTCCTTTCACGTTTCGTGCATGGCCTGATTGTCCGTACCTTTGATCACAGCGAAGTCGAGCGCCTCGCGGCCGCAGGTAATATTCCGGTAATTAATGCGCTCACCGATTTCCTGCATCCGTGCCAGATATACACCGATGCTTTCACGATGACCGAGCGCTGGGCGAAAAACGACGACCTCGTCGGTTCGTTACGTGGACGTAAAATCGCGTTTCTCGGCGACACGGCCTGCAACATGGCTAACTCGTGGATTCTGGGCGCCAATCTTTTCGGCATGAAAATCTCTCTATCGGGCCCGGCGGAATTCGCCCCCGGCGCGGAGTTGAAGGCGCAGTTGCAGCGCGAAGGTTTCCCGGCCGATTCCTACCAATTTACGACCGATCCGTTTCTAGCCGTGAAGGACGCCGATGTCGTTTACACCGACGTCTGGGTGAGCATGGGCAAAGAAGACGAAAAGACGGAGCGCATTCGCCAGATGTCGCCCTACGCCGTCTCCGCCAAACTTTTTGCCGCCGCCAAGCCTGACGCTCTCTTCATGCATTGCTTGCCGGCGCATCCCGGTGAGGAGGTCGAACAAGCCGTCTTAGATAATCCGCGCTCGATCATTTTCGACCAAGCCGAGAATCGCCTCCACACGCAGAAAGCCATTATGGCGGTGTTGGCTAAGGACGCGCGCAAGTAAAACCATCTTCAGTCCCAAAAAATTCTATTCATGAAAATCGTCCTCGCATACTCGGGCGGCCTCGACACGTCCGTCATCGTTAAATGGCTCAAAGAAACATACGACGCTGAGATCGTCACCTTCGCCGCCGATGTCGGCCAAGAAGAGGAGCTCAAAGGCCTCGATAAAAAGGCACTCAAAACCGGCGCTTCAAAACATTACACGCTCGATCTGGTTGAAGAATTCGCTAGCGATTTCATCTACCCGATGATCCGCGCCAACGCGATCTACGAGGGGCAATATTATCTCGGCACCTCTATCGCGCGACCGCTCATCGCCAAGGCCCAAGTCGATATCGCTAAGAAAGAAAAGGCCGACACTGTTGCACATGGCGCCACCGGGAAGGGCAATGACCAATGCCGTTTCGAGCTCACATATATGGCGCTCGCGCCACAGCTTCAAATCATCGCCCCATGGAAGATCGAAGCTTACCGCGAGCTTTTCCCCGGTCGCGCCGAGATGATCGCCTACTGCGCTCAGCACAAAATTCCCGTCGAGGCTTCGCTCAAAAAGCCGTATTCGATGGATCGCAATCTCCTCCATATTTCATACGAGGCCGGCATTCTGGAAGATCCGTGGTTTGATCCCACGACCAATGCTAATAAGGGTATGTTCAAACTTTCCGTCTCGCCGGAGGATGCGCCGAATAAGCCTGAATACGTCGAACTCGATTTTGTGAAAGGTGATTGTGTCGCCGTGAACGGCAAGAAACTCACGCCCGGCGGCGTGTTGAAGACACTCAACAAACTTGGCGGCAAACACGGCATTGGCCGTGTCGATCTCGTAGAGAATCGTTTCGTCGGCATGAAATCGCGCGGCGTGTACGAGACGCCCGGTGGCACCATCCTCATGCAAGCGCATCGTCAGGTCGAATCGCTCACGCTCGACCGCGAGGTGCTGCACTTGCGCGACGGCTTTATTCCGAAATACGCCGAGCTTGTTTACAACGGCTTCTGGTTCGCGCCGGAGCGCGAGATGCTTCAGGCGATGGTCGATGAGAGCCAACGCTACGTAACAGGCACCGTCCGACTTAAGCTCTACAAGGGCAACATCATCACCTGCGGACGTAAGTCGAAATACTCGCTTTATGACGATAAGATCGCGTCGATGGAAGGTGTGAAGAGCTGGTATAACCAGAGCGACGCCACCGGTTTCATCCGCCTCAATGGTCTGCGCCTGCGTGCGCGAAATCTCGCCCAGGGCGGTCCTAAGACCTGAGGTTTTCAATACCAACTCAGGTACTAAATTAATGGTCCGAATCAGGACCATAAAAAAAGCGCGGTGGTAATTTCCATCGCGCCTTTTTTTTGCGTTTATATAGGGTGCGGCTTGATCAGAACAAGACGTTGGCGGCGGCGCCGACGGCTGTGATGGGCCCGCTATCACCGAGGCTGTCGATGGCGCGGTCGGCTTTCTTCAATGTGCTTTGAGCGCTCAGATAAAGGCTATCGTCGGTGAGGAGCTTGCCGAGGGTGCCCTCGCCTTTGGCAATCCTATTTGAGATATCGCGAAGGTTGCGGGTGACGATTTTCAGGTCGTTACCTGCGCTCTCGTCGAAGATAAGCGCGCCGAGGGTGCCTTTGCCCGATTTGACCTGGCTTACTAAGGCCTGCGCGTCGGCGACGAAGGATTTTGCATCAATGGCAGCTACTTTGATTTCGCTCACGGTCGCGACGAGCTCGTCGTGGAGTTTTGAATCGTTGAGGAGTTTGCCGAGGGTGCCTTCGCCTTTGTTGATCTTATCGGTGGCGGCGGCGAGGTTGGTCATCGTGGTGTCGATTTTTGTGGAGTTGTCGCTCACGAGACGGTCAAGTTTTTGAAATAGGCCTGGATTTTTACCGTCACCGCTGACGGTGGTGGTGATGGAGCCAAGCGCCCCCTCGAGTTTTTGGCCGAGGTTACCGAGTTCGGTCATTATGGCGTTGATGTCGGGGGTAATCTTAGTGCGGAGCTCGGCGCCATCCGAGAGTACAGGCGCGCCGGGAGTACCGAGGTCGAGGCCTATGTAGTTGGTGCCGATGAGGCCGGCCATGACGATGGTGGCGGTGGCATCGGAGGCGATCTTGATGCCGGGGTCGATGCGCAAGACTGCTTCCGCTCGGCGGCCGGCAAGGCGGGTACGCTCGACGGAACCGATTTTGACGCCAGCCATCCGGACCTCGTCGCCTTGTTTGAGTTCTTTTAGGTTATCAAAGCCGGCGATAAGGCTGTAGCCGGTTTGCTTGAAGAGTTTGCCGTCGCTAAGGGTCTCCCAGGTTACCCAGGTGAGAGCGAGGCCGAGCAGGAAGAAGAGACCGACTCGGGCGGTTTGTTGGGCGGTGTTCATGGTCGTGGGTCCGATATTTTAAACAGTAAAGGGCGGATCAGGTTTCGAGATTTTTGAAACGTGGATTTTTCAGGTCGATGCGCGGATGAAAAAAATCGGCAATGCGGGGGTCGGTAGGTTGGCGCAAGCTGGCGGGAGGGCCGAGGAAAACCAGTTCGCCGCCCATGAGAATGCCGACGCGGTCGGCGATACCGAGGGCGAGTTCGCGGTCGTGGGATACTACAATGGTAGTGACATGATATTCGTCTTTTAGCGTGGCGATGATTTCGCTGATCGTGGCGCCCATGACGGGATCGAGCTCGCTGGTGGGTTCATCGTAGAGCATGAGTTGCGGCTCCATGACGAGGGCGCGGGCGATTGCGACGCGTTTGCGCATGCCGCCGGAGAGTTCGGAAGGAAATTTTTGCGCGGAGTTTTCTAGAGAGAGGATCTGGAGCGCGCGCATGACTTTATCGCGAATGGAGGCTTCGTCGCCCAAGCGGTGTTCGCGCGGATACAGCGCGAGGTTGTCGTAAACGCTAAGCGAGTTGAATAGTGCGCCGGCTTGGAATACTAGGGCAATGCGGATGCGCTCGAGGGTGTGTTCGGCGGTGGCATCTTGACCATTGATGAGCACGCGGCCGGAGGTGGCTGCTTCGAGGCCGACGATGTGTTTGAGGAGCACGCTTTTGCCTGAGCCACTGGGACCCATGAGCACAAAAATTTCACCTGGCTCGACACTAAAGGAGACGTTTTTCAACGCTTGAAATTTGCCGAAATTTTTCGTGAGACCGTCGATGGTGACGCCCACGGCCGGGCTCTCGACGGCGGTGATGGGATTGCGGTGGATTGGAGGATTCATGGCGGGCATCACATGAGGGCTTTCGTAACGAAGTAATCGAGTACGAGGATGGAGATCAGTGAGACAACGACGGCCTTGGTGACCGAAGCGCCGATCTCGCGCGGGCCGCCTCGAGTGTTGAGGCCAATGCTGCAGCAGATGAGCACGACGACGAAGCCAAAGATCTCAGCCTTCATTAGTCCGGTGCCCACGTCTTGGAATTTCATGTAGCGACGCAGCGCGGAGAAATAGGCTTCGGGCTCGATAGCGATGGATTCGACGTATTTGCAAACGACCGCACCGCCGAACCAGCCGATGAGATTACCGATGATTGCGAGCACGGGCATCATCACGAGCACCGCGGCTAGACGTGGGAGTACTAGGATTCGCGCTGGGGGAATGTTCATCGTTACCAAGGCGTCGACCTCCTGATAAACTTTCATCGACGCAAGCTCTGCAGTGATCGCGGAACCGACGCGGCCGGCGACGAGAATGGCGACGATAACCGGGCCTAGTTCACGAGCGAAGGAGAGACCAACAAGCGAGCCTATGAACTGTTTCGCGCCGAAATTTTCCATTGAATATCCAGACTGCAGAGCAAGCACGCTACCCATAAAAAAGCACAGAATGGCTACAATCGGGAGCGTTGTGTATCCGATGACATAGCACTGATCGATGAAGCGAGCGCGTTGGCGGGGTAGGGTGCCGACGTAGCGGGCCGATTGGAAGAGCAGTTGCACGGCGCTGCCGAAGCCTTCGAGAAAATGGGTGAGTTGTTTCATGTCAGCGGGCCGCGGCTGGGTTGTGCTCGGTCGAAGTGTGGGAGAAATCTAGCCAGAATAATCGCCAAGCGCCAGTGCCGGGCTTGCGCGAGATGCCTATGAGGCCGCGGCCAAGAGCGATGCGCTGTTGGAGAGAGTCCGTTTGCACGCTCAAGATGGGGCCGAGGTTAAAGGTGCTGTGACCGCGGACTTGGTCATGGGTCCAAGTGATGGCGTCCCAAAAAAGCGAGGCGCGGATGTCGCCCGGAGCGCGTTGGTCATAGCGATACAGTGCGAACAGTGGGGTCCAGCTTTGGCGTACCGTTTCGTTATTGGGAAAGAGGGCCTCAAGAGGGCTGGGAAATTGATACTGGCGGCGACCGGCGCCGTTATCCCACGCGCTTAGCAGCGGCCAAACGTGGACTTTCTCGGCGGGCGCTGCGGCGGAGTTGCGCAGACTGCGTTGCTGGAGCGAGGAGTAGAGAAAAAACAGGAGTTGAGTCTGCGTTTGCGCGAGTCCGTCAGCTTCCCATTTAGTTTGGCGCCAAAGAGGCCATGCGATCCACGTCTTGTCGGTGCCTCTGATAGTCGAGTGGGTATATATTGGCCCCCAGCGGTTGACGCGACGATCGTCGCCGTGGCCTTGTACTAGAAATGGCCAGAAGTAGCGCGTTTCATGGTAGCGATACGGAGCGCTACGATCGGTGTAGCCAAAGAAGGGCCACAGGAAATTTTCGTTGATCATCCCCGGGCCTTGTTCACGGGCGTAAAACGGTAGCGCGCCGATTTGGCGGGTCGCTACGGTGCCGGCCGGGGCATCGACCGCGGGGGCTAGCGTGTGGTTCCAGATGAGCGGCCAGAGAGCGTATCGGCGCTGGAATTCTCCTGGGCGTTCGCGCCAGCCAAAAAGCGGCCAAAAGGCGAAGCCTTGCTCCGCACCACTTGTGTAACGCAAGAACGGCCAGGGTGCTAGTACCGTATGCGCATCGTGTTTATCCACCTCAGTGTAGAGCGGAAACAACGTCCACCTGATGCGATCGTAACCAAAAAAATCCTTAATCGATCCCGCAATGGGCATAAGTCCGCGGTAAGACGTTGCCGCCTCGCCCGTCTGACGGGAGAAATAAAACGGCCAAACGGCAAATTTCTCAACCTTGGTGGCTTTAAGTTTCGTCGAACTTCCAGGTTGGAGGCCCGAGCGATTGACCAAGTTAAAAATTGACCACGCGTAGACCTCATCGTCGCCGCGATAAAAATAAAGAGGATAAAGCGCAGAGATGGTCTTGATGCGGCCCGCGGATTGGGTGCGCTCGAGGTAAAACGGACGAAACCCTGACATTTGACCACCCTCGGGCAGGGTTTTCTGCAAAAAAAGCGGACCGAGCACGGAGATCGAGGTGATGCTTCCCGAAGCGTCGACTTGCTGGACCATCAATGGCCACGCGTTGCGCTCCTCGGCCCTTACGGGCACGAACTCGCCCGCGGTAAATCCGAGGCAGGCAAGGAGGATGCATTGGAACTTCATAGTCTTTTGTGTTTACGCAATGCCCGCCAACGAGATCAGCGATAAGTCGGAATCGCTGCCAAGCTGGATGGTTAGGCTCCTAACTAGATGGACCATATTCAACGGACGGCAAACGTTATGTACATGTATTAATCTGCCTCCATGAACCGTAATGGAGCTATTGGTTCCGAGCGGGTTCTAAATTCGATAAAACTATTTAAAAACCCTCTTTAAGGGTAAATTTGCAGTCGGTTTTATTTATAATTTAATGCATCAAAATCATCGCGGGTCTCAATTGAGGAAATCAGCAAGGCGTTAGAGTGTTTCGCATTTGCCATGGAGGGTGCGGTGTTTTGTCTGCGCGGATGCGTATTTCCGGTGGTGTTGCCCGCGGGATTCCCCTCGTCGTTCCGAAGGGCGATGCGGTGCGGCCGGCGACCGACGGGATGCGGCAGGCGGTGTTTTCTAGTCTGGGCGAGCGCGTGACGGGCGCACGATTTTTGGATTTATTTGCGGGGAGTGGTTCATACGGGCTCGAGGCGTTGAGCCGCGGTGCGGCGGGCGGAATTTTCGTAGAGAAAAATGCGAAGGCGGCGGCTTGTGTGCTGCAAAATATTGCCGCGGTGTGTAAGTGTCTCAGGCGTGATCCCTCCGATAATCTCATGTTACAGGAGGCGGATGCGCTCACGGTGGCATTTGACGGCGAGTGGACGCCGGATTTGGTTTTTATAGATCCACCTTACGATATTATCCCGGATGTAGCGCCGAAATTATTCGCGCGTTTGACCGAAGCGCTGGCGGCTAAGCCGGAGGCCTTGGTGGTGTTTGAGGCGCCGGGAGAGATCGAGCTCGCGCCTACGGGTTGGACTTTGCGGAAGCGATTAGGTAAGGGGCGCGGTCAGCCTACGGTGATGTTTTTTC
>CANHAH010000084.1 GCA_947458705.1 Opitutia bacterium | reverse complement strand
GGCTGACCTCGGTGGGGACGTCGATGAAGACCGTGAGGGGGGGCATGACGGTGCACACGGCGAAACGGTTGATCTGGGCGACGGGATCGGCGGCGAGGTTGCGCGCGATGCCTTGGTACACGGTGGAGGAATCCAGGAAACGGTCGCTGAGGACGATCTTGCCGGCCATGAGGGCGGGGGCGATGACCTCGCGGACGAGTTGGGCGCGGGCGGCGGCGAATAGCAGGAGCTCGGTCTCGGCGGTCATCTCGTCGCCTTTGGAATTATGGACGATGATGTTGCGAATCTGTTCGCCAATTTCGGTGCCGCCAGGTTCGCGGACGGTGACGACGTCGCGGTTATCTTTAACAAAGCGGGCGGCCAGGAGGGAAATTTGGGTGGATTTGCCGGAGCCTTCGGAACCTTCGAAGGAGATGAGGCGACCGGAGGGTTTATGTTTGAGTGGCATGGCGAAAAACTGAGGCGATCAACGCCAGTTGGCGAGGAAGGTTTCGAGGTCGGTGAGGGAGGGGCTTTGGGCCGTGCGGACGTAGTGACCGCTGGTGCAAACGCCCGCGCCGAGGCAGGCTTCGGGTGAGCAACCGATGAGCTGAGCCGCGGAGAAGCCGGCGTTAAAGTGATCGCCGGCCCCGGTGGTGATAAGCGGCTGGGAGACATACGGCCCGGGAATCCACCAGGTGCCGTCGCGCGTGGCGCAGGCGGCGGACTCTTTGGGGTGAACGACAACCGTGGTAAGATCGAGGCGGGTGCGGATTTTCTCTGCCATTGCGCGCAGACCTGTTTCAGTTTCGGCCACGGCGGGGAAACCGAGGGCAGCGTAAACCTGCTGGGCTTCTTTCAAGTTGAGACCCAGGGTGACGCGACCGAATTGCTCGAACTTGCTGATGGTCTCTAGGGCGTAGACGAGGTCGGCGGCGGAGCGTTTCTCGGGGTCGGCGAGGTCGAAGAAGAATGTGCGGCCGGGTCGAACGGGCAGGGCAGGGAGGACGCGTTGGACCAGATCGGTGAAGATCGCGGTCATGTTGGGAATCATCGTCCAGTTGACTAGGGCGACCAAGTCGCAGGCGGCGAGGGCTGCGCGGTAGCCGTCGATACCACCGAGGGCGGCGGTGACATTGGCGGGCGTGATGTCGTCGAGACTGCGCATCGTGCCGAGCATCAGCTTACCATCGGGGAACTCGACGGCGGTGGTGTGCGCGGGCTCGGCGAAGGAGATGACGCGGGCTCGGGCGGCGAAGTCGGCGAAGACCGGGTGGACAATGCCTCGGCCGAGGGCGCCGACGTAGGTGACTCGGGCGCCGTGGGCGAGGAGGGCGTTGCCCATGATTGGGCCGTTGCCGCCGAGTTTATCCATGCGCGGGTAAAACTCGAGGTTGGTGCTCTTGCCGGCGGCGCCTAAGATGCGTTGGCCGAAGGCGGCGATGCCGGTGAATGGCGTGAAGTTATCGCCTTGGCCGGCGCGCTGGTCGACGGCGGTCACGATCGTGTCGACGAAACCGTCAAAGCCGACGAGCGCGTTTTTCTGAGCGAGGGCGCCGCGGTGAGTGCGGAGTTCCTGAAGAGTGCGGGTTTTAAAGTCCATTTTAAGGCGAGACGTGAGGTAGCAGGGAAAAATCGGTGAAGCGAGGTCGCAAACAGATTCGCGCATGGTGATCGGAATTTCCATTGAATGCCTCCTGCAAAACCGCCAACTCTCGACGCACGTTTATGTCATTGCCCTCTTTTTTCTCTCCCGTTTTCGCGTCGACCAACATGATCGAAGTGTTTATTAACTGCGATCCCGCCGGGCAAATTATCACCGTGGGCTTGGCGGTATTCAGCGTGATCGCTTGGACGATCATGTTGCAAAAGCACTACGAGCTAAAGCGCTTGGCGGCGTTTAACTACGCGTTTGAATCGCACCTGCGTGACCAAAAGTCGCTATTGGATCTGCCAGAGTCGTTTCGATCGAAGCGGACAATCCCTTATGCCGATTTGTTTGCTGATGCGGTTGAGGCTTATTGGCGCGCGACGGCTATTGGCAAAGAAAAAGGCGTAGATTACTCTCGCGCATGCCTCGAGCATGCGGAGAACGCTCTGCAACGCGCGCTTTCACGCCAGACGCTGCGCTATGAATCGAGCATGATTTTCCTAGCGACGATCGTCACCGGCGCGCCCTTTCTTGGGATGTTGGGCACGGTGTGGGGAGTGATGGAAGCGTTCAGCGCCGTAGCGGTGCAAGATTCAGCGAGCATTAAGACCCTCGCTCCGGGCGTCTCGGCGGCGTTGCTCACGACGATCGCGGGCCTCGTAGTGGCGATTCCTTCGGTCTTCGGCTATAATTTTCTTCTCGGTAAATCGAAGCAACTGGTGACGGAGTTGGAAAATTACGCGAGCTCGCTGGCCGATCGCATCGAGTTGGAATCGAAGTAAGCTGCGACCATGGCCCGCACCTTTCGCCGCAAACACGCTCAGCATCCGATCTCGGAGTTGAACGTTACGAACCTAATCGATTTGGGGTTTACTCTTCTGATTATTTTCATGATCGCTACCCCGCTGATCAACCAGGAGCAGACGTTGCCCGTGAACCTGCCCGTGGAATCGAAAAGCATCCAGACCAAGCCTGATCCCGATGATAAATTTGAAAGCATTACGATCCGCGCAGATGGCTCCTGCACGCTATCGGGCCGCTCGATTGCGTCAGGACAATTAGCTAGCGAGCTCATGCGATTTTCCGCGATGCCGAAACCGCCTGTTTTTCGCATCCGCATGGACGCTAAGACCACTGCGCAACAATTCATCACTGTGATGGACGAGTTGAAGAAGCAGAAGCTCTTTAAGATTACATTCGACACACAGACGACCAACTGAGGTTGACCGACCGCCTCGTCGTTACCTCACCGCGCCATGTCTGATAATCAACGCACGCCTGCTTTTATGCTATCGCTCGCCTTACACGGCGCGCTGGTGGCGGTGCTGCTGTTGATCAGTTACGCCGTCAATCAGCAGGTCAAGAATGCTCCAAAAATCTTCGAGCTCGTCGCGGGGGCGGGCGACAATTACATGGCCTCGGAGGCGCCTGCGCTGGGTTCGCCGACCGGCTTAAAGCTCGATTTGACGACCACGCCTGCGCCTCAGGTTGAGCCGAAGCCCGAGCCTGTAGCACCTGTGCCGGTGGTCACTCCAGAGCCGTCGCCAATCACGCCGGCTCCCATCGAGAAAGCCCCGCCCGAGAAAGTTCCCGTCGAAAAACCAAAGCCCGAAAAAGCACCGTCCAAGCCAGTGGAACCCGCCGTGCCCAATTTCAAAAATCAGATTGTCAAAAAAGTGAACCGCGCGGAAGTCAAAGCCAAACAGGAGATAAAAAAGGAGCGGGAGGCGGAGGCTAAAATGACGAAGGAAGCCTTTGATAAAGCTAATAAGGCAAAGGCCGTAGCTAAAGCTAAAGGCGGCAGCTCTAAGATCGAGCCGGTGGGTCAAGGTATCCGCGAGGGCGTAATCGGTGGCAGCCCGAAAAACACCAAGGGCGGCGCGGGTGGCAAAGCATTGACGGCGGAAGATGGGACCTTGATGGAGCGGTATTTTTCGTTGTTGAAATCGCGGTTGAAGGAAAATCATGAGAAACCCTCGGGTTTGAGCGATGCGCTGATGGCTCGCGTAGAATTTTACGTTGGGGCGGACGGCTCGATCTCGCGGGTTCGCATCAGCAAATCCTCTGGCAGCGAAGAATTCGACCGCTCCGTGCGTGAGGCCTTTGCCCGGACTAAATCTATTGGCGCACGCCCGGATAAGAAGGGTGAAACCGTGGAACTCGAGTTCCGGATGCGCGAAGAAGACGGGGATTAAGTGCAATCCGCATGGCAGGATGATCCTCGTTGGGTGGTTTGATTGAGGTATCGGGGCACAAAAAAGGCCGGGGATTCTTGCGAATTCCCGGCCCAAAATGGTGGACCCTAACGGGTTCGAACCGTTGACCTCCTCAATGCCATTGAGGCGCTCTACCAACTGAGCTAAGAGCCCGATCGCTTGCGCGAGGTTGGAAAAATCAAAATTCATGGCCCGAACGCAAGGAGTTTTTTTAGAAAGTTTTTAAAATCTTCAAATCTCAGGGCTAGTTGGGCGTGATCTTCGGTGGCTCACATGGAGGTATTGCGTCGAACCTAGCCAGGGTTTCGCGCCAGTGCGCCTCAATTAGATCACGACGTAGTAGGGCGCGATATTCCATTTCGCCGGCATAAAAGATAAATAGAAACAGGACGGCAGTGAGGTAAGTTTCCCACCAAAACACTGCCAGCAAGGCACCGGCTATGGCGAATAGCTTACCGACCGTGACAGCCCAAAACGTGGCGCGAAGGTAGCTTAACCGTGTGGCGAGCAAAGCGCGGAAGATACGCCCGCCGTCCATCGGGAAGACCGGGACGAGATTGAAGCAGCCCATGAGTATATTCCAGTGCAGCAGTAAATGAGCGAATCCGATGGCATCCGCATTATAGTTTGAGAATTCCCAATAAGCTGGCGACCCGACTACTAGCCATAAAGCGCCAGCGATCGCGAAGTTTACTGCCGGGCCTGCAATCGTAATCAAAAATTCCCTTCGGGGTTCTCGCGGAATAGATTCAAATTCTGCCATACCACCGATCGGCATGAGTAAAATCCGTCGCACTCTGATACCAAAATGCATGGCGGTAAAAGAATGCCCGAGCTCATGGAGTACCACACAGCTGAAAAAAGTCCCTAGAATCGCGACACTCCAGGCAGCCCCTTGTAGTCCTGCTTCTGACCAGCCTTCCCAGCTGATATAAACTAGCAGTGCCAGAAAACTGACGTGCAACGCCAGTGTTATACCGCGGATTCGGAACAAGTTTATTGACCAACCAAGCATGGGGAGTAATCAAAGCCCGCTTGCGGAAATCGCCAGCACCATCGCCCGAAACCTACGGGTTCGACTTCGTCTTATGTCAGACCACTCCGCAAAATCTCCGACCATCCTCGTCATCGACGACGATGCTGAAATTCGTTACTCGCTCACCCGCGTGCTTGGTTCCCGCCGTTACCATGTGACGGAAGCGGCCAGCGGTGAACTCGGCATAGCCATGGTCAAAAAAGGCCCCGCGCCCGATCTTGTGTTTCTCGACGTCCGCATGAGTGGCATGAGCGGTATCGAAGCGTTGCAGCACATCCGCTCCGCCAATCCCAAGCAACTTGTGGTGCTGATGACGGCCTTCGGCACAGCGCAGACAGCGATTGAGGCGATGAAGTACGGCGCATTCGACTACGTCATGAAGCCGTTTGATCCCGCCAAGGTTCTTGCGCTCGCGGAAAATGCTCTCAAGGCCCACGCCGATCTCCGCGCTGTCGGTGATTATAAACCCACGATCAATGCTGATGATTACCGGGAAGGCATCGTCGGTTCCTCGCCGGTCATGCAGGATGTTTTTAAGATAATTGGCCAAGTCACGGCCAGCGACGTGAACGTCATGATCACCGGCGAGAGCGGCACGGGAAAAGAGCTAGTTGCCCGCTCAATCTGGAAACACAGCCATCGCGCCGGGAAACCATTTATAGCCGTCAACTGTGCAGCGATTCCCGACAACTTAATCGAAAGTGAACTTTTCGGCCACGAGAAGGGGTCTTTCACGGGAGCAACCGGACAGCGTCTCGGAAAATTTGAACTCTGCGATGGCGGCACGATTTTCCTCGATGAGATCGGCGATATGGCCCTCGCCACGCAGACGAAAATCCTGCGCGTTCTTCAGCAAGGTGACATTCAGCGTGTTGGTGGCACTGAAACGATTCGCGTGGACGTTCGCATCCTCGCGGCGACGAACAAGGACCTAGAAGAAATGGTGAAGGCAAAAACCTTCCGCGAAGATCTTTACTACCGTCTCAATGTCGTGCGAATTCGCATGCCCGCGTTGCGCGAGCGAGGCGATGATGTGCCCCAGATCGTGGATTTTTGCCTCCAGAACTTAGTCAAACAACGCAAAGCCCGTGTGAGTAAAGTCTCGCCCGAAGCTATGGCTATTCTCGTGCGTTACCGCTGGCCTGGCAACGTGCGCGAGTTGGAAAACGTGATCTACCGCAGCGCCGTCATTGCGCAGGGTGATGCGATTCTGGTTAAAAACTTACCGAACGAAATCCTTGAAGCTGCCGGCGAGGGGAGTGGATTGCCGATTGAAATGACGCCGCTAACTGATGTGGCTCTGATTGGGTCGACCGATTCGGTGCCCGGTCAAGAGAGCGCGCTAACGTTGGAGCTGGCCTATGATTTCCTCTTCAAGGAATTATCCCGCAGCGGCGGACCGATGCTGGTTCAGGTCGAGACGGCCTTACGCACGCGAGCGCTACGGTTCTGCGACGGTGATCACGCGCAAGCCATGCGCTTACTTGGATCAGCAACGGCGCCAATGGTTGTCTCTGAAACAATAGCAGCACGCAAACGCGCGACTCCCGCCAAGAAAAAGTCCTGAAGTTGCCTTCAGCTCGGATTTTACTATTAAATCACTAACCCCATGAAATCATCCCTTCGCTTACTTAGTCGTACTTTAGTGTGTCTCGTTATCGCTTCCACAGTATCGAGTTATGCCGCTGAAACGCTAGCGCCAAAAAAGAAAGTGCTCTTCTTCAGCAAATCATCGGGCTTCGAGCACGATGCGATTAAAACATACGGCGAACCCAAATTCGGCTACGCCTTTCCTGTGCTCAAAACGCTCGGCGCGGAGAATAATATTGAGTTCACTTTTTCTAAAGACGGCAGCTTGTTCACGCCGGAATATCTCGCCCAATTCGACGCATATTTTTTCTATACTACCGGCGATCTCACTAAAATGAAGAGTGACCCGCGCGGTGACAGCAACCCGCCCATGACTCCCGCCGGTAAGGCAGCGCTTCTCCAAGCCGTCGCCAATGGCAAAGGCTTCCTAGGAATTCACAGCGCCACGGATTCATTTCACTCTTTCGGTCGTAACGCCCACATGCCTGAGCGTTTTCTCGACGACGGCGACAAGGCCGACGACTACGTCAAAATGATAGGCGGCGAATTTATCCGCCATGGTGTGCAACAGACTTCGCGCCTCATTACGGCTGATGCAAAATTCCCGGGAATGGCTGCTATTCCAGTCGATTTCGCGCCGATTGAGGAATGGTATTCTTTGAAGAATTTCGCGCCCGATTTACACGTGCTCTTAGTTCAAGACACCGCCGGCATGAAGGGCGCCGAATATCAACGCCCGCCGTATCCCTCGACGTGGGTGCGCATGCACGGCAAAGGCCGCGTATTCTACACTAGCCTTGGTCACCGCGAGGACATTTGGAATCATCCGGCCGTGCGTTCTTTGTTGGCCGGTGCTTTGAACTGGTCGCTTAGCCGAGTCGATGCCGACATCACTCCTAACTTGGCTAAAGTCGCGCCGCTAGCGAACGTGTTACCGGCTTACGAAGCGCCGCCGCCGCCCAAAACAGCGCCGGCCGCCAAGCCAGCGCAGAAGTAATTTTTCTCCACCTCAACGCCGGTTAACCCCCGGCGTTTTTTGTGCTTCTGGATCGCTTTCTAAATTTCAGATTACCCCCCCCCTCATGAAAACCCTTCTGCGTTTCATACTTATTTTTGCATTTTTTAGTATCGCCGCGCTTAAGCTTGCCGCGGCCGACGATTACTTGCCAGGCCCGGATTCTAAGCCGCAACCCGGCGTGCCTCAGGGTGAGCTCATCAAGTTTGAGCATTCGAGTACCAAGATTTTCCCCGGCACTACGAGGGAAGTTACGATCTACGTGCCGCGCCAATACAACGGTACCAAGCCAGCTTGTGTTTACGTGAACCAAGACGGCGTGCAATGGAACGCACCCGTGGTCTTCGACAATCTCATAGCCCGAGGTGAAATCCCTGTATTGATCGGTGTTTTTGTGCGACCGGGCATCGTGAAAACACCTGATGCGGCACACGCGCTCGATCGGTTTAATCGCAGCTACGAATACGATGGCCTCGGTGACACATACGCGCGGTTTATTCTCGATGAAGTGTTGCCGGCCGTGGAAGCGCGTAAAACTACCGACGGGCGTACGATTCGACTTTCGCGCGCTGGTAATGATCGCGCAATTGGTGGATCGAGTAGCGGAGCCATCGCTGCGTTCACAGCGGCTTGGGAGAGGCCGGATGCGTTTTCACGCGTGTTCAGTGCAATCGGCACCTACGTCGGACTGCGCGGTGGAGATCGTTATTCTACGCTCATCCGCAAATACGAGCCCAAGGCATTGCGCGTGTATCTTCAGGATGGAACGAATGATAATAATATCTACGCGGGCGATTGGTGGATGGCGAATCAGTCGATGGAGCGCTCGTTGGTTTTTTCTGGCTACGACGTGCGTCACGTCTGGGGTGAAGGCGCGCACAGCGGTAAACACGGCACGATGCTTTTCCCTGATGCAATACGCTGGCTCTGGCAAGGTTGGCCCGAGCTCGTGCGCAACGTCGCTCCAACTAAAAACACCACGCTCGCAACGCTCTTGATCGCTGGAGAGGGCTGGCAACTTGTTGGCGACGGTTTTCAAAATACCGATGCACCTGCGGTCAACACGCGTGGAGAGGTTTTCTTCAACGACACCGGCCGCAATGTGACGCATCGAATTGGCCTCGATGGTGCTATGGCTGAAGTGAATGCCAACTGTGAGAAAGCTTCAGGCCAAGCTTTCGGCCCCGATGGTCGACTCTTTTCCGTATCGGGCTCCATCCCGAATGTGCTCACACGCGATACGGACGGACGTACGACGGTTTTGGCGCTAGGAAATCGCGGCAACGATGTCGTCGTGGCCCATAATGGAAACGTCTACTTCACTAATTCCCCAGTCGCGTCGTCGAACGAGCCAAGCCGAGTATGGCTGTTGCGCCCGGGTAGTCGTGAAGCGCACGAAGTGGACGTAGGTTTGCGTTTCTCAAATGGCATCGCGCTATCGCCGGATCAGACATTGCTCTATGTTTCTGATTACCGTTCACACTGGGTTTATAGCTATCAAATCCAACCCGATGGCTCTCTCGCACACAAACAGCGATATTACTGGCTGCATGAACCCGACGGCGAGGACCAGAGTTTTGCTGACGGCCTCAAAGTGGATCGTGAAGGTCGTCTCTATGTGGCGACGAGGTTAGGGATTCAAATCTGTGATCAGGCCGGTCGCGTGCAGTGCGTCCTGCCGATGCCAAACGGGCGTTGCTCCAACCTGGTTTTCGGCGGAGCCAAATTCGATACGCTCTATGTAACAAGCGGTGACAAAGTGTTTAAGCGCCGGCTCAACACTATTGGCGTCAATGCTTGGGCGCCGCCTTTGAAACCGGCTGCGCCTCGACTCTGAGCCTCAGCGATCGGCGAAGCCGCGTGGCGATTTCTGGTGCCAGCGCCAAGCAGTCGCGACGATGGACTCGATGTTGTTGAATTTTATCTGCCAGCCGAGTTCCTCGATTGCTTTCGAGGAATTCGCGTAAAGCGCGGGCGGGTCACCGGCGCGGCGAGGGGCGAACGTGTGGGGTACTTTAAGTCCGGTCACGTTCTCCACGGCACGGATGACCTGGAGCACAGAAGTAGGTTTGCCCGTGCCGAGATTATAAAACAGCGCGGTGCCCGGATTATCGAGTTTGTTAAAAACAGCGATATGGGCGCGGCTCAGATCGTCGACGTGGACATAGTCACGCAGACACGTGCCGTCGGGCGTGGGATAATCGTTTCCGAAAACTTGCAGCGCGGCACGTTGGCCAGTGGCGGCTTGGATCGCGAGGGGGATAAGGTGCGATTCAGGGATATGATCTTCGCCTATTGCAGCATCTTCGGCGGCACCGGCGGCATTGAAATAGCGGAAGGCGGCAAAGCTGAGGCCGTGAGCGAGCGCGAGGGCTTTGAGGGCGTTCTCGATGTCGAGCTTGGTTTGACCGTAGGGATTGATCGGCGCCTGCGGCATCGTCTCGACGATCGGCATGCCGGCGGGGACGCCATAGGTTGCGCAGGTGGAAGAGAAAACAAACTTCTTCACGCCGTGGACATGCATCGCACGCAGCAAGCCGAGTGTGGCGACAACGTTGTTAAAATAATACTTGAGCGGATCAGTGACGGATTCACCAACATAGGCGAACGCCGCGAAATGCATGACAGCCTCGATTTTTTCTCGTACTAGGATATCGCCGACGGTCTGTTCATCGCCCAGATCGGCCGCGTAGAACGGTAGTTCAGGAGCAACGGCTCCGCGGTGTCCGAAAACGAGATTGTCAAGTACGACGGGTCGATGCCCAGCGATGAGCAACTGGCGAACACAGTGACTGCCGATGTATCCGGCGCCTCCAACTACGAGAACGTTCATAAGAATGGAGGGTTTTATTGCTTTCGTAGGCGGGATGGCTAGCGATTTCCTCTTACACCTGCATGAAGCCCGCGCGTATCGTCATCACCGGAGTCGGTCTCACCGCCCCAAACGGCAATTCTCTCACTGAATTCCGGCAAAATCTCTTGCACGGCATCGCCGGCATCGAGCGCATGGAGATCCGCTACATGGGGACCCAGCTCGCGGGCGTCTGTCATTACGATCCGCTGAAGTACCAGAAGAAAAAAGAGCTCCGCGTGGGGACGAGGGCGGGATCAATCTCGATTTATTGTGCGCGGGAGGCGTTGGCCGACAGTGGAGTTAACTTCGAAACGCTGCCCAAAGATCGCGTCGGTATCTACATCGGTTGTACTGAGCACGGCAACGTCGAGACCGAGAACGAAATCTACAACATTTCGAAATTTAACTACGACACTAAGTTCTGGTCGCACTATCACAACCCCCGCACTGTCGCCAATAATCCCGCCGGCGAAACCTCGCTCAATCTTGGCATCACTGGTCCTGCTTACACCATCGGCGCCGCCTGTGCGGCAGGCAACATGGGCCTGATTCACGCTGCGCAGATGTTGCGACTCGGAGAAGTAGATTACGCGATCTGTGGCGGAATCAGCGAAAGTATCCACACCTTTGGGATTTTCGCCGGTTTTAAATCTCAAAACGCACTCGCGCAGCATGAAAATCCGCTCAAAGCCTCGCGCCCCTTTGACAAAGCCCGCAACGGCATCGTGATTTCCGAGGGTGGTTGTTTGTACACGCTCGAACGCCTCGAAGACGCCCAGGCACGCGGAGCTAAAATCTACGCAGAGATCGCCGGTTATCACGTCAACTCAGACGCATCTGACTACGTGTTGCCCAATCCCACCCGCCAGGCTGAGTGTATTCGAGCCGCCATTGCACGGGCTGGACTCAAGCCGAGCGATATTCACATCGTAAATACCCACGCGACGGCCACGCCTTTAGGGGACATCCAGGAATGCGAAGCGATCCGTGCGGTATTTGGCGAAGGCTGCCCTGACACCTACATTAACAACACTAAGGGCTATATTGGGCATTGTATGGGTGCGGCCGGGGCACTCGAGCTGGCGGGCAACCTTCCATCGTTCAACGACCTCACTGTTCACCCCTCGATTAATGTCGATGACCTCGATCCAGCGTGCGCGTTACCCGGTCTTGTGCTTAATCAGCCGCGCACGGTTGCGAAAGTGGACACTATTCTTAATAACTCCTTCGGGATGCTGGGTATAAATTCCGCGTTGATTGTTAAACGCTTTACCGCCTAATCCCGAATTCTACCGCACCATGACCAAAGACGAATGCAAGCAAGTCGTACTCGACATCATCGCCGATATCGCGCCCGACGAAGACCTTTCTAATGTGAAACCTGAAGTACGCCTCCGCGATCAACTTCAACTCGATAGCATGGATTTCCTAGATATCGTCATGGAGTTACGCAAGCGCCACAGCATCGAAGTACCTGAGGCCGATTACCAACATCTCGCTTCGCTCGACAGCTGCGCGGAGTACTTGACCCCTAAGTTCATCGCTCTAGCCGCCAAGGGCTAATCGCCGATCTTCTTCAATCTCAGGCCGGGAATTGCCTTCCCGGCCTTTTCTCTGTCCACACTCCAAGCATGAACACCCGCAGCCACTATGATGTCGCGATTATCGGTGCGGGCATGTCAGGTCTGGCCGCGGGTATCCGTTTGGCGCACTTTGGCAAAAAAGTCTGCATCTTCGAGCGCCACAATGCGACCGGCGGACTCAATAGTTTTTACAGCATTGGCGGGCGCAAATTCGACGTCGGTCTCCACGCGTTGACGAACTTTGTCCGACCGGGCGTTAAAGGTACGCCTCTTACGAAGCTGCTGCGCCAACTGCGAATTGATCGTGCTGAATTTGCGCTTTGTGAGCAAAAACAATCACGCGTCGCTTTTGGACCGAACGGCGAGACCTCGCTGTGTTTCACTAATGATTTTGCTGTTTTTGAAAACGAGATCGCGACGCAGTTTCCTAAGCAAATTGATGGTTTCCGAGCGCTCGTCGCGGCCATCAAAATTTACGACGACGTTTCTTTGAATGTCGCGCCGATCTCCGCCCGTGCTGTGGTTCGTACTCACATTAAAGATTCGTTGCTGGAGGATATGCTTTTTTGCCCAGTGATGTACTATGGCAGCGCGCAAGAGCACGACATGGAGTTCGGCCAATTTGTTATCATGTTCAAGGCGCTTTTCCTGGAGGGTTTTGCGCGACCGTTAGACGGGGTCCGAGTGATATTGCGCGTGCTGTTGGAAAAGTACCGCCAAGCCGGTGGTGAGCGCCGAATGAAATGCGGCGTGCGAAAAATCTTAGCCCGCGAAGGTCGAGCCACGGCGTTGACACTCGACACCGGCGAAGAAATCACGGCCACACACGTCATCTCATCCATCGGTGCACCAGAGACAGAACGCTTGATTGGATTAGCTCCCGGATTGGT
>CANHAH010000083.1 GCA_947458705.1 Opitutia bacterium | reverse complement strand
CTCTCTCAATGAATACCGGCAAAATCGTCCAAGTCATCGGCCCCGTGGTCGACGTGCAGTTCGCGGAGAACGCCATCCCGCCCATCTACCAGGCGCTCACCATCGCGTTCACCGTCGGCGGCAAAGCCGAGAATCTCACGCTCGAAGTTCAGCAGCATCTCGGTGGCGGCCTCGCTCGCGCCATCGCCATGTCCTCCTCTGAAGGCTTAAAGCGTGGTATGGAAGTGGTCGATACCGGCGCTCCTATTTCCGTGCCTGTCGGCAATGGCATCCTGGGTCGCATTCTCGATGTCACGGGTTCACCTGTGGACGGCCGCGGCCCCGTGCAGCACGAGAAAAAATATCCTATTCACCGTCCCGCTCCCGCGCTCGCCGATCAAGACACTAAAGCCACGATCCTCGAGACCGGCATCAAAGTTATCGATCTTATCGCTCCATTCATCAAGGGCGGTAAAGCCGGAGCTTTCGGTGGCGCCGGTGTAGGTAAGACCGTTGTCATTCTCGAACTCATTAACAACATCGCCAAAGCGCACGGTGGTTTCTCGGTATTCGCCGGCGTCGGCGAACGCTCGCGCGAAGGCAACGATCTTTACCACGAAATGTCCGAAGCCGGCGTTATTGATCAAAAAGACCTCATGAAATCTAAGGTCGCGCTCGTGTACGGACAGATGAACGAGCCCCCGGGTGCGCGTATGCGCGTTGCTCTCTCGGCGCTCGCGATGACCGAATATTTCCGCGACGAGAAAAATCAGGACGTGTTGCTCTTCATCGACAATATTTTCCGTTTCTCCCAAGCCGGCTCAGAAGTGTCTGCGCTTCTTGGCCGCTCGCCGTCCGCCGTTGGTTACCAACCCACGCTGTCCAATGAAATGGGCCTCCTCCAAGAGCGCATCACTTCAACGAAGAAAGGGTCCATCACCTCCGTGCAAGCCGTCTACGTGCCTGCCGACGATTTGACCGACCCCGCGCCCGCCAACACCTTTGCGCATTTGGACTCCACCATCGTGTTGGAGCGTTCCATCGCTGAGCTCGGCATCTATCCCGCCGTCGACCCGCTCGCCTCCGTTTCGAAGGCGCTCGAAATCTCCATTGTTGGCGAAGAGCACTACCGCGTAGCCCGCGAACTCCAACGCGTTCTTCAACGCTACAAGGATCTTCAAGACATTATCGCGATTCTCGGTCTGGACGAACTCTCACCCGAGGACAAACAGACCGTTTACCGCGCCCGCAAAATTCAACGTTTCCTCTCCCAGCCCTTCGCGGTCGCTGAAGTGTTCACGGGCTCACCCGGCAAATACGTCTCCGTCAAAGAAACGGTTCGCGGCTTCAAGATGATCCTCGATGGCGAACTTGATCACATTCCGGAAGGCGATTTCTACATGAAGGGTGGCATCGACGAAGTTATTGCCGCCGCGAAGAAGTAATCCGCCATGGCCCTCACGCTCGAAATCGTCACACCCGAGGCCCGGGTTTATTCCGACACCATCGACACCGTCGTTATCCCGACGGTGGACGGTGAGATCGGCATCCTCCCCGGACACATCCCGTTGCTCACGCAAATTGAGCACGGCGAACTGCGCGTGACCAAGGGCTCCACGGTGCTCTTTCTCGCCGTTGGCGGCGGCTTCGCCCAGATTTCTGGCGATAAAATCTCGGTCTTAGCGGAGCACGCGATCACCGAAGAAAAAATCGACGAAAAGACCGCCGAACAAGCTATTCAGCGCGCCGAGCTCGCGATGAAAGAAGCAAAAGACATGGACCCAAACGAGTTCGAGCACCTTCAAACTATGGTGCGTTTCGCTGGTACGCAGTTGGCGATTAAGCGTCGGCGCCGTTGAACAATTGGCCATCCAGACCTTATCGAGCGCGGCCTAATCGCCGCGCTTTTTTTGTAAATTACAGCGATGGCCAGAACTTGCCCTTGAAACCTCGTCACTGCGGGCACACCTTGCGAGTCCGATGAATCGCGAGCCCACCACCGCGCCAACGCCTCTGTGCCAGCTCAATGCGGGTGCGGCTGGCCGAGTATGTGGTCTAATCGGCGACACGCATTTTTGCCAACGCGTTCGCGAGATGGGCCTCGGTGAATCCGCCTGTGTTACGAAAATTTCGGGCACCACTACAATTATTTGCCAGGTGAGTGGGACGCGCATCGCCCTCAGCCACGCCGCTGCGAGCCACATCCTTGTGGAAAAAATCACTCCATCATTTCCGGTTGTAGGGTAGGGAAGTGCAACCGGTTTGTCCGCGTTTCCACTATGGCCTCCGCATCTTTGATATCGTTGTCCGAACTGCCGGTGGGTGCGAGCGCGACTCTCCGAGATTTTCCCAAGGCGGGCACAGCATTTCTCCGGCTCCGCGAAATGGGGTTACTTGCTGGCACGACCTTGACGTTGGTGCGCACGGCTCCGATGGGTGACCCGATCGAGATCAAAGTCCGTGGTTACCACCTCACGTTGCGTAAATCCGAGGCCGATCATATCCTCGTTGAACCGACAGTTTAAAAAATTTCCCACCTGCGATCATGGCTTTGCCTGCTCACATCTCCGCCACCGCTGCTGGCGCAGCCTCGCGCCAACCGGTCTATGCGCTCGTCGGTAATCCCAACTGCGGCAAGAGCACGCTTTTCAATGCCCTCACGGGTCTGAAACAAAAAGTCGGTAACTACCCGGGTGTCACGGTGGAGAAGAAAATTGGCACCGCTTATTCGCAGCACGGCCAACCTATCACCGTGATCGACTTGCCGGGCACGTATTCGCTCGCCGCCCGCTCGCCCGATGAAGCCGTTACCCGCGATGTGCTTCTTGGTCGTCGGGCCGATACGGCACAACCCGATCGGATCCTCTGCATCGTCGATGCCACCAATCTTGAGCGAAATCTCTATCTAGTTCACCAGATTCTCGATCTCGGACGCCCGGTGATATTGGTGCTTAACATGATGGATTTGGCCGCTCGAGCCGGGCTCGAGATTCGCGTGGATCAGCTTGAAAAATTACTCGGCATCCCTGTCATTGCCTGCGAAGCGATTCACCAACGCGGTTTGATTGAACTTAAGCTTGCGATGAGTCGCGCCGATCTGCCGCTCGCTCGGCATGCGTGGACGGTTCCTGCTGCCATTGCTCCGGCGGTTTCTGAAATTGCTGCGGCGCTAGTTGAAGGTGATCGCAAATCACCGCTCGTCGCTCGAGCCGAAGCGCTCCTATTACTCACCGACCAAGATTCCGTGCGGGTCGCGGGTTCGACGCCGCTTAGTCCTCGTACGACCGAAATTCTTCGTGCCTGGCAATCGCGTTGGACGCAGGAAGGAACCGATTGGGCGGGCACCTTGGTGAGTTCACGCTACGAAGCGATCGGCACGCTCGCGGCTGAAGTTGTGCAGTTACGAACCGAAGTTGGACCCAGCGCCTCCGATAAAATTGATGCAATTGCGACGCACGCTCTTTGGGGTTGGGTGGTGCTCGGCGCGGTAATGACGCTGCTTTTTTTTAGTATTTTCACGCTAGCAGAAGCTCCGATGAACTGGATCGACGGTCATGTCGCGGCTTTATCCGACACGATCAAAGCCACGATGTCGGCTGGTGATTTGCGCGATCTGATCACGGATGGAGCCATCGGTGGAGTAGGGGGCGTGTTGGTTTTTCTTCCGCAGATTTTGATTTTATTTTTCTTCATCGGATTACTGGAGAGTACGGGCTACATGGCGCGTGCAGCTTTCATCATGGATCGCCTCATGAGCCGCGTTGGACTGAACGGAAAAAGTTTCATTCCCATGCTCAGCTCCTATGCGTGTGCAATCCCCGGTATCATGGCTACGCGCACGATCGAGGACCCCAAAGATCGTCTGGTTACGATCTTGGTTGCGCCACTGATGAGCTGTTCGGCTCGTTTACCCGTTTATCTGCTCATGATCGCCGCCCTCGTTCCCGGTGAACGTGTGCCGGTTTTCACTAAAGTAGGCATCATGCTTTTCATGTATGCGCTGGGCACCGCCGGGGCTTTTTTCTTCGCCTGGCTTTTCAAGCGGACGTTACTCAAAGGCGAACCACCCCTAATGATTATGGAGCTGCCGCCTTACCGCTTGCCCGGCCTCAAGGACGTTGCGTTTCACATGCTCGAGCGGGCTTGGATTTTTGTGCGTCGCGCGGGCACGGTTATTCTCGGGATCAGCATCATCCTCTGGTTTCTGTCCGCATATCCCAAAGCGCCTGAAGGGACGACGCCCACAGCGCAACTTGCGCAAAGTTTTGCGGGTCGCGCGGGTCACGCCATCGAGCCACTCATCAAACCCATTGGCTTTGATTGGCAGATCGGCATCGGGCTTATTAGTTCATTCGCGGCCCGGGAAGTTTTCGTCAGCACGATGGGGGTTGTTTTTAACGCCGAGTCTTCGGATGAAAATACTGCGCCGCTACGCACCGCCTTACTGAGCGCAAAATGGCCTGATGGGCGTGCTCTTTTCACACCGCTTGTTTGTTTCACCCTCATGATTTTTTATGTCTTCGCGATGCAATGCATGAGCACTATCGCGGTTGTGAAACGTGAAACCAACGGCTGGAAATGGCCGATTTTTCAAACGCTCTACATGACCGGCACCGCCTGGATTTTGAGCTTCATAGTTTATCAAGGTGGTCGTGCGCTGGGGTTTTAATAATCACGCTCCTTGAGATGTCTCCTTCGGTTCAAACACTCATCGCGCTTCTTCTCGTAGCGCTTGCTGTGGCTAGATTGATCGTGCGCGTTCTCGCGAAGAAAAAATCCGACGGCTGTGGCGAAGACTGCGGTTGTTCGACTCGCGCGTTGAAAACCAAATCACGCCGCTGACCCGTCTTGGTAATGCCGTCATCTCCGATAAATTTCCCTGTGCACTGTTTTGGTGAAGTGCTTTGGGATTATCTCCCGCACGGTACGTTTCCGGGTGGCGCACCGTTTAATGTCGCTTATCATCTTCATCAACTCGCCGTACCGGTATGTCCCATTTCTGCGGTTGGATGCGATGATTTGGGTGAGCAACTCCTCCAACGTTTAGTGAAGTGGGGCGTGAGTACGTCCGCTATCACTCGCCATGCCACGCTGCCTACGGGACGAGTTAGCGCCACTCTCAGTTCTCAAGGGGATGCTCGCTACGTCATCGCGCGCGATGTGGCCTGGGATCGCATAACGGTAATACCCGAAACACTCAAAACCATCGCCACTTCCCCGGCACTTGTTTTCGGCTCGCTTGCGCTCCGGTCCGCTGAAAATCGCGCTGTGCTTAAACAACTTATAGCCGCTCAGCCGACGAACGCTTGGCGCGTATTTGACGTAAATTTACGCGCGCCGCATGACGACCTTGCTCTCGTGCGCGAGTTCGCTTTTTCGGCCAACGTCCTCAAGCTCAATGCCACAGAAGCGGCTCGTTTGGTCGATGGTACGGAGTCGCCTGGTCATGAAGAATCCCACGCTCGCGCCCTCGCGGCACAATTTAACTCCCCGCTCGTCTGTATTACGGCGGGAGAGCGTGGCGCCGGATTTTTGCGTGCTGATCGCTGGATTTGGGTATCAGCCCGGCGGGTCGCGGTAGCGGATACGGTCGGTGCGGGAGATGCTTTTCTTGCAGCATTTTTGGCCGGCCTTCTGCGTGCGGATTACACGGATACTGAAATACTATCCGCCGCTTGTCGTTTAGGTGAATGGGTCGCGGCGCATCCTGGAGCTACACCCGATTACGACGCCACAACCCCAATCTGAAGCAACGGCTTCGAGACTTTTGTATCTGCAACAAAACTCAGAATCCTAACCCGTGTAGCACCCTTTGGGTTAACTCCACAATGACCCCGGCGAACACAGCGAAATAAATGATCGTCAGCATCAAAAATCCATAAGCTATCGTGACGGCGACCCCATCGCGCTCGAGGACGCCGAGGGTGCCTATAACTACGACCAATGCCGGTAGCGTGTTGGTGAAAGGGATTCCTCCTAGCGGCAACAATAGCAGAAGCGCGCCGGCGCCCACCACGGCCATGTGGAGACGTCGCAGCGCTTCAGTTTTGGTCAACCAAAGCCAGCGCGGGCGTAGTTGACGCTCGATCACGGCGATAAATTTGCTCGCGCCTTCAAGAACGGCGCGAAAAAAACGCGGTGGTAGTTTCACGGCTAGCAATCGAGCCGGTAGCCAAGGTGGTAGGCCCAAGGCAAAGCGCACCGCTAAAACTGTAATCACCAAACCAAAAGGCACAGATAATCCTGGGATCGTGATGGGTGAACAAAATGGCAGCGCAAGAATCACTGCTAGCAAAGCTGAAGCGCGAGCCCCTAGCGCGGCGATTAACTCCCGCAATGTCACGGACTGCTCTTCAAACCGCGCTGCGAGCACGTGTAATTCATCAGAGAATTTTTTTAGCGGATCGGGCGATGAAGGAATCACAAATATAAATTAACAAGAAGGGCAGGGGTGGGATTTACCCGACCCCAGTTCGAGGGCGAGGGTTCCTTTTTAAGCTAGGTCCCACGTTTATTTCCATACAGCTCGATATGAAGGCGATGGGCATATCTGTAGCCCCGTGATTTGCACACTTCGCTCAACCATTTTGAACGCTCGCGCATCAATTCAAGTGTTCGCGCTTCAGGCATGAGTTGCACTCGATGGCGTGGAATTTCGCGGCCAAGCGAGGCTAGCATATTTTCCATCTCCTCCACATCAGAGGGTGCGGCGATGACGAATTTAAATTGGTAATCGCATCCTGTATCCAACCAAGCGCGCACCACGGTGGGTTGCCAACGCGTGGCTTCGTGTTTCTTGCGCCAAGTGGTGTGCTCCGCACCTTGCGGCGCCGAGTTCAATAATTTTGGCGACATCGAAACAAGATCGCAGGCGATTCCTTCGGGGGTGACGGTTGCAGCGGTTTCGATCGTGATGTGATAATCAAGTTCCTTTAAAGCCCCCGCTAATGCGCCAATTTCCTTCGCAATCATCGGCTCACCTCCGGTGAGTACGACATGTCGGGCGAGTGGATACGATTGGACTGTGGCGACAATTTTTTCCACGCGCATTTGGTCCCCTTCCGGATTCCATGATGCATAGGGCGTGTCGCACCAAGCGCAGCGCAAGTTGCAACCACTCGTACGCACAAAAACGGAAGGCACGCCGATCAACGCACCTTCGCCCTGTAACGAGTAAAAAATTTCCGCGATAAGCATGGCCTTGAGATTAGAATTTTTGGCCTTAGCTCGCCGCAGGTTTTTGCGGCAATGCATCTCGAACCATATAGTCGGTGGGATCGTTTAAGCCGGCCAACGCGAAAGCTTCACGACGCTCGACGCACGTGCCGCATTTGCCGCAATGGATCGCCTCGCCTTTGTAGCAGGACCACGTCTTGGAAAAATTCACGTTTAATTTCGCACCGGTCGCGGCGATGTTGCTTTTGGACATATTAATAAAAGGCCGCAAAAGCTTCACGCCCGCATACGTCCCAAGTCGCATCGCTTCACCCATCGCATGCATGAAGTCTTCGCGACAATCCGGATAAATCGCGTGGTCACCGCCATGCGCGGCAATGACCAATCCATCCGCGCCGGCACTTTCAGCAAAACCACAAGCAATCGATAGCATGATCGCGTTGCGAAACGGCACCACGGTTTGCTTCATATTCTCGGCTTCGTAGTGGCCTTCCGGAATGGTGCCGCCGTTTTTTAATAAATTTGAGGCGAAGAGTCGGTTTACAAAATCAAGCCGGATCACCTCATGGCGCACGCCCAAATCAAGTGCGTGTTCAGCGGCAAAGGGAATTTCTTGATGATTGTGCTTCGCGCCATAATCAAAACTCGCGACGGCGACGACAATGTGTTCCCGCCGCGCCCAATGCAGCGCGACCACCGAATCCATTCCTCCGGAACAAAGCACAACAACGTTCATCACGGCATCATGGCCATAATTTCATAAATTACACAAAAGAAACGTTCACCCCCTTATGCTGTCTGTTTAAAAAGCTAAACCACGACTTTTCATGGCTCATGGGTATTGGGCACGCCTATTTGAGAATTTAAGTCCAAAAAAAGACATCTTAATTTTTAAACCAGAAGGAAGCCGCTGCAATTTCACTATGGATGTTTCACTTCCCGATCGGTCAAGTCGGTCCTTCGTCGCTCGGGCTTATGCCCTCACTCGGATCCTCGATCGCGCCCCAATGGAGTTTTCTGCCTCCGCTCACAGCTTGGATATAAAAACCCGCTCCACTAAAAATTTTTCCCCAGTTAATTTACTTACAAAACCTCCAACGCGGGTCTATTTTTTCGAATAAGCACACGCTTCTCGAGGTTAGCTTTTCATGCTTATATTTTACGACCCTCAATGTGCTGACTATGGTTCAGCGATGCGGCCGGAGCAGCCGGCCCGTCTAACGCGTTCCGCTGCTCACCTTCACCGCCTGCATCCGAACTGGGAGCAGCGTTTACCTCCCCCTGCTAGTTCCGTCGCTGACGCGATATTACTCCGCGCTCATACCACCGCACATTTACGTCGACTTAACCAACCGCACGATTTCGACGACGACACTCCTTTCTTTCCGGATATCGCTACGCATACTCGTCGCGCCACCTCCGCGGCCCTCGCGGCAGCGGAGCATGCGTTTACCCATCGCACCCCAACGTTTGCTCTCATGCGTCCACCCGGACATCACGCCACGGTTGATAAGGCGATGGGTTTTTGTTATCTCAACAGTATCGCCATCGCCGCTCTTCACGCCCATCACCAACTCGGCGTCCGCCGCGTTGCAATTTGGGATTTTGATGCTCACCACGGCAATGGCACCGAAGCAATTCTACGCGCGGAACTCGGTGCTGACCCGAATGCGTATTTTTTTACCTCGGTGCATCAATCGCCTTGTTACCCCGGCACAGGTTTGGTCGATGCAGGTCCAGCGCTCCGCAATTGGCCTATCTCGCCGCGCAGTCCGCGTTCTTTACACCTTACCGCCCTCCGCGCTTCGCTGGACGCAATTATTACTTACAAACCTGAACTTTTGCTGGTTTCAGCGGGTTTCGATGCTTACGTCGGCGACCCGATTACAGCCATGACGTTGGAGCGTGAAGATTTTGCCCAACTCGGCGGATGGCTCCGGGAGACTTTTCAAAGTCACGGGATCCCCGCCGCGGGTGTTCTCGAGGGTGGTTACAGTTCGGATTTACCCATACTGATCGAAGCGTTCCTAGCGGCATGGTCCGGTTCATGTGGCCACGCAATGCCTGGCTCTGCGCCTTAATTTTAACCCTGCTATTTTCCGCACTCGCCCTCCTTAGTGCCGGAGGCTATGTTTTGTTATTCGTTGAGATGATTTCCCGTTTTCTGCCGTCTACTGTTCGCCGTCTACTCGGCGTTGATTCCACTGCTCCGCGCTCTGTATCGCGCGCGGCGCCTCCTTCTGCGCGGCCCGAGAGCTTTACGCTCATCGATCAACCCGGTGCGCTAACCGCCTTGCTTACGGCGCTCGACCGCGTTGATGAAGTCTCTCTCGATACCGAGGCGGACAACATGTATCACTATAAAGTCCGCGTCTGTTTGTTACAGTTTCTGGTCGACGGAGAGGTTTTCTTGGTCGACGCGCTTGCGCCCGGTCTCGACCTCGAGCCGCTTTGGAAACGCCTCGCTGAACTTCATCTAGTGATGCACGGCAGCGATTTTGATCTCCGGCTCTTGCACGATCGCTGCGGCTTCCGCGCTAAAAGCATCTTTGACACCATGCTCGCGGCTCAACTTCTCGGTCGCCAACGCATCGGTCTCGCGGCGCTCCTCGAAGAACATTTTGACGTCCAGCTCGACAAAGACGGCCAAAAAGCCAACTGGTCCCGCCGCCCCATCACGCCCAAACTCCTCGATTACGCCTGTCTCGATGTTTGGTATCTGCCCGCATTGCGCGATCTGCTTACTCGCGAACTCGCCGCCCTCGATCGCCTGGATTGGCTTGATCAACAATGTACGGCGCAGATTGAGGCGGGCACTACGGGTTTTGCTCCTGCGACCGAACATGACTGGCGGATTGGTCGTAGTGAACGCCTCCGCGCCCGGGGCTTACCGGTTCTCCACGCCGTCTGGCATTGGCGGGAGACTAGCGCTGAGCGTATCGACACTCCCCCTTTTAAAGTCTGCAACAACGACCTGCTTCTGGACATCGCTTACGCCGCAGAAGATGGTCAGACCGAGGAAGCCATTATTGCGCAGGTTAATCTCGGTAAACGTCACGATCGCCTTATCGGCTCGCTCAGCGCCGCTCTTCGCGCTGGTTTTGAACGCGATCCAGAAACTCTGCCGCGTCGACCTGGTCGCGACACCAATCGCCGGTCACTCACGCAGAGCGAACTTGCTCGTCTCGATCGCATTAAAGAAGATCGTGATCGGATTGCTGCTACCCTTGCCATTGAAGCCACGCTCATCGCCAACCGCGCTCAACTCGCTCAACTTGCCCACGCTCCTGCAGCATTGGATGAAGTGCTTCTCCCTTGGCAGGCGACCCTTCTTCGTTCTATTCCATCTCTTCAATCCAACTGATTTACCCCAGCCCCGTTGATGAAAACTAAGCTTCCCCTCGCGCTCATCCTCGCCGTTACGTTGTCCTATCTCTCGGGTTGTGCTACCCGCACCACGCCCAGTGGTGGTAAAGAAACTACCTTGCTCGGTGGCGCGGTCACGGTGGCAACCAATTCTTTTCAACCACCCGCTCCACAAACCTCCGCGGTCGACACCACCAAAATCGTCGGTCTCGGCAATCCCTCTGGTACTAAGACCACGATTTTTTGGGGCCTTATCACGCTCCACGATTACTAAAATTTTCGCGCTAGACGCGTAGGCCTCACTTAAACCCCGCCCTCGGCGGGGTTTTTCTTTGCTCCACCCACGCCCTCGGTAAACCTGCGCTCCTGTGATTGCACCCGCTGCCAACGCCAATATCGCCCGTCACCTCGGGCTCATGGCTATGTCAGTGCCTGCGACCGCGGCCCTCAAAATCCCCCGCGGCCGCACGCCTAAGGGCGATATTGATTATCTTACTCTAACATTCGCCGAACTTGCCGCCGAGGTCGACGCTTGGCAAAAAAAACTCTCCAGCGCAGGCATCAAATCCGGAGACCGTACCCTTGTTATGGTCCGCCAAGGCCTCCCGCTCATCGCCGCGGCCTTCGCGCTTTTTTCTCTCGGAGCCGTTCCGATCGTCATTGATCCCGGTATGGGACTTAAAAATTTTCTCGCCTGCGTCGAGCGCTCCCGACCCCGCGCCCTCGTCGGCCTCCCGCTCGCTCGCTTTCTTAGCCATGTGTGCCGACGCGCCTTCGCCACAGTAAAAATTCGTGTACCCGCCAGCGGCTCCCTCACGGCCCGTCTCACGATTCCTGGTCAGCCAAATTCCGCAACGTCCACCTCGCTCGTTCACAGCCGCGCCACCGATCTCGCGGCTATTCTTTTCACCTCTGGATCTACGGGAGCCCCCAAAGGCGTCGTCTACGAACACGGTCACTTTGAGGCCCAAGTCCGCTTCATCCGTGACACCTATGATATTCGTCCCGGTGAGATCGATCTCCCGTTGTTGCCCATCTTCGCCTTGTTCAATCCCGCGCTCGGTCTAACCACCATCGTTCCTGAGATCGACCCTAAGCGCCCTGCCGCTCTTGACCCCGCCGCGATCATCCAAGCTATCCGCCAGGAAAATATCACTACCTCCTTTGGCTCACCCACGCTCTGGAAAAAAATTGGCGACTACTGTATCGCACAAAAAATTACACTGCCGACCCTCCGTCGCGTTTTATGTGCAGGTGCTCCGGTCCCTGCGTCGCTTTGGAGCTCCTCGCACGAGTTTTTAACACACGGCCAACTTCATAGCCCTTACGGCGCCACCGAATCTCTGCCCCTTGCAAGTGTATCGGCCGCAGAAATCGCCACGGTTCGTGGCCTCGGGGCTTGTGTTGGACGCCCTGTCCAGGGGGTCACCGTAAAAATAATTGCTCCCAGGGATGCACCTCTCGCCACGCTTGCCGACACTCATGAACTTCCCGCTGGGGAGATCGGTGAAATCATCGCCACTGGCCCGGTTGTTACCCGTGCCTACGATGCGCTTCCGGAAGCTACCGCCCTCGCTAAGATTTCTTCGACGGAAGGCACCTATCACCGCCTCGGCGATTGCGGCGCACTGGATACCGAAGGCCGCCTTTGGTTTTGCGGCCGCAAAGCCGAACGCGTCAGCACGGCTCAAGGGGTTTTATATACGGAGCCTTGTGAGCAGGTTTTTCGCACGCACCCTCGGGCGACTCGTTGTGCACTCATTGGCCTTGGCCGCGCACCTGATCAAGTACCCGCTATTGTGATCGAAACCAACGTGCGTAACGGCGACGAAGCCTGCGCGCTTGCCCGCGAACTCCGCGTCCTCGCTCTCGCACACACTCACACCGCAACGATCCGGCGTTTCTATTTTCACCCCGCGTTTCCCGTCGATGTACGGCACAACGCTAAAATTCATCGTCTAACACTCACCGCTTGGGCTGCTACGGCCAAAGGCTACCAGAGTGATTGTCCGCATTGAACTACCCTTTCTGCCATGCCTGCGTCTAAGCCAACATTAGCCCAATTGGGCGCACCTGCGATAGCGCCTCAATCATGCCCTTCCACTGAGACTCGTTCGCTGGCTGATTCCCGCGTCCTTGTCACCGGTGGTACCGGTTTTCTGGGCCGCCGTCTCGTCGAGCGCCTACTAGCGGCTGGACGTAGCGTGACCATTCTCGGTCGCACCCCCGCGCCTGACTTAGAAAAACGCGGCGTTCATTTCATCCGTGCTTCGCTCGAAGACGCTACGGCCGTACGAGCCGCCTGCGCT
>CANHAH010000082.1 GCA_947458705.1 Opitutia bacterium | reverse complement strand
GAAATTTTCCAAGTCACCGGCCCCATCCGCCGCACTGCCGCAATGCTTGCCGGCCACGGCTTCGTTGTTCTCGTTCCCGAGATCTATCACGAATATGAACCCGCCGGCACCATCCTCGCCTACGACCAAGCCGGCGCCGATCGCGGCAACGCGCTCAAAACCACCAAGCCCCTTGACGCCTACGACAACGACGCCCGTTCTGCGCTCGATTTCTTAAAGTCCTACGCTTTGTGCACCGGCGCCCTAGGTGTAATTGGAATCTGCATTGGCGGACACCTCGCGTTTCGTGCAGCGATGAACCCCGGAGTCCGCGCCGTGGCTTGTTTCTATGCGACCGACATCCACAAACGCAGCCTAGGCGCGGGCATGAATGACAACACGCTCGATCGCATCCCAGAGCTGAAAGCCGAAGCTCTCATGATTTACGGCCGCCAAGACCCACATGTGCCCGCCGAAGGCCGCGCCAAAGTCTACGCTGCGCTCACCGCAGCCGGCGCGAATTTCACGTGGCACGAATTCAACGGCGCCCACGCTTTCATGCGCGACGAAGGCTACCGCTACGATCCCGAGCTCGCCCTACAATGCTACCGCCTCGCCCTCGATCTCTTCCGCCGCAAACTCGGCGAAGGCGATCAAATCAATACGAGCGCTCACCCGACGGAATCAAAACACTGAGCGCCCACGCGGAAAATATTATCGCGCATACTCGGCCGGCACCGCGGTGATCGGACGAAGTTCGATCCCGCGGTAAAAAATTTCCGCGCCTTCGGATTGCAGAATAAGCGGGCCTTGGTTCACGGGCTCAGGCGTCGGCCCATCCAGTCGCAACGTACGGTGCAACCGCATCACGACTTTGCCGTTTACGATGTGGATACTGTCTTCGCCTAAGCACACGAGCTCAACGCTGTTCCACTCCCCCGTCGGCTTCTCTTTGTCAGGGTTTTTCACACAGCGCCCGTCCTGTCCGGGCACTTGCGCAAAAACATTCCATACCCCCTTAGAATCGTAATCGTAAATCGCCTTCGTAGTCGTATTGCCCGTGCCTTTGCGCAACACCGAGCGCACAAACACAAAGGAGCCGATCGAGTAAAGATCACCCACGTCACGCTCCTGAATTTGTAACTCCGTAGACCGCGCCCAAATTCGTCCCTCGGCGCCCGGATCCGCGTGCACGCGGTATAATAAGCCACTGTCTCGCGGCGTCTCAGGTCGATCCCGCGGCGGCCATTTTTTTTGGCCCCACTTGAATTGTAGCCTAAGATGAAAGTTAGAAAAACTCTCACGCGTGCGCAACTCGCCGAAGACCTGACCCGAAATCCGAATCGCAGGTTGCCCATCAACCGTTGTAACGGTGAATACACCCAATGGATCACGCCCGCTACCGATGGGCTGAGTGAAATTACCCTTCGTATCCCGCGATTCGCCCGGCAGTACCGCGCTGGGGTGCGGTTTGGCCAACCATGTCGTCCAGCCTTCAAGATCACGCCCATTCCAAAGCGACGACCAATGCGCTTCTTGCGCCACACCCATGCTTAAAATCCGTAAAAAAACCAGCCCCGCTCTCAGGTAATAAAAAAGCATAGCCAAAAACCTAAGCACCCAGAGAACCACGCTCAAACTTCAATTCGCTGCCGCGCACCACGCATCACCTCCTTTTAGATCTGCTAAGAGCCAGACACAAAAAAGCCCGCCGCTAATTATGCGACGGGCTGAGTTTAAAAAACTGAGGATCCGCTTACTTGGCGGCAGCTGGTGCAGCAGGAGTCGCGGGCGCGACCGGTGCTGGGGCGCTGGCCTTGATGTCGAGCAAGTCGATCTCGAAAATCAACGTGGCCGAAGGCGGGATGTTGCCACGCGCGTCGTCGCCGTAGGCGAGTTGGGGCGGGACGTAGAGCTTGATCTTGCCGCCCTTATTCACCTTTTGCAGACCTTCAGTCCAGCCAGGGATGACTTGGTCGAGCTGGAATTCAGCCGGCTCATTGCGCTGCACGGAGCTGTCGAACACGGTGCCGTCGATCAGCGTGCCGGTGTAGTGCACTTTGACGGTGTCGGTGGGCTTCGGGGCCGCGCCATCACCTTGCTTCACGATCTCATAGCGGAGGCCGCTAGGGAGTTCCGTGACGGCTTTGTTTTCCTTCAACTTAGCGAAGAATGCGGTGCTCTGTTTCAAGCCTTCTTGCTTCAGCTTGGTCATGTAAGCGTCCTGCTTTTTCTTCATGAAATCGTCCATGGCGGGGCCGATCTTCGGTAGATCGTACGGGGAATCTTTGCCGGCGATCGCCGCACCCATACCTTTGAGCAAAGCGTCAATCTCAGAGGCGCTGAAGCCGAGCTCGGAGAGACCAACGCGCTTGCCCATGAACCAGCCAAACTCTTCGACGAGTTGGGCTTCCGTGAAAACCGGAGCGGCGTTGGCAACGGCCTGAGCATTCGCAGCGGCGGCAGGAGCAGCGGCGGCTTGGCCAGGGATGTTGAGTTTGACCTCCTGAGCATGGATCGCGGTGGCGGTACCGAGCGCGAGCAAGGAGAGCGTGAGGGCGGACTTGAGTTTCATTTTATGGGTTATGGACTACGTTGAATGGAAACGGCGGAGGTCAATTTGTGCCGTAAAACTTTTGATGTGCCTGTCCGTCGCACCAAATGCAACTCATTACTCCCCTCTTGTGTACCCCTGCATCAAAGGCCACGTTAGAAGTTCGCCATGACCCCCGATCAATTTTGGACCAGCCAAGACGGCCAGATCCTCACCGTTAAGAATAAAGACGAGCACTCCACCACCCTGACCCTCGCCTTCTGGCCCCGAAGCCCAGCCGAACTTGAGTCCCTCAAATCACTCCTCCCACAGCTAAAATTCACTGAACGCAGCTCACTTGCTCGCATCGGCATCGAGATGCTTCTCCAAGGACCACCCGTGATCGAGGGCAACCGCCTCGTTCTCACCGCCGACGCCTTCATCTACGACCCGAGTTTCCCTAACGCCTCATACTGGAAAAAACTCCTCCGGCCGGGTGCTCCCGTCGGTCGTCTTTTCTACGCGCCCACCGCCGCCAAGCTTTCCACTGCGGAAATCTGGGCCGCCATTCAGGCCAACGACCTCAAACTTCCCAATACAATCTCGATCGACTCCCGCGGCCGCGTCTTCCTGACACCCCATCAAGTCAGCTATACGCTCTCCCCTAAACTCACTCGTCTCAATTTTGAAAACGTCGTCGCCGGCCTCGCCGGTCGCGGCTTTTTGGATAAGGTCCAGCTTCGCCACGACGCCTCGCCCCTCACGGTCGCCCCGCACTCAGGCGTTCTCACCAGTTGCTCCATGTATCTGAAGGAACACTACGTTGTTCTCAACCAAGGCGAGGGCAACTTCGGCCTCCACACCAGCGCCGTCCTCCTCGACCCAATCAAGACCTTCGGCACCAACGTCATGTTGGAAATTTATAACCCCGGTGACCAACCCGTCGTCAATCCGATGGTCTCAGTCGACATCTTCCGCGCGCCGCCGTTTTCCGACCCAGAGTTCAAGACGCTCGCCAAAAAACGCCAGCGCCTCCTTGGCACCGCCACCGAACTTTTCAAGTGCCTAGACGCCAACCCACCCCGCGACACCCGCGAAGCCCGCCCGCGCACCAAGATCACCGTTCGCGGTCAAAGTGGTGCCAACGAAAACCGCAGCGTCCTCGTCCGCGCCAACGACGATCTCAAAAAATTTCTCGACGGTGACGCCTGCCCCATTGGCAGCCGCACCATGATCCAAGCCCTCGACGATGCCCCCGCCGATGCCGACACACTCATTGTCGATTATTTCCCAGACTTACTCGAACACATCGAGCTACTCACCCGCATCGGCGAAGTAAAAATCAAGCGCATCATCTTCCGCAAGGCCTCCCGCACCCACGGCTATTTTCTATCGAGTAACGCCCACGCCCGTCTCGACACTTTTGATGCCATCGGCGTGCGAGTTTATTGGTACGACGAATCCACCAAAGAACTCTACGCCCACGTCTACAAAAAGGAACACGGCTTTTTCGTGCGCGAAGAACTGAGCCGCAAATTCCAGGAAACCACGCTCCTCGCATTCTACGGCTCAGCCGTCGGCCTCGATCCCGCTGACACCGCACGAATCACCGGACTGGTCGAACAACTCACCGGCTTCATCGGCCCCAACGTCGGGGTCCTCACCGGTGGCGGTGGTGGCGTCATGCGCCTCGCCACCGACCAAGCCCGCCAGAAAGGCGCACTCACCGGAGCGTGCTTTCTCGAACTCGAAGCGCAACCGCCTGAGCTCGGCGTCGACTTTTTCAACACATTCCAAGAATCCTCCCGCCACTTCCGCCAAAAGTGGTTCGAAGCGGCCGATTTCTGTATCTTCAACGTCGGTGGCGTCGGCACGCTTGAGGAAATCGGCATAGAGATGTGTAACCTCAAACTCGGCATACGCCCACGAGTGCCATATGTGTTCTTTAATTCACGTTTTTGGGGCGATCTCCGCAAACAACTCAAAACGATGATCGCAACCAAACGCGCCCCCGCGTGGATCGCCGATTACATTCTTTTTACTGACGACCCCGCCGAAGTGGTCGCCTTCTACCGTAAAAAACTTCAAGTGCTCTAAGCGCGTCCCATCACACCGCTTAATCCTTATTTTCTCTGTGCCTTCTCTTTCCGATCTTCCCCGCTCCATACTCGTCGTCGGCTCTGGCGGACGCGAACACACACTCGTCCGCAGCTTGCTCGCCTCACCGGCCACCCCGCGCGTGTTTTGCGCCCCCGGCAATGCCGGTATTGCCGAAGACGTCCCGTGTTTTCCGATCGCCGCCGACGACATCCCAGGCCTAGTAGCGCTCGTGCAACGCGAAAACATCGCGTTTGTCGTGGTTGGCCCTGAAGTCCCGCTTTCTCTGGGCCTCGCCGATCGACTCCGCGCCCTCGGCATTCCAGTTTACGGCCCTGGCGCCGACGGCGCACGCCTCGAAGCTTCAAAGATTTTCACCAAGGAAATTCTGCTCAAGCACCGCATCCCCACCGCACCCGCCGCGTTCTTCAACGCGATCGAGCCCGCGCTCGTCTACCTGAAGACACGATCCATCCCGATCGTCGTTAAAGCCGATGGCCTCGCCGCCGGTAAAGGCGTCGTAGTCGCCCAATCTCTCAACGAGGCCGAAGCGGCCGTACGCGAAATGCTCGCCGGCAATAAATTCGGCGCCGCCGGCCGCCAATTACTCATCGAAGACTGCCTCTTCGGCGAAGAAACCAGTATTCTCGTCGTCGTCTCCGGCCGCGACTACATCATACTTCCCACCTCGCAGGACCACAAACGCATCGGTGATGGCGATACCGGCCCCAACACCGGCGGCATGGGCACCTACTCGCCCGCCGAAGTCGTCACGCCCGCGTTACTGGCTCGCATCGAGGCAGAAATTGTTCGCCCCTCAGTGAATGCCATCGCTGCTGAGGGCATCGCGTTTTGCGGCACCCTCTTCATCGGCATCATGCTCACGCCCACAGGCCCGAGCGTAATCGAGTACAACACCCGCTTCGGCGACCCCGAAACCCAAGTCGTCCTCCCGCGTCTCACGACCGATTTATTGCAACTACTTTGGGCCGCCGCCACCGATCGCTTGCCGGCCGTCGGGCCACTCTTGGTCAAACCCGATTACGCCGTGTGCGTCGTCATCGCCGCAAGCGGCTATCCTGATGCTTACCCAAAAGGAGATGTCATCACCCTTCCAGCGCCCACCTCACTGCCGCCCGCTACGACGATTTACCACGCCGGCACCGCCCGCAATACCGCCGGCCAACTCGTAACTCATGGCGGCCGCGTCCTGGGCGTCACCGCGCAGGGCCCCAGCCTGCGCGATGCGGCTGATCGCGCTTATGCCGCCTGCAATCAAGTTAAGTGCTCCAGTAAATATTTTCGTCGCGACATCGGCGCTCGGCAATTCAACCGTTTATGAAGCTCCGCCACATTTTGCTTCTTTTAGTGTTAGTCCTAAGCGCGGGTTCCTGGACCCGCACTGCCGCCGCCAAACCCCTCATCCTCGATCTTGGCCAAGGCCTAGCATACCACCGCGCCCACACCTTGCCGAGCGATCTACCGGCGGCTTCGCCCGCCCGACCCCAGCCGGTCGTCCTCGACTTGCGCTACACCACCGGAGGCCCGGACGCTGCAATCACCCTCGCTGCCTGGCTAAAATTCCGCGCCCTGCCGCGCACCCCCGTATTCATCCTAGCTAACACAGAGACTAGCCCCGCCATTCGCGCAGCCTTTGCCGATCGCGAAGATACGCCCGGCCTCATCGTCCTGGGCCTCAACGCACCCGACTTCACGCCAGACCTCGCCCTCACCGCCAACTCCGCAACCGAACGCCGGGCCTACGACGCCCTGACTCAAAACGACGCCGTCACCACCCTCATCAACCCGCCCCTCACCAAAACCCGTAATGATGAAGCCGCCCTCGCTGCCGAGTGGAACCCCGACCGTACCGCACCTAACTCTTCCGCTGCCAACCTGCACCCCTCGGACCAGAGCAAACGCACCATCACCAAAAGCCCCATCACCCCAGGCGATCCTACTACGAGCACTCCGCCCCCCCTGATCGACGCGGTCCTCCAACGTGCCGTCCACCTCCACCGCGCCCTCCTCGCTCTTCGCCAAATCTAAAAACTTCCACGCGCGCAGGTTGCCTTTCGTGGAAAAAATCTGTCCGTTTACGCCTTTTTACCACACCACGATGCCCAAGCCTGGCTACATCCTCGTCGTCTGTACCGCCAACGTCTGTCGTAGCCCGATGGCTGCCGCCCTCCTCCAACACGCCCTCGCCGCCCAGCCTGAGCCGCTCCGCTCCCTTGAAGTGATTTCCGCTGGCGTTGCCGGCCGCGATGGCGACACGGTCAGCGCCAACTCCGTTACCGCTCTCAAAAAAGTCGGCCTCGATATCGCTAAACATCGCAGCCGCGCCCTCACCGAAGAACTCGTGCAAAACGCCCTCGCCGTGATCGGCATGACCGAATCGCACCGCACCTCCTTAGAATACGCGGTCAATCCAGTCCCGCGTAACGTCTACCTATTTCGCGAATTCATGCCCGCCCCCCACGCCAAAGAAATCGGGGATCCCTTTGGCGGTTCACTCAAAGTCTACGAAGCCACTCGTGACGAGATGGTAGAAGCCATTCCAAGCCTCGTCGAATTCCTCAAAACCAAGATTAGCACCGCTCGCTAACTTAGTTTACGTCTTAAACGTAAAAAATCTTTGCCTCCTCGCCACCTTGCGCGAGCGTAACTTCACTCTTTTTTTGCCATGCTTAACGCCGCTCCTCTCGCCCAACTTGATCCCGCTGTTTACTCCGCCATCGCCGCCGAGTTCTCCCGCCAACAAAGCCACATTGAGCTCATCGCGTCGGAAAATTTCACCTATCCCGCCGTCATGCAGGCGCAGGGCAGCGTCCTGACCAACAAATATGCCGAGGGATACCCCGCCAAACGCTGGTACGGCGGCTGCGAATTCGTCGACCAAGTCGAGCAACTCGCCATCGATCGCGCCAAGCAACTCTTCGGGGCCGATCACGCCAACGTCCAGCCCCACTCCGGCGCTCAAGCCAACACCGCTGTCTACGCCGCTGTGCTACAGCCCGGCGACAAGGTCCTTGGCATGAACCTCAGCCACGGCGGCCACCTCACCCACGGCAACCCCGCCAATTTCTCGGGCAAACTGTATAACTTCTGCCAATACGGTGTTCGCGAAGACACCGGTCTGATTGACTACGATGAACTCGCCGCCGTCGCCCTGCGCGAAAAGCCCAAGATGATCACTGTCGGCGCCAGCGCCTACTCACGCGTCATTGACTTCGCCCGCATGGGAGAGATCGCCCGTAGCGTCGGCGCCTATCTCTTTGCCGACATCGCCCACATCTCTGGCCTCGTAGCCGCCGGCGTCCATCCCTCGCCCGTCCCCCACGCCGACTTCGTCACCACCACCACGCACAAAACCCTTCGCGGCCCCCGGGGTGGTCTCATCCTGTGCCGTGCTGCCCACGCCAAAGCCATCGACTCCGCTGTTTTCCCCGGAACCCAAGGCGGCCCGCTCATGCACGTCATCGCCGCCAAAGCCGTGTGCTTCGGTGAATGCCTCAAGCCCGACTTCAAGACTTACTCCGAACAGGTCGTGAAAAACTCCCGCGCCCTCGCCGCCGCTATGGCCCAGCGCGGTTACAAAATTCTCACCGGCGGCACCGACAATCACCTCTTCTTAGTCGATCTCCGCGGTAACCTCCCCGAGCTCACCGCCAAGAAAGCCCAAGAGACCCTCGATCTGGCCCACATCACTTGTAACAAAAATACCGTCCCTTACGAGACGCGCTCCCCATTCCAAGCCTCCGGTATCCGCCTCGGTACCCCCGCTGTCACCACCCGCGGCCTGCTCGAAGCCGACATGACTGAGATCGCCGCCTGCATCCATCTTGTACTCCCAGCGATCGGCACCCCCGGCGAAGCCGATGCTCTCGCCGCCGCCAAAGTCCGCGTAGCCGCCCTCATGGGTCGCTTTCCGCTTCCCTACCTGCTCTGAGGAAAACGCAAGGGCAAGGCGGACAAAAAAGGCGCCGTGCTCATCAACCGCACCCCTCCTCAGACTCCTCCTTCCGCTTAGCACCCCCCACCATCACCGCTCGTACCGCCACTCCCAAAAGCTGCGGCCCCGAAGCACCTTGGCGCCACCTAGGCACGGCCCTAGTCATCGACGACGACAACTCCGTGCAGCTCGTTATCACGGCCATTTTACGCTCCTTCGGTCTCACTGTAACCTCCGCCAGCGACGGCCAAGCCGGCCTCGAAGCCTGGCGCGCCGCCCCCAATGGCTTTGACCTTATCGTATTGGATTTACTCATGCCCGGTCTCAACGGTGCAGCCACCCTTGCTGAGTTGCGTAAACTTAGGCCCAGCGTACGCGTGCTAGTTATTAGCGGCTTAAATGAAGGCGACTTTCTCACTCGTCACGCCGGCGGCAGTCCGCTCGCCTACCTGCACAAGCCGTTTAAACTCGGTGATCTCGAGCGCGCCGCCCGCCGCCTCCTCGACTAATCCAGCCGCACGGAAGTTCCCCTTGCGCCGCCTGCAATTCAGGTGAATCCTCCGCACGTCCCGCCTCCCTTTTTGTCCGCCGTGTCCCACGCCTCCGCCAGTACCACGCCCGAACCAACGACGCCTAAGCGCGCCCTCTCCCTGGGTGTAATTTTTCTCACGCTCTACATCGATCTGATCGGTTTCTCGATCATCTTTCCACTCGGTCCCGATCTCCTCGGACACTACCTCGGCACCGATGGCCGCAGCGGCGTCCTAGGCTGGCTCCTAGCTCAAACCGACGCGATCGCCCGCAGCCTCGGCCACGACAATGCCTTCGCCACCGTGCTTTTCGGCGGTGTACTCAGTTCTTTTTTCTCCATTCTTCAATTCATCTTCGCTCCGTTCTGGGGCGCGATTTCTGATAAACGCGGTCGTCGTCCCGTGCTACTTCTCACTGTTGCTGGCACCGCACTCGGTTACCTGCTCTGGGTCATAAGCGGCTCGTTTTGGGCCTTCTTGCTTTCACGTGTTGTGAGCGGAGCCTTCTCCGGCAATCTCTCCGTAGCCACCGCCGCCGTGGCCGATGTTACTTCGCGCGCCGAGCGCTCCAAAGCCATGGGCATTGTGGGCGCCGCGTTTGGCCTCGGATTAGTCACCGGCCCGATGATCGGCGCCCTTACCGCACAGTGGAACCTCCTGGAATCTTATCCGGCACTCGCTCGTTTGGGTTTCAATCCGTTCTCCGTACCCGCGTTAATTTCTTTCGCGCTGTGCTTAGTCAACCTCGCGTGGATTTACCGCCGGTTCAACGAAACCCTAACGCCCGCTGCTCGCGCCGAAGCCCGCGACCCGCGCATCCGCAACCCCATTGCCGCCATCTTCGGCCTAGATAACGCCGCCTTGCGCCGCACCAACCTCGTCGCCTTCACCTACGCACTCGCCTTCGTCGCGATGGAAGCCTCGCTCACCTTTCTCGCCGCCGAGCGCTTCGGTTACACGGCCCGCCAAAACGGTTACCTCCTCGGCTTCCTAGGCGTATGCTCGATCATTACCCAAGGTTTTATCGTCCGTAAATTGCTCGCCCGCGTCGACGAGATCCGCGTGCTCAGCTCCGGTCTAATCCTTTCGACACTAGGTCTCGTCGCCGTCGGTTTTGCCCAACAACCTTGGCTGCTTTACACGGGACTAGCCTTGCTCGCCTCCGGCTCCGGCCTCGTCAACCCCGCCAGCACCGGCCTCATCTCTCTTTATTGCGGCCCACAAGAACAGGGACGCGTCCTTGGCATCTTTCGCTCCCTAGGTTCGCTCGCGCGAGCGATCACGCCCGTGCTCGCCGGTGGAGCCTTTTGGCTCTACGGTTCACGCAGCGTCTTTCTCGCGGGCGCCGCCCTCGCAATTGGCGCCTTCGCCCTGAGCCGCACGCTGCCGCAACCGGCAAAATAAAAATGAACTGGCGGCGCCCTCTCGCATTCGCCTTGGCCGCGCTGGCCTGCTCTCAACTCGCAGGCTGCTTCTCTTTTCGCCGAGAAGCCGCTCGCCCCGGTCGCACCACGCTCAGCTCCCCGCTCATCGTGCTCCCCGCTCAACGTCTTGGCACGTTTCTAGTCATCGAAAGCAAATGGGACCGCGGCGGCCCGTGGCACTTCCTCATCGACACCGGCGCCAACACCACGCTGGTCACCCCCGAATTCGCCCAACGCTACGGCTATAAACCGGACCCTGCCACCCCCGTCGCCCTTGTCAGTATCGTCTCAGCCGACGGCCAGACGATCGCGCTCCCTGCGACCACAATCCGACGGCTTGAGCTCGGCGAGGCCCGCTTCGAAAATATCTCCGCGCGCATTTACGATTGCGCCGCCCTCTCCGCACATCTTGGCGTAAAAATCGACGGCATTCTAGGTTTCCCGCTTTTCCGTGAAACGCTCCTCACGCTCGATTACCCACGCGACCGCATCGTGCTCGCCCCCACCCTAGGCAACCCGCTGATCCCCGGTGCAGCCGTTCCCTTTAATAACTCCAACAAAACCCCGCTCATCTCCGTGCGCCTCGGGGATAAGCCCTTAGTGGCGCTCCTAGACAGCGGTAGCGACGCCGCCCTCAGCCTCAATCCCGTCGGACTCTCACCGCAATTTACCTACGGCCCCCGCGAGGGCAGCACCGTGAGTACGCTCACCGGCGACCGACCACAAAGTATCGGCCGATTAGCCGAGTCGTTAAACCTCGCTGATTACCTCCTGCCCACACCCATCATCGAACTCTCCGACGAACTCTCTGCCATCGGTGGCGCCGTGCTCCAAAACTTTTCCGTCACCTTCGACCAAGAGCGCGACCGCGTCACTTTTTACCGTGATTCCCCGGCTCCCATCGTCACAGAGCCACGCCGTAGTCCCGGCCTGAGCTTCTCCAAAACTCCCGCCTATTGGCGCGTAGCCGGTGTCGTCCCCGGTTCCGCCGCTAGTGCCGCCGTCGAGCGCGGCGATCTGGTCACACGCATCAACGGCGAGCCGGTTGCGCGCTGGGATTTTCGCCGCTACACGCGCCTCGTAGCCGAAGCCCGCGAGATCGCCTTCACGTTTCTGAACGGCACGCGCGAAACCGAGAAACGCCTACCCGTCTTCGAACTCGTGCCGTGACATTGCCGTGGTGCGACGGACACGCTGGGCCCGCCACACCCCACCGCTAGAAATCTGCGCTTAAAGTTTCTTGCGCAACAGGAACGCGCCCGCGCCGTCGTGTCCGCTCACCCATGGCTGGCTAAGGCTCTTGGCTTCCAGCGTAAACGGTCCGCCCGCGCGGCTATCGAAAAAGGTTTTCACCACGCTCTCGTTTTCCTCGGGATCGATCGAGCAAGTAGAATACACCAATCGTCCACCCGGCGCGACGAGACGCGCCGCCGCGTGTAGGAGCGCGAGTTGTTGGCGTCCATGTTTATGAAAATCACCTTCCTGTAGACTCCATTTTACATCCACACGATGCCGCATCACACCCGAGTTTGTGCAGGGCACGTCGAGCAACACGGCATCGTAACTTGTGGGTAATTGACATGCATCAAGTGCGAGAAATCCGTCCTTTGCTACATCCGCTTGGACCAGGGCTACTTCAACACCCTCGGCGCGCGAGAGATTTTCCTTCAAGCGCGCGATACGTTCCCCCGGCAGATCCATCGCGATCACGCGACTGGGTTTAGCCGGCGGCGTAGCTCCCGTGCGGGCGAGCATCGCATCAGCAATCATAAGGCTCTTGCCTCCAGGTGCCGCGCATACATCGAGCACCGTTTCGCCCGGCTGCGGCGCGAGGAGCTCGACGGCAAGCCTCGTGCCCGGATCTTGCAGATAAAGCTTACCCTTTTTAAGCATCGGTTCGACCTCACTCCAATGCCCCGACGGCACTTCATAAAAACCTGCCCAAGCCGTAGCCTTTAACCAAGCCGGCGCAGGCGCCGTACGGTCGCGCCACCGCGCATAGACGGGCGCGGGTGATTGGTTCCACTTGAGTAAAGCGCGTGTGTGTTCGGCGCCGAAATGCGTAAGCCAGCGCTGCGCCAGCCAAGCGGGATGAGAAAAGTATCCCGCCAAGACTTCTGCCGCTGCGAGACGGTTAGGCTCAATCTGCGAATGGAGCGCGGTCGCGAGTTTGCGCACAACCGCATTGACCAGCCGCGCTTCGGCGGCGCTCGCAAGCACCTTGGCCTGATCCACGGCATGGTGGACGATCTTCGCAACAAGGCCTTGATCGGCGTGTTCGCCCTCAGCCTCGATCAATTCAAAGCCGGCTACATATAAGATCGCTCGCGTCGCATAACGCGGCGGGTGGGCGATCAACTTCGCTAATTCTTGCTCTAAACGGCTCGCATGGCGCACCACGCCAAAGACCAAATGCTGGCAACGCGCGCGCTCGGCGCCGGATAATTTACCGGGGAGGGTGTCGAAAAGCGCATCAATGCGCTCCCGACGTTCGAGCCAGCGCGCGACCAATTGGGCGGCCGCCGGCCAGGCTGTAGGACGGGGGGCGTCGGTTTTAGTAATCATGCGCAGGTGTTTTCGAGACTCGGATTGACAGCGTTAGTCATTATCCGCT
>CANHAH010000081.1 GCA_947458705.1 Opitutia bacterium | reverse complement strand
TGCTCGCGGTGAAGCTGGCACAGCATCCTGCCCTACGGTGTCCGGACTTTCCTCTCCAAATTTCAAAACGGACGCGGCGTTTAACCGCGTCTTGGGATCAAAGAACTTGGAGCGACAGCCAGGCCCCAAAGCTAAGATTCCCAGTAAACAATACGTCCACAGTTCTCGCAAGTCGCGAGTTGGTTCGGTCCAGCGGGGCCTTTGCCGCGGGCGGCGGTCTCGACTTCGTTGGAAATCTTCAAATGGCAACCACAGCAAGTTCCACTACTAGTTGCCACGATCACCGGTTGCGTGCGAACTGCAATGCGATCGTAGAGCCGCCGCGCTGGCTCAGTCACGGGCTCACGGGCGAGATTAAAGGCTGACTGCGCGTCCTTCAGCTCAGCTGTCAGACTAACTTCTCGCTCACGCAAGGTTCTGATTCTGGCTTCATGCCCAGAGATATTGCCCTTCAAAACCGCTTCGGCAGTAACAAATTTTTTCTTCGCCTCGTCCAGACCGTACATCAACTCGAGTTCTTGCCCCTCAAATTCGCCGATCTGCTTTAAGGTTGTCTCGATCTCGTGACCAAGCGCCTGATATTCTTCGTTTTTACGTACCGAAAGCTGCTGCGTACGGTATTTGGCGAGTTTAGTCTCAGCGGAGCCGATTTCGGTCTCTAAAAGCTTCTTTTGGGTCTCGAGTTCGCGAATTTCGGTCCGAGCCGCCTCAATAGCCGACTTTTCTGCTGCAATCTTAGCTTCGACGGCCGCTACGTCCCTGGGCACCGCCTTAAGTTGCGCCTCAATACCCAGTTTTTTTGTGTCACGATCTTGAAGAATGAGCAGCGTTTCGAGCAAGGGGCTGGGCATGGGCAAGGTTCTTGCCGGTACCCCCACCCCGGTCAAACGAAAGGTTTCTTTTAAACGCAAAGGATCGCCTTTCCTTACCTCATTTTTTCTCAAAAAAACCCTCGCGTATCCATCCCGATTCAAGAGAGAATTCTCCTTTAATTTTTCACCCTTCGTAAACCCTTTCATGTCCGAACAATCCGACTCCGAACGCAACGTCACCAACCAAGCCGGCGCCGACGCCTACGACGCTTCCAAGCTCGGTAAACTCGAGGGCCTCGAGGCCGTTCGCAAAAAGCCCGGTATGTACATCGGCGGCACCGATGAGAGAGCCCTTCACCACTGCGTTTCTGAGGTCCTCGACAACTCCGTCGACGAACATCTCGCCAACTTCTGCTCCCGTATCGAAGTCAACATCCACGTCGACGGCTCGATCAGCATCCGCGACAACGGCCGCGGCATCCCCGTCGACATCCACCCGCAGTACGGCATCCCCGGCGTCGAGATGGTCCTCACCACGCTCCACTCCGGCGGCAAGTACGGCCAAGGCGGATACAAATTCTCCGGAGGCACCCACGGCGTCGGGGCCAAATGCGTTAACGCCGTCTCCGAATGGTTCGAGGTCGAAGTCTCCCGCGGCGGCTCCGTCCACCACATGAAATTTGAGCGCGGTAAAACCGTGAAAAAACTGGAGGTCATCGGTAAAGCCAAGGGCACCGGCACCTACGTTAGCTTCAAGCCCGACGCGGAGATCTTTAAAGAAACCACCGTCTTCGTTGCCGCCCGCATTGGCCAACGCCTCCGCGAACTCGCCTTTCTGAACTCCGGCCTCGAAATCATCTTCACTGACGAACGCCCCGCCGAACCCAAACCCGAACGCTACTTCTATAAAGATGGCGTCGAAGAATTCGTAAAACAAATCAACCAGGGCAAAACTCCGCTTCACCCCAAGCCCATCCGCTTCGTCAAGGAAACTAAACTCCAACTCGACGACAAACCCGCCGAGATCCACTGCGAGGTCGTACTGCAGTACAACGATACCTACAACGACCAGGTGATGTGTTACACCAACACCATTCACAACCCCGACGGCGGCACACACCTTTCAGGTTTCCGCAGCGCCCTCACCCGCGCCATCAATCAATACTCCAAGGCCAATAACCTTCTTAAGGAAAAAGACCCTCAGATCACCGGCGACGACGTCCGCGAAGGCCTCGCCGCCGTCATCTCCATCAAACACAGCGACCCCAAGTTCGAATCCCAAACCAAGGTCAAACTCCTCTCCCCCGAGGTCGAAAGCGTCGTCGGCTCTGTCACCTACGAAGGTCTGATGCAGTACTTCGAGACCAACCCGCCGATCGCCAAGCGCATCGTCGATAAAGCCCTGAACGGCGCCCGCGCCCGAGAAGCCGCCCGCAAGGCTCGCGAAACTGTACGCAAAGGCGCACTCTCCGGCGGCGGCCTCCCAGGTAAACTCGCTGACTGCTCCGAACGCGACCCCGCGCTCACTGAACTCTACATTGTAGAGGGCGACTCCGCCGGCGGCTCGGCCAAACAGGGCCGTGATCGCCGCTTCCAGGCCATCCTTCCGCTCCGCGGCAAACTCATTAATACCGAGAAGGCCCGCCTTGATAAGGTGCTCGCTAACGAGGAAATCCGCACCCTGATCACCGCCTGCGGCACCGGCATCGGCGAGGGCGACGAATCCGTCGGTGGTTTCAACGCCGCCAAGGCCCGTTACCACAAAATTATCATCATGACGGATGCCGACGTCGACGGCTCCCATATCCGCACCCTTCTGCTCACCTTCCTTTATCGCCAGATGAAGGGCCTAATCGAACGCGGCTATGTCTACATCGCCCAACCACCGCTCTACAAAATCAAGCGCAAGAAACGTGAGCAATACGTCGATAACGACGAACAGCTCAACCGTATCCTGCTCGAACTCGGCTCCGAAGACATCGTCCTCAGCCGCCTAACCGACGGTCACGTCTTCGCCCCAGCGCAGATCGAGCAAATCGTCGAAAACCTCGCCCTCCTCGAGAAATTTGGCAGCGGCGTAACTAGGTACGGCGCATCACTCCCCGAATACCTCGACACCCAGGACGCCACCACGCGCGCCCTCCCTCGCTACGTCGCCCGCCTCCGCGAAGGCAATAAAGAGAGCCACCAATTTCTTCGCGACGAACACGCCCGCGCCGACTTCCTCAGCGCCCACAAACTTAACGCTGACCTCACCGACCAAGTCGAACCCCTCGCGCCCGACGCCGTCGCCGCGCCAGTGGAGAAAAAATCTTACGCCACTCAGAAACGCGTCACCATCCACGAAATCTTCGAGAGCACCGAGATGACTAAAATTCTCGTCACACTCGCCAAGACCGGCCTCGACATCGCCAACGTCACACCCACGGCCACCGCGCGCTACACCGTTACCGAAAACCTTGGCACGAAAAACGAAAACAAAACCGAACTCTTCGGCCCACTCGAAATCGTGACCCAGATCCGCGCCAATGGCCGCAAGGGCCTAAGCATCCAACGCTACAAGGGTCTCGGTGAAATGAACCCGAAACAACTCTTCGAGACGACGATGGACCCGGAAAAACGCCGCCTCCTCAAAGTCTCCATCGAAGACGCCGCCAAAGCCGACGCCCTCTTCACCCTACTCATGGGCGACGAAGTACCTCCGCGCCGCCAGTTCATCGAAGACAACGCGCTCAACGTCCAATTCCTCGACGTCTGATCCGCGACCCGCATCGGCCACCACCTAACGCTTACCGCTCACCGCCCCCTCTTCTGTGTACACCGCTAACGAAAAACTCTCCTCAGCCAACATCACCGACATCATGCAGTCGGCCTACATCGAATACTCGATGTCGGTCATCATCTCGCGCGCCCTACCCGACGCCCGCGATGGCCTGAAGCCGGTGCAACGCCGCGTCCTCTACGCGATGCTACGCGAAGGTCTGCTCCATAACCGATCCTTCGACAAATGTGCCGGCGTAGTCGGTGAAGTTCTTAAAAATTACCACCCGCACGGCGATTCCTCCGTGTACGACACGCTCGTCCGAATGGCCCAACCCTGGGTCATGCGCTATCCGCTCATCGACCCGCAAGGCAACTTCGGCTCCGTGGACGGTGATCCACCCGCGGCCTACCGTTACACCGAGGCGCGCCTCAACGCGATCGCCGAGGACCTCCTCAAGGACATTGAAGAGGACACCGTGGACTTTGTACCCAATTACAAAGAATCCACGACCGAGCCCACCGTGCTCCCGTCCGCCTTGCCGAATCTTTTGATGAACGGCTCGACCGGTATTGCCGTCGGCATGACAACCAACATCCCGCCGCATAACCTCGACGAGATCATCAACGCCACCTTCGCTATCATCGACAACCCCCGCATCTCCGTCGACGAACTCTGCGAGATTGTACGCGGGCCCGATTATCCCACTGGCGGCATCATCTCTGGCCGCGACGGCATCCTCTCCTACCTCAAGACCGGCAAGGGCATCGTCCGCACCCGCGGCAAAGCCCATACCGAAGAACTCAAGGGCGGCATGGAGCAGATCGTGATCACCGAGATCCCGTACAACGTAAACCGCAATACGCTCGTCTTGCGCATCGCCGAACTCGTCAGTGAAAAGGAAATCGACGGCATCCGCGACCTTCGCGATGAATCCGACGAAAACACTCGCATCGTCATCGAGCTCAAACGCGGCGAGCAGGCCAAGGTTGTCATCAATCAGCTCTTCCAAAAAACCGCCCTCGAATCCTCCTTTGGTGTAACGCTCCTGGCCCTCGATAAGAAGCGCCCGAAGCAGATGAACATCAAGGAACTGATCGAGTGCTACATCGAGCACCGCCGCGACGTCGTCACCCGCCGCACCAAGTTCCGTCTCAAAGAAGCCGAAGACCGCGCCCACATCCTCGAAGGCTACATCATCGCCCTCGATAATCTGGACGACTTCGTCAAAATCATCCGCGCTTCTTCTAATCGCGAGGAAGCCAAACAACGCTTGATGGCGAAGTACCCGCTCTCGGAGCGCCAGACCGACGCCATCCTTGAGCTGCGCCTCTATCAACTCACTGGCCTCGAGCGCGGCAAGATCGAGGCCGAGTACCTCGAGCTCATGAAGCTCATCGCGGAACTGCGCGCTATTCTAGAGTCCGAGGCCGTGCTAATGGCCCTGATCAAAAAAGAGCTTGGCGAGATGAAGGCGAAATACACCTCGCCCCGTCGCACCGAGATTATCGGCTCCGCCGGCGAATTCCGCATGGAAGACGTCATCCCCAACGAGGGCTGCGTCATCACCGTCTCCCACTTAGGTTTCATCAAACGTACGCCTGTCGCCGACTACCGCTCGCAGAAACGTGGCGGCAAGGGCGTCATCGGCGCCGAAACCTACGACGAGGATTTCGTGGAGAATTTATTCACCGCCTCGACCCACGATTACATCCTATTCCTGACCAGCATCGGCCAATGCCATGCCAAAAAGGCCTACGATGTCCCAGAGGGCACACGCACCGCGAAAGGCAAATCAGTCGCCAGCTTCCTGCGCCTCGCAGAAGGCGAAAAAATCGCCGCTATGATCTGCGTCAAAGATTTCGCCGAGGACCGCTTCCTTGTCATGGCCACCAAGAGCGGCGTCATCAAGAAGAGCTCCCTCGCCGACTACGCCAATTGCACCCGCGACGGCGGACTCATCGGCATCAACCTCGCCGAGAACGATACTGTTATCGGCACCGTCCTCACCACCGGTAACGACGAGCTCATCCTCGTCTCGCACCAAGGGCTCGCCGTACGCTTCCGCGAACGCGATCCCGAGACGGGCGAGGAAAACTTCCGCGCCACCGGCCGAGCCACGGGCGGGGTCACGGGTATGCGCTTCAAACTCGATAGCGACCACCTCGACGTCATTGAAGTCGTGGACCACACCGCTAAATTCCTCGTTGCGAGCGAAGCCGGTCTCGGCGTCCGCACGCGCTTCGAAGACTACCGCCTGATCAACCGCGGCGGCAGCGGCGTCTGGGCGATCGATCTACCCGAAGACGGCTCGATCAAGCTTGCCGGCGCCCTCAGCGTCAAAGACACCGATGAAATCATGCTTCTCACCGCCAAGGGTCAGAGCGTGCGTTGTCCGGTCAACACGATCCGCGAAGTAAATCGCGGTGGCAAAGGCGTGAAACTGCTGACGCTAGCCCCCGGCGACAAACTGCTCAGCGTCGCGCGCGTCGTCGAAAGCGCAGAAGAGCTCGAAGCCGCCGCCGGCGGTGAAGAAGAAATTCCGCCCGCCGCGACGACTTAATCCCCTAGCCGGGCAATGCGGAGCAGTATGCTTCGCCATCCACTCAAGGCGCCGGATTATTCCGGCGCCTTTTTAATTTTTTACGACCAGCGACTCAAAGCGGCTTCACGCGCAATTTTTTGCGCAATTCCGGCAAACTCATCCAAAACCCACCGAGCGCCGCTGGGGTGATCAATACTTTCGGCCCCTGCATCTCCGGCGCATAGTAACTTTCGGGATTAGCCAGTTGCCAACGTTGTCCATTTTCCAACGTAAAAATTTGCCGACCCTCCCAGCCCGAAAACGTCCCACTAATGCGGCTCTCCACCGCGAGATATTCCACTTCCGTGCCAGGGGTAAGCATCACCTTAGCCTTCGCCAAAAATCCCGCTTCCGCCTGCTTCGCCTGCTTAGTGTCCGCCTTCGCCTGCTCTACGGCGCGCTCCGCCTGCTTCGCACGCGTTTCCGCCGCGATCTGCGCCGCAGTCGCAGCTTCGGCTTCACGTCGCACCGTCGCTAGCGCGCCACTCTTATATGTTTCCACCAAGGCGTCGAGGCGCGCGCGCTCTTCGGCCGAAAGCTTCGTTAATCCTGCCGCAGAAAAATCCTCCGGTCGTACCACCTGCGAAAACTTGTCCTGCGCATAAAGCCCACCCGAAAGAACGCTTATCACCAAAATTACCGCGCCGAGTTTTCGTTTCATGTGCGTAACGTGAAACCCGTCTCATTGCACGTGCAACGCCATTTCCACCCTTGCCAAGCTGTTTTCACGAGCCTGACTTGCAATAATCTCACTCGATTCGTTCGTTCGTATGGCCGGAAAAATTTCATCGCTCCTCTCCCCGTCGCGCATCGCGCTCGATGTCAAAAGCACCCAGCGCACTGCCGCGCTCCATGAGGTCGCCAAGCTTCTCGTCGATCATCCCGCTGTGACCAACTTCGACGGTTTTTACCGCGAACTGCTAGCCCGCGATCGCCTCGAGACTACGTGTATCGGTCACGCCGTCTCCTTACCCCACGCCCGCACCGAACATGTCAAATCCATCGCTCTTGCCGTCGGTCGCAGCGCTTCCTTCATCCGCTGCGGCGAGAGCGCCGATGAACAGGTCCGTCTTATTTTCATGCTCGGCACGCCCAAGACCAATCCAGCCGACTACCTCGCAATCGTGAGCGCCCTTTGTAAATTGCTCAAACACGAGAGTAACCGCACTGCCTTCCTCACCGCCGCCACGCCTGAGGAATTCATCACCGCCGTCGCCGAAGCTGAAGAACGCCTTCTCTCGAACACCTCCGCTTAACCTCACCGGCCCATGATTCATTCGTTCGTCTTCAGCGAGGGTAAACTCGTTAGCCGCGACCTCGAACTCGAGGCGCTGCGTCTCGTTCACGGCGACAAGGGTCTTATCCTCTGGGTCGACCTCGATCAACCCACCGACGAGGAAATTAAACTCATTTTAGAAGGCGTTTTTAATTTCCACCCGCTTGCCATCGAAGACTGCGTCACTCCTAGCTCGCTGCCGAAAATCGAAGACTACGAAGACTACCTCTTCATGGTCACTCACGCCGTCGATTTCACTCGCACCGATAAATTTGCCACCACCGAGCTCGATCTGTTCCTAGGCAAAGAATTTCTCGTCACTTTTCACCGCGCGCCCCTTCGCTCCGTAGCCAGCGCTTTCGAGCGCATCACCAAAAGTACCGCGCGCGGGCCAGATCGACTCGCCCACACCTTGCTCGACCATCTCGTAGACAACTACCAACCCGTGATGGATGAACTTCGTGCCGAGCTCGAGGAGCTCGAAGAAAGCGTCCTCGCCCGAGATTCTGCCCAGAAAAAACTGGTCAACGAGCTGCTCTCCGTCCGAGGCGATTTTTCCCGCCTGCGCACTATCGTCCGCCCCCAGCGCGACGTCATCGACCGTCTCGCCCGCGGCGACAGCAAATTCATCCGCCCGATCCTACTGCCCTACTTCCGCGATCTACGCGATAATCTAACCCGCCTCGAAGACACCGCGGTCAACTACCACGAACGGCTGATGATGGCGTTCGATATTTATCTCAATAAAGCCGCTTTCGAAGCCAACGAAGGGATCAAATTTCTCACCGCCATCACTGCCGTCACGATACCCGTCATGGTAGTCGGCACCTGGTTCGGCATGAACTTCGAAAGCATGCCCGAGCTCAAAGCTGGTTACCCATGGGCTATCGGTATTACCGTCATCACAACCTCTCTGATGGTGGTCTATCTCAAGCGCAAAAAATGGTTCTGAGGCCAGGGTTCCCGCCGAGTTAAATTACGCGGGCGCCACGACTCCTGACCCCAGCCCTTCCGTCTGCTCCTCGCCGCGATCGCACCGCGTGCCCGCCCGCGCCGTCACGCGCTCCATTGGCCATACGCCCACCTCTACCGGCCGCGCCACACTCACGTGCTCTGGCATACGCCCCTCAAGGTCAAATCCCGCCAGCCGCAACACCGCGTCATCCCACGTCGACACCTCCGCCGCGCCGATCTCATAAGCTGTATGATGCACCCGCCCCGTGAGTAAACTCTGCCCTTTCGCGTTCCACGCAAACAACCGGTAACGCTCCATTAGAAAAAACTCCAACGTACCCACCGCCGCCGGTTGCGCCGCCCCCGCTGGCCGATAGCAAAACCGACTCCCCGTAGCCTGACCCTGACGTTGCGACCGATAATCGACCGCCTGCGTGCACGCATCTACCATCGCCGTCATTGTCGCATGTTGGTAAGGCAGATGAAACAACGCTCGCGCGATCTTCACCGCCAACCACTGGTTCGCATCTAGAGAGTAAAACCACACGCCCGGCCGCCCCTGCGCATCGTGGACATACGTCCGCACGTTTAACTCCAAGAAATTCGAAAGCCCCCGCACGGCCGGCAAACCGCGCGGCCGCACTCCTTCCATAGCAAACGGCACGAGTCCGAGCCACGCACGCCCCTCATGGACATCAACCGTCAAGCCCGGCGGCAACGTCCGCTGTATCTCCGCCGGATTCCAAGCCCAATGAAGAAACAGCAACTGTGCCCAACGCTGCCGCATGACCGGCGCGCCCGCTGGCCGCTCCCGCTCCGCGAGTCGTTGCGCGAGGGAAGGAGAATTCATGGACTCATATTACTCCAAGCTTCGTTCACTGCAACCTCCACTAAACAGTTAGAACGCCACAACTACTCTTCATTAAAATATCACTCTATACAGTTACGTAATACGGGGAATCCGTTCGGTGAACTTACCTAGTTTTCCAACAGGAATCGGACACGTTTTCGGCCAGTGCAAAGCGGCCGTTGCAACCTAGCTTTCAATCAAAACCCAACGCTAAACCAACCGTCTTAAGCAACTCTCTGAGCAATCCTTGAAAAATTCTACATTTAAACGGAGTCGTTTCACCCGGAGCTTGAGCGCGAGGTGGGGTCTGCCGTGACTCATCAAGCACCGCCGCCATATTTATTCTTAGTTCTAGAAACGTTATAGCGGCGAATTAACCCCTTTAGTTAAACACTTCGACTCTCGGTAATCGGCTGCGATTCGCCGCTTGCGGCCAACGCAGGCATCGAAAATCTCCACTCATGCGCCGCCTCCTATTCGCTGCCCTGCTCGCTCTCACCGGTCTGGAAGCCCAAACGACAACTCCTGTCACTGCTCCGGCGGCCAATTCGCCGGAGCCCACCCTGCCCGCATCGCCCGAGGCCGTAATGCTTGATCGCATTTTTACCGAAGCCCTCGCCCGTGGCACCGCTTACGATAACCTACGCGCCCTTACTTCGCGCTATCCAGGTCGGCTCGCCGGTTCCAAAGCCCTCGAAGGCGCCGTCACATGGTCGCAGAAACAACTCACTGCCCTCGGACTCGATCGCGTGTCCACTCAAGAGGTTATGGTCCCGCACTGGGAGCGCGGCTCACGCGAATCCGTCCGTCTCCAGCTCGCCACTGGACCGGCGATCAACCTCGCCGCCCTTGCCCTAGGCAACTCCATCGGCACACCTCCCGCCGGGATCACCGCCGAAGTCATCGAAGTTAAATCCCTCGCCGAAGTTGAAGCTCTCGGCCGCGATAAAATCGCTGGTAAGATCGTCTTCTTCAATCGTCCGATGGACCCCGCCATGGTCCTCCCCGGCCGGGCCTATGGAGCCGCCGGGGACCAACGAGGCCGCGGCCCGATCACCGCCGCCAAATATGGCGCCGTCGGCGCGCTCACACGCTCCCTCACGCACGCGATCAACAACCTTCCACACACCGGCGCAACCACCTATCTGCCCGAAGGGCCCAATATCCCCGCATGCGCACTCTCCACTATAGCCGCTGATCGCCTTAGCGCCGCCCTCGCCACCGATCCCAAAATCCGCGTCGAACTCAAGTCTCACGCCTCACGTTACCCCGATGCCCTTTCGCACAATGTCATTGGCGAGATCCGCGGCTCCGAATTTCCCGACCAGATCATGGTCGTAGGTGGCCACCTTGATTCTTGGGATATAGCACCCGGCGCCCACGACGACGGCTCGGGCGTCGTACAGGCCATGGAAGTTCTCCGCCTGTTCAAAACGCTTGGGATCAAACCGCGCCACACGCTGCGCGCCGTCCTTTTCACCAACGAAGAAAACGGGCTCCGCGGCGCCACCGCCTACGCCGACATGGCACGCAAGGCCGGCGAAAAACATATCCTAGCCCTCGAATCCGACAACGGCGGCTTTCAACCTCGCGGCTTTGAACTCGCGAGCTCACAATTTGACGCCATCGCGCGCGCCGCCCGCTGGACCAAACTCTTCGAACCTTACGGCCTGCCCTTACTCGTCGCCGGCCGCGGTGGTGCCGATGTCGCCCCGCTCTATCTACTCGGAGCCACCACAGGCGAAATCCTACCCGACTCGCAACGCTACTTCGACATCCACCACACGACTGCCGACAACCTCGAGCAAGTGAACCCGCGCGAACTCCACCTCGGCGCCGGCGCCCTCGCATCACTCATCTGGCTCATTGATACACAGGGGTTGTAAGCGGCGCCATTATCCGAATTCGTCGCCATGCTTCGCGCCCTCATTTTTGATTTCGACGGCCTGATCCTCGACACTGAGTCCGCTCTCATCTGTTCCTACGCTGATGTCCACCTGGCGCACGGTGTGACCTTCGACGAAGCGCTGTTTATCCGCGCGGTAGGGCATGTTGATTTTAAATTCGATCCTTGGGCCGCTTTTGGTCCGAACGCGATCCACACCGAGCTCGAGGCCCAACGCCAACACACTAAAAAAGGTCGCCTCGAACAGCTCGCACCGTTGCCCGGCGTCGTCGCACTGCTCGACGAAGCGCGCGGCGCCGGCCTACCTGTAGCCATCGCCTCCAACTCTGAACACACTTGGGTCGAACCACACCTCGCGCGCCTCGGCCTGTTGGAACGGTTCACCTTCGTCGCCTGCCGCGAAGACGCGGCCTCGCCGAAGCCCGAGCCCGATCTCTACAAACTCGTCCTTAACCAATTTGGCCTGCGCGCTCATGAAGCGGTCGCATTCGAAGACTCACACACCGGCAGCATCGCCGCCAAACGCGCTGGATTGTTCACCGTCGCAGCGCCCGGCCCTTCAACGCTGCACCACGATTTCGCTCACGTCGATCTGCGCGTGAGCTCGCTCGCCGAAGTCACGCTGACGAACTTGCGCGCGCGCTTCGTTGCACCGCGCGGCGCTTAACCGCCGAGTTCTTCCCAGCGTTTGTAAGTCGCGGCGATCTGCGCCTCAAGTTCGTGCAGGCGTCCCGTGGCCTGTGTCACTTCAAGTGGTGGTTTTTTGAAAAACAACGGATCAGCGAGCTTGGCAGTGAGTGCGGTCTGTTCGTTTTCGAGTTTCTCGATCAACGACGGCATCGCGTCCAATTCGGCGCGCTCTTTGTTGGTAAGCTTGCGCGCTTTGGCCGCGGGTGTGCCGGCGCCACCGTTAGCTGCGGCTTTTGCGGCGCGTTTCGCGAGTTCCTCGGCGGCCGCGATCGCGGCGGCTTTGCGGGCTTTTTCCTTCTGCCAATCGTCGTAGCCGCCAATATAATCGACGACGCGGCCTTCGCCTTCAAACACGAGCAAACTCGTGCAGACTTCGTTCAAGAACGCGCGATCATGACTGACGAGCAATACGGTGCCGCCAAATTCCACGAGTAAATCTTCGAGTAGTTCGAGCGTCTCAGCGTCGAGATCGTTGGTCGGTTCGTCGAGCACGAGAACGTTGGCGGGCTTGGTGAAAAGCCGGGCGAGGAGGAGTCGGTTACGTTCGCCGCCGGAGAGCGCCTTGATCGGCGTGCGCGCCCGCGTGGGCTCGAAGAGAAAATCTTCCAAGTAAGAAATCACGTGCCGAGTCCGGCCGTTGATCGTGATCATAGTGTTACCGTCGGCCACGGCGTCTTGCACGCGCATGGTCTCATCGAGCTGCGCGCGGAGTTGGTCGAAGTAAACGATCTCCAATTGCGTGCCTTGCTCGACGAGACCGACCTTCGGTTTCAATTGCCCGAGCAATAATTTTAAGAGCGTGGTTTTGCCCGCACCGTTGGGGCCAACAATACCGATCTTGTCACCGCGCTCGATGCGCGTGGTGACATCGCGGACAATCCACGGACCGTCGTCGGCGTAGCGAAAACCCGCGTCTTCACAGGTGATAACCTTGAAGCCGCTGCGATCCGCTTCCTGCGCAGTCATCGTGGCTTTACCCTGCCGGTCGCGCCGCTCAGCGCGTTCCGCGCGCATTTTTTCGAGCGCATGAATGCGATTGTTGGCACGTGAGCGCTGGGCTTTCACGCCGCGGCGAATCCAGACTTCTTCCTGTGCAAGTTTTTTATCGAACTGCGCGCGCTCCACTTCTTCGGCCTCTAGCACGGCCTGTTTGCGCACGAGAAACGTGTCGTAGTCGCACGCCCAACCAATGAGTTGACCGCGATCCACTTCGACGATGCGTGTCGCCAGCTTCCGCAAAAAGGCCCGGTCATGCGTGACAAAGAGCAATGCCCCGCCCCACTCGAGTAAAAATTCTTCGAGCCACTGAATCGACGCGAGATCGAGATGGTTCGTCGGCTCGTCCAAGAGCAGCAGCTGCGGCGCTTCGACGAGGCCC
>CANHAH010000080.1 GCA_947458705.1 Opitutia bacterium | reverse complement strand
TCTTTTTCAAATTTTGGCGGTGGGGCATGCTTATGGCGACTGCACTACTGGGCGCCAGTCTCGGTGTCGCGGCCGTGGAGTTCAAATCTGGTGAGCGAGCGTACGTAGTGGCGCGGCCGGTGACCGCACTAGAGCGGCGTGTGACGGACCGGCTTAACGATTATATCAGTAAAGTACTCGGCGCGCCGGTAAGCGTCGTTGCGGATCTTGCCAAAGTACCGGCCGGGGCCCCAGCAATTATTTTATCCACGAATGGCTTGGGCTTATCCTCCGACCTCGTCGTGCCGGCAGATTCCCCAGAGGGATTCGCCCTGGAGACCCGCCGTCTTAACGGCCATGCAGTGATCATCGCCGCGGGCCAGACAGACCGCGGGTTAAAGCGCGCCGTGCAGCGCCTCGTGATTGGGAGCGAACAGCGCGCGCCTGGGCTGGTACTGCCCGAGGTGCGGGTAACCGAACGGCCGTGGATCCCGCGGCGAGAATGGACGCTGTGCGCTTGGAGCCCGGAATTAGTGCGAGGAGTCTTCAATAATCCCAACGCGGACAAGCGCATGAATGTCTGGCTGTATAGCGATCGGCAGGTAGCGGCCTACGTGGAGATGTTTGATTGGTTCGGCTTTAGCGGTTCGCAACTCATGGACACAGTTGCAAATTATGCAGCGGTCGGTTCCCGCGAGGCCTATCACGGCCGGCTGCGAATGTTCACTCGTGCCCTACGCGAGAACGGGCAGGAAATCACCCTGTGGGTTTGGGCTGCACAATTTAACAATTTCGGATGGGTAGACCCTACTGTTACCTACACGCCAGCGACGGGAAAAACTGCTTACGAGGACCCGGCGGTTCGCTCGAGCTTCGAGCACTACTATGACGGTTATGCCGAGCTTGCACCTGAGGTGGATCTGTTGATCACACACTTCTATGATCCCGGTAATCTCAAAAATCGCGCGGATGTGTTTAACTACATGGGCCTGTTGCGAAACAAGTTTCGTGCATTGAATCCTAAGGTTAAACTCGGCGTGGACTTCTGGTACGCAGGTGAGGAGACGACCTACATGAAGGAGCTACTGGCGAACGGATTTAAGGATGTCCTTTTTCTTGAGAACACGATGCCTCACACTTATCCGCCGGGTCGGCGCGAAGCGCTGCACGCCTCGGCCAAGGCACACGGCTTAGAAATCGGCGTGTGGGGCTGGCACACGGCCGAAATCGAATCAGATCAGATCCCGACGCAGCACGTAAATGCTCAGCTACTCGCACAATTTTACCGACAGGTGAAAGCGGGCGCTGACCGCATCCACCCGATCACCTATTGGTCGGAGATGGAGGCCTGCCACTTGACTAACATCTTCAGCCTTTATGCCGCCGGTCAGCTTCTGTGGAATCCCGAGCGCGACCCCGACGAGCTTCTAAGAGAGATTGCGGAGGGAATTTGGGGTCCGCGAAATGGGCCGGTGATGCTTGAGGCGCTTCGACTCATTCAGGATGTACGCAGCGGACCATCATGGGATACCTACTGGATGTGGCTGCCAACGCACCGGCTCGGCACGGCCGATCCGGTCAATGATCTACGCCGCGCCGAAGAGGTGATCGTACGCCTAGAAGCGATGAAACCCGACGCGTCCTTCGTACCCAAATTTCCACTGCCGTTTCCGCCTGAGACGTTTGTCGAGCTGACCCTACCGCACCTGCGTCAGATCCGAGCGTTTGCGGATTTTCGAATCAAATTTTCCGATCTAGAAGCCGCAGCTCAAACAGGCTTGGGCCCGACCGAGCTGACCCGCCGCGCCAATGCTATTTGGGATCCGATCCGCGATTATTCTACCTGGATCGGGGTGTTCGGTCCGCCGGAGGCGATAAAGCAGGAGGCCATGCTGACAAAATTCGCACATGATCATGGCATAGTGATAACGCCGCCAGCTTGGCTGCGGTGGCGTGATGCGAACCGTCAGCTGCAATCGCTCCAAAATCGTCAGCGCACCCTCGCGATACCATTGCAGGTCAAGCCGGACGCCATCCAGCTGACGCGAGAATTTTTATGGTCTGCAGAAAAAGGCAAAGATCGCTTTCAGCTATTGATTGACCAAGGGCTGGTCGTAGCGAGCGGCGATGGCACGTACCGGTTAGCGAACTGGGAAGAGTATCGCCAGCATTGACGCGCGACAAGGCCGTACGACCTAGCCGATGGCCGTGTCTGTCCTGCCCTGCCCCTCACTTCCGCCAGGCACTTCGGACCGAAGCGGGTCGCGGCTTTATTCAAATGGTGCCCAGGGTGGGGGTCGAACCCACAAACCTTGCGGTGGTAGATTTTGAGTCTACTGCGTCTGCCAATTCCGCCACCTGGGCCTTGCTGCGAACTGCAAAGCTGGAAAACGCATTCGCCCGTGTCCACGTAAAATTTTCTTCAGCAGTTTTGAACGTTCACTCTGGTTCAGCGTCTTTCCCTGTGTAAGTTACCCGTTCTTTTTAGGATATTCATAGTTTATAGTTAAGTCGGTAAGGGCGCTCGGCCTCACGGTCGGGCGCCCTTTCTTTTTGCCCTCGACCCGCAACCAAGGCCCGCGTCCGCTCTGCTCATGCCCGATTTCCGCGTCCACGCCACGCCTACCCAGGCCGAACCCACGGAGCTTATTCTCTCCGCTGAGGAGTCGCACCACCTCATCGTCGTCAACCGTGCCGCCGCCGGCCACACCGTCGTCGCCTTCGATGGGCGCGGCTCCGAATGGATTTGCGAACTCGCCGCCGCTGACAAACGCGCCGCTCGTCTCAAGGTCCGCTTCAAACAAAAACTCCAACCTCTCCCCTTCTCCATCACGCTCGGTCAAGCCCTCCCCAAGGGTGGCACGATGGATGACATCGTGCGCAAGGCCACCGAGATCGGCGCGGCCCGCATCGTCCCGCTGGCCAGCGAACGCACCCAAGTCCACCTCGACGCCGATCGCTCCGATAAAAAAGTTGAGAAATGGGCCCACGCCGCCCTTGAGGCTGCCAAGCAATGCGGCAACCCTTGGCTCCCTGAAATTACTCCGGTACAAACCGCCAGTGCCTTCATGGAATCGGCCCGCGGCTATGATTTAAAACTTATCGCTAGTCTCCAGCCTGGCGCCAAGTCCCTCAAATCTGTACTCGCTGCGACCACGGCCGCCTTAGGTCGAGCGCCGCGCAGTGCAGTGTGGTTGATCGGGCCCGAAGGCGACTTCACGCCGGCTGAACTCAGTATCGCGCGCTCCGCGGGTTTCGAACCGATCACGCTCGGACCACTTGTCCTACGATGCGAGACCGCGGCCGTTTACGCGCTCAGTGTATTGAGTTACGAACTACAAAGTTGATTCTTGGCTGTTAAAAAAGGGTGAACCCAGAGGCAACACCCCATCCTCAATCTCAACCGCGCCCTCAGTTCCGGTAATCAAGCGCCGGTTTACGATCGCCGATCAAGGCTTCGTATTTGAACTCCGCACCGCCGCGACGTTTGGCAAGTTCGGCCTTACCTTGCGCGACCAGTTCGGGTTTTTGGAAAAGATCGACGGCGGTGAGCGCGATCGTTTTTGCAGCCACGACCATGCCCTTGAGCGCGATCGAGGTGCCGCCACAGGCCACGGCTTGCCAGCTGTGCGCCGGGGTACCGGGCACCCAGGTTGCCGCGGAGAGTCCCGTCGTTGGCACCGTCCAGCTCACATCGCCGACGTCAGAGGAGGCCGAGCCTGTCGCATCGGGATTCAAGGGTTGCACCATTGCGGCCGTCTCGATGGCTGGTGGTTTACCGTAGAGAGTGCGCGCGAGTTTATCGGCGAATACTTTTTCTTCGTCGTTATAAGTCACACCACCGACCGTTACGAGATTCGCGTGCATTGCGCGCGCGAGCGGCTCGTTAGGTAAAATTTCATAGACGCCACCGATGACTTCCCAATCAACGCTCGTGCCCGTGCCCATCGCGGCACCTTGCGCGGCTTTCTCCATGCGCGACCACACGTCTTGCAAGATCTGGCGACTGGGGCTGCGAGCGTAATAAAACACTTCGGCAAACGCAGGCACAACGTTCGGTGCCTCGCCGCCCTTGGTGATCACGTAGTGGATACGCGTAGAGTCGGGCACGTGCTCACGCATCATGTTCACCATATAATTCATGGACTCGACGCCATCGAGGGCTGAGCGACCGCGCTCGGGCGCGGCGGCCGCATGTGAGGCGATACCGCGGAAACGAAATTTGCCCGACTTGTTCGCGAGCGTGCTGCCGAGGCTGACCGCGTTACGATCACCCGCATGCCAATGTAGCATCGCGTCCACATCGTTAAATAAACCCGCCCGCACCATGTAGACTTTGCCCGAGCCACCTTCTTCGGCGGGCGTGCCATATAAGCGAATAGTGCCCACCTGCTTAGTAGCTTCCATCCAATGTTTAACCGCGACCGCCGCCGCCGCCGAGCCCGCACCAAAAACATGGTGTCCGCAGGCGTGTCCCGCGATCTGGCCTTCGATCGGTTTGCGCTCTGGCACAGCCGCCTGAGCGACGCCGGGCAACGCATCAAACTCACCCATGATCCCAATGATGGGATGCCCACTGCCGAAACTGGCGACAAACGCCGTCGGGATTCCTGCGACCCCTGCTTCGATCTTAAAACCTTCTTTAGCCAACTGCGCCTGTAAGAGCGCGGTGCTTTTGGTCTCCTTGAAACCGACTTCGGCATAACCCCAGATTTTCAAGGCGATGTCTTCGTAAGCCGCTTTCTGCGCTTGGATGTACTCGACCAAATCAGGCTTGGTAGTTTGCGCCATTAACGGCGCGTTCAGGCCCAACATCGCCGCCGATGTTAAAACCAGGGAAAACAGAAACGATAGGGGCGATTTCATAGGTAGTTTTTTGGGGGAGGGTGAAGTGATTGCGGACTATCCGACTAAAACCATCTGCCGTAGCATGCACATGGAGCTATTCTAGGTGCCTTTTCATGAGAGTTTCCCCAATAGTAGCCATTGATAAATTCTTAAAACGTGACCACGATTTAACAAGATTGGCTTAGAATGAGCTAGAATCTAGGCTTCCGACATCCAGCCCTCCAGCACTTTTCCACCAAATCGTATGAACCTACCGAATAGTCAGTCCCTTAAACTGAACCGGACCACCACCCTGGCCCTGCTCGCCGCGCTGCTGCTCTCGCCGCTCGCCGCCCAACCTCTCGCGCCCGCGCCAGCGGCTCCCGTGAGCGAGGAAAAAGTCGTCGTACTCGAGGCCATGTCCGTTACCGGCTCCAACATTAAGCGTTTGGACATCGAGAAGGTGCTCCCGGTCACGATCATCAGCCAAGACTCGATGACGGCCCGCAACGCGCTGACGCCGATCGACCTCATCACCGCGCTCCCCCAGCTCACCAGCGTACCCTTCAACGAAGCCTCCAACGGCGGTGCGACTGCGCGCGGTGACGTCGCGACGGTCGCCCTTCGCGGCATCGGCTCGGGCGGCACCTTGCTACTGCTCAACGGCCGGCGCATCGCCCCCCACCCGCTCACCGCCAGTGACTCCACCAGCGGCAACGGCTTCTCGCCCAACGCCAATCAACTCCCCACCCAAGGTATCGACCACATCGACGTCCTGCGTGATGGCGCATCCTCGGTTTACGGCTCCGATGCCGTCGCCGGCGTGTTGAACTACATCATGCGCCAAGATTTCCGCGGCACCGAGTTGCGCATGCGTTACGGCCAGCCTGAATACCGCGGCGGCGCCAGTGGCTCGGCGACCCTGACCTACGGCACCGACTTCGCCCGAGGCAAAGGTCGCTTCCTCACCAACATCGACTACCTCTATCGCCAGGAAATCAACCTGCGTGACCGCAGCTTCTCCGCTAGCGCCAACCACACCAACGTCGCCCCCGCTCCGTTTAACGCGCTCGGCTCCGGCTACGACGGCCGCTCGGCCGTACTCTGGCCCACGTACCGCCTGGGCGCCAACGCCACCAGTGGCACCACCCGCTACTTCCGTCCCCTCACCGGTCCGGACAGCGTGCCGGCCGACACCACCGTCGCCCCCACGCGCGCCGCCAATCCCGAGGCCTTCAACGACATCAACCTTTACCAACAAGGTTCCCCACGAAGCGCCCGTCTGAGCACTTATAGCAGCTTCGAGTACGACTTGACCAACCGCATCACCACTTTCGGTGACCTCACCTATTACCACGCGAAGTCCGACCTCATTCGTCAGCCCATCGCGCTCAACTACCCTGGCGCCGACAGCCTCGTAATCCAAAACATGTCGGTTAACAATCCCTTCAATCCCTTCGGCTCGCGCTACGTGAACGCCACCGGAGCTGCCAATACCGATGGCACGGCCCGCATCGTCGGCACCCCGCAAGCCCTCACGATCCTGACCGGCAACACCAAAGACATCGGGCCAGAGCACGTGCAGGTTAACTCCAATATGGTGCGCTTCGTCGCCGGCCTGCGCGGTAAATTCGGTTCCACCTGGAGCTGGGAAACCGGCGGCCTCTTCACCAAGGCCTGGACGAACGATCTCTCCCTCAATGCCGTCCGCGAAAGTCTCCTGCGCGACGCGCTCGGCCGCACCGACGCCACCGCCTACAACCCCTTCGGCTACACCTTCAAGGTGGTCGGCAACTCCGTGGTCACCGACAAACCCTACAGCAATCCCAGCGAGGTCGTAGAAAGCTTCCGCACCCAATTCCGTCGGGAAGGCTACAGCGCAATCGGCAGCGTCGACCTGCGTGTCGGCGGCGAGCTTATCGACATCTGGAGTGGCGCCATCTCCCTGGCGGGCGGCGGCGAATTTCGCAAAGAACAATTCAAAGATTATCGTCCTCCCTACATCGGCCTCAATCCCCCCGACTCGGGCCTGAACCCCAATGACAACGATTTGATCACCGCCTCCGCCGCGCCTGATTCCAACGGCTCACGCACCGTGGCCAGCGCTTACCTCGAGACGATCATCCCGCTCGCCGCGCCCAAGAACAACATCCCGCTCATCAAATCTTTCGAAGTCACCGGCTCGGGCCGCTTCGAGCGCTACAGCGATTTCGGCAGCACGACCAAGCCCAAGGTTGGCGTTAATTGGAAACCACGTGACGGCATCATGCTGCGCGGCTCTTACAACCAAGGCTTCACTGCCCCGAACTTGCCCACGCTCTACGCTCCCCGCCGCTTCACCGTCGATTCCCTTCCAGGCACCATCGACCCGTATCGCCAGATCGCCACAGCGGAAGGCGCGTATGTCCAACGTAGCTACTCGCTCGGCAACATCAACCTGAAGCCCTCTACCTCCGTGGGCCGCAGCGCCGGCATCGTGCTTGATATCCCGAAGATCAAGGGCCTGTCCGTCACGGCCGACTACTGGCAGATCAGCCAAGCCGACAACATCGGTTCGTTGACCAGCGCCCAGATCTTGAACGCTGATAACGTCGCGCTCCAAGCCTATACCCAAGCACAAATCGCCTCCGGTAAAGCCGTCGCCGCGATTGATGCCGGTAGTGGCACCACCGCCTACAAGGGCTCTAGCGCCGTAGAACGCGCGGCTGTTACTGCCGCCGACACCGCCGCCTTCGCCGCCTACAATGCCGGCAAACCCGCCGCGCAGCAACTGGCCACCGTCGGTCGCATCATCTCCCGCAGCGTCACCTTTGAGAATCTCGCCAAAGGCTACGTCTCCGGCTGGGACTTGGGCTTGAACTACATCGCGCCCACCCTGCCGATCGGCAAATTCAACTTCAATGCTGACTGGAGCTACGTCGCGCGCAGCTTCACCACCCGCAACATCCCCGGCTCGGCTGCGATCACCAACGAGCGACTGGACGTCGATGGCACCACCCGTTGGCGCGGCAATTTCACGGCCGGCTGGCGCAAGGGAGCCTGGAACGCGAGCTTCAGCGGCTACTACATCGGTAGCTACCGAGAAAACTCCGCCGGCTCCACCATCACCGCTGCGCAATACGCCAGTCTTAACAACCCGAACTATATCAGCAAATACTTCGACGGCGGCGCTTACGCTTACCGTTACATCGTGCAGGACTCGATCACCTACAATGCATCGGTTAAATACTCCTTCAAGAAGGATGCGCCCAAGCTCCTGCGCGACACCTCGATTCGTCTCGGTGTGATCAACCTGCTCGACAAGGAGCCACCGCTCACCTCCGGCAACTTCGGTTATTCCTCCTCCGTTTACACGAGCCTGCTCGCGGGCCGCACCTGGACGCTGGACATCACCAAGCGCTTCTAAACGGAGCTTCGCTTAATCGTCTTCCCCTCAAGGGCCGGTCATGAGACCGGCCCTTTTTTGTGCCCCACCCCTCCGTGCGTCCTCACACCCATTATTCCCAATTCGACCGCGTCTCCACCTACCCCGGACCCGCGCCCGTTTTTTTGCCCAATTGCTTAACCAAGACGACGCCCCGCCATTGTGTTTCGCCCAAAATTGCTTCATCTATCACCCAGTCCCCCGAGCCCCATGCCCACGCGCCGCACTTTTTTTATCGCCCTACTGTTATTGAGTCTCCTTGGCCAGCTCACGGCCGTCTCCGTGATCGCCGCCGAGCCCGCCCCTGCCACCTATCTCAACGCCAGCTTCAACCGCCTCGCCGGTTACACCTTTCCCGAGATCAATGAGGAGGACCCCGTCAAACTTGCCGCCCTTTACAACGCGCAGATTCCCGCCGACATCAAAGCTCTCGACGGCAAGAAGACGGTTATCAGCGGCTTCATGCTTCCCGTGAAGGTGAACAAAGGGGTCGTCACCGAAATGCTTCTCATGAAAGACCAGACCTCATGCTGCTACGGCGCGACGCCCGGCTTGAATGACTTCGTGATCGTCCGCCTGCCTGAGGGCAAAGGTAAGCTTATGGTCGATACGCCCATCTTCGTCTACGGCACATTGAAAGTCGGGGCTGTCGTGGAAAACGGTTTTCTCTCCGGCGTGTACCTACTCGACGGCGAGAGCATGAAGCTCTGAACGCCGGCGGTCAGGTGAGGTGCGTGCGCTGGATGCGCCCTTCGTGTCATCCCACAGCAGTGGCCTCTGCTTCTGCGTGTGGAGGCAAAGATCAGTGAAAAGGTTTCATTGCTTCGTTGGAAAACACCGGCACGTGGGTTGAGCCGAAACTTGTGCCCGAGCCCGGCCAACAAATCGGCCTCAGCAACCTGCGGCGTCGACTGGAGTTGATTTACGGCACCGCGGCAAAGGTCACCCACGAATCTCTGCCCGATACGGTGCGCGTCCAAGTACTTATACCCCTGCCCTAGGCAAAGGGTTGAGATTCGACGAGCGTGACAGCGCATATCGACGCTGTGCAGAAGAGAGGTAAAGGGTCAATCAGCTCACTGAATTGGACATTGGGAGGTTAACGGAGTCTACTTCAATTGAGTTTTGGGCCGGTTAGTGACATTGGGCTTATAAATTCACGTTCAACCCTCACTCACTGTGGATTTAGATATGAGTTTATCTCCTTTCGGGAGCGCCCCAAGCGCCCCGTTGCGATGTGTGATTGCGGATGATGACCCGGTAGTACGGGCACGTTTACGGAAGCACCTGCAGATCCATCCGGAAATCGAGTTAGTCGGTGAGTCCAGTACCGTGGCTACAGCCTTGGAGTATTGCCGGACACTGCATCCGGATGTGATTTTTTTGGATATCAACCTGTCGCAGGCAGAGGTCTTCCTCATGTTACCAGTGCAATCAGGGAATCCCCGCATGCAGATCGTTTTTTTGGCTACGCCTGACGATCGCACGATTGAGGCGTTTGAGGTCCGCGCCCTCCAATATTTGCTCAAACCGTACTCAGCCAAACGGGTAGGCCTGGTGGTTGATAAGTTACTGCGCACCTATATGAGTCTAGCTATCACGCCCTCCATGGGGCCCCAGGCCGAGGCGACAGCACCCAAGTCGATTTGGGTCATCACCGATAACGGACGAGTCAAAGTGAAACTAGGCGAGATCGTCTTGATAGAAGCCGAGGCCCCCTATTCCCGACTCACGCTTTTTGACGGTGACTCATACTTGCTGCGCCGAGCGATGAGCCAGTGGGAAAGCTTGCTCCCGACGGAGGATTTTATGCGCGTGGACCGCTCGCTGATCATCAATTTGCGGCGCTTGGGGAAAGTAGAGCGTATTTCGCGCGATCAAGCGCTGATCACCCTACGAGGCTTGAGTGGGCCGAAAGAATTAGGCCGACAACCTAGCCTGCGCCTCATTCAGCGATTAAAGGCCACAACCCTACTAAGATAAGATACCAATGCGAGGTTGCTGATTCTAGCCCGTCCAAGTCCTGCTATGCCTGTAAGGTCTAGCGAGCGGCTCATGTGATCATTGCTCTACAGGGGTTTGAGGCAGGTTGAGCCCAGTTCACAACGTATCTGGACCGATTCGCGACATCGTGCTTTATTCTCACAAATTGCTGTGAGGTGTCCTGCGGGGTTTTATGCGAATAACCCAGCCCTATATCGGTGAACACGCGGCCGTGTGCTGCCGCATGTGCTCCGGAGATAACTCAAGCGCGACCTTGGAACCACGGGTGAGCAACCCACTTTACCTGCCAAAGGTCACCGCTTGAGTGTTCACTTGCGAGTTTTGATCGTCGATGATGAGCCAGCTGCGCGAGATTTCCTGCGCCAGCGCCTCTCCGCACATCCCGATATAGAAGTGGTAGCAGAAGCCAACTCGGTGGCGACCGCGCTCGTTTTCTGCCGCTCTTTGCTGCCCGATGTAATCTTCCTCGATATCAACATGCCCCGAGCCGAGGGGACCGAGTTGCTTGCGATGCTACCCGCGGATCACCGCCCGGAGATCGTATTTGTGACCGCCCACGATGATCGGGCCATCGAAGCGTATGAGCTGCACGCGCTCGATTATCTCCTAAAGCCTTTTTCAGCCAAACGTATGGCCGCAACGGTCAAAAAGCTCCAACGCCACTTCGCGGGCCGAGCGGCAACCCAAGCTGTGGCTCAAAGAACCAAGGCTAGCAACACGCTCGGGACGCTCTGGGTCCAATCGGAAAAAGAAATGCTTCAAGTGGAACTGGCTGAGATCACCCTGATCGAGTCCGAGGATTCCTATTCGAGGCTGACGCTCATTAATGGTAAAGCGTACATGCTCCGCCAGACCTTGAGTCGGTGGGAGGAGAATTTACCCGCGTCTGATTTTTTCCGGATCGATCGCTTTCGCATCATCAATCTTCGGCACGTACAGCACTTTGAGCGCATCTCGCGCGATAAAGCGTTTATCCAACTTCTAGGCGTAAAAACGCCGAAGGAATTACGTCGGCAATCGACCCTCCGCTTGGCGCAACGACTAAAAGATCGCGTCATTAACTAAGATCCTAACGCGCTTAAGATCCCATTTTGCGCCCGGAGGTACCAACCTGGCAATCAACCACCTTAGCGATACAAGGTCACCACCGCATCCGTCCGCACCCAGCCGGTCTGGCCATTGGGGAACACCAAGCGGCTCCAACCCAAAAAAGTTTGGTCTATGACGGCCAACGAGCCCGCAGGCAGAGGAGAGGTCTTTTGGGCGTTCGTCGCTTCCGTTGGCACCGAGCGCAGGACCGTGTTTTGCGCCACCACGGCGATGTCACGCTGCGCCAGCACTCCATAAGTCCGCATACTCAGCAGCGCCGACCCGCCCAACACAACCGCGAGCACCATCATCACCTCAGCAATGCGTCGCAGCCAGACGGGTCGAGCCCGATAATGCGCCCAAAGCCATAAGCCCAAGGCCGCCGCCCAGACCAACGACGCCGAGGCCAAGGCCACACCCCACTCACCCGGCGAGAGCCGACGCGCGACGCCGCCCCACCCTGCGCCCGTCGCCAAGGCGACAAAAGCCGGTTGATCAATGCCTGCCCGCTCGAGGCTAAGGTTAAACTGCCAACGGATCGCCGCGTCTTGCGGGGCCAGACAAAAAGCCGCCAACGCGTGCGCGGCCGATTCGCTCCAACGGTTTTGTTGCGCGAGGGCCGCCGCGAGGTTGGCGCGCGGGGCCGCATCACGCGGCGAGGCCGCGAGGGCGCTGCGCCACGCCGCTTCGGCTTTCTTAAAGTCTCCCGCACGATAGGCCTCGGCCCCAGCCTCGGCGCGCACCGCGAGAGGCAAGCACGCGAACACGAGCAGCGCAGCCCAAGGAAAGAGATTACGGCCCAAGAACAGCGCGAGCAGCGGCACATCGGCCAAGGGCGCATCCGACAATGCACCTTGCGCGCGCAACAACCAATCGGCGGGTAACGTCTGCGTCTCGCCGTAGATCACGTGGTTGGCATCACGCCAGAGCTGCGCCCACGACAAACCCGTGCGCACGTGCTCTAAGGCCCCGGCGATCTGCGCGGGCGTGGGCGAAGCCTCGGCGATCTCCGCAAACTCCGCCGCGGCGTGCTGCCAGGTGCGGAGGTGTTGCACGATCTGAGCACGCGACAAGCTCGCAGCCCCAGTGAGGTGCGCCAATTCCGCCTCAATGCGCGCGCGCGCTTCGCGACGACGACGCTGAGGATCGGTCGTGTAACGCCGACTCGCGGCCAAGCGGAGCCACCACGCCACGACCACCACGAGCGGCACCACCACCAGCAGCATCAAACTACTCGAGGTCAAGGGCGGCAATCCGAGGCGCGCGCCCGCAATGGGATCGAGCGGCAACGGCGGCGGCGCCACGGGCACAGGTACGCGATCGGCGCCGCCTGTAGATGAGTTAGCAGCAGCGGCTGGCGGGACGATGGTGCCCGGCGCGGCGGCTTCGCCGGTCACGGTGAGCGCCACGGATTCGCTCGTGAGCATTTGATAAGCGCCGGCCTTGGGGTCGAAATACACGAAGCGCACGGGCCCGAGTTGATACGCGCCGGGCCGGCTGGGGATCAGCAACATCTCTTGCGTGAGACTGCCTTCAAAGAGTTGGCCGCGGTTCATCACGCGCTTGGTGACTGGGGTGACGATTTGAAAATCGCGCGAGATCGTCTGCGCCGGGAGGCGACTGATCTCAGGCCAATTGCCCGTGCCCGCGAGTTCGACCATCCACGTCACGGATTCGCCCACGGCGACCTGCGTCGCGGCGGCCTTGGCCTTGAGCGTGAAGTTGCCGACCGCCTTTGCGAACTCGACCGGAGCCGGCGCGGGCAACGGCTTGAAGTTAAGCGGCAGCGGGGCGCTCGAAACGAGAAACCCATCGGTGAGCGGTTGGCCGTTGGCGGCGATGTCGGTGACAAGAGTGAGCGGTTGGCGGCCGGGCGGGAGCACGGCGGGTCCGGCGGTACGACCATAGGTGCGCGTGGTGCGCGAGAGATGGACTTTATTGCGCGCTTCTTGGGTCGAGGCGGACGACCAATCCTCAGCGTTGAACTGCGGGCTGCTCCAATCAAAGGGACCTCCAAGGGATTGAAACGAACGACGCGCGACGGTGATGTCTTCGGTGAGCGTGAAGAGTTCTCC
>CANHAH010000079.1 GCA_947458705.1 Opitutia bacterium | reverse complement strand
TTCACGGATTATAAATCTATGCAGTTTGTCGCAAAAAAAGGCCAGGCCCTGCCCGATGCGCCGCCTTTCAACCTTCGCGACGCCACCGATGCCGAGTCTGGACGCATCGTTGGTGAAGCCCTTCGGCTCGCTAGGCACACCGATGAAGCTCATCTCGCCCTCATCGCTCCCTATATCCGCGGTGAGCGTGATGCACGCCTACTCGCGGCTCTTGGCCTCGCCGAACGTCTTGAGGGTAAAAATGCTCGTGCCCGCATTTTTCTCGAAGCAGCCGCTCAAGCTAAGGTTGAGCGCCCGCGAGCTTATTTCGAACTCGCCCGCCTTAACTTTGAAGAAGCAGCGTCCTCCGACGCGCTATTCACGGATGCTCAAGTCGCCCGTATCCTTGCGCCTCTAAACAACGCCCGCCAACAACGCCCGCCCATGGTGCAGGTCTACGGCCTACTCGCCGCCGTTTGGGCGCAAGCTGCACGTGCCCCCAGCATCGAAGAATTCGCTACGGTCATTGAAGGCGTACAGCGTTTCCCACGCAGCGCCGCACTCGTCTGGCGCGCTGCGATGCTCGCGGCCCAACGCAATTTTCCGACGGAAGCCCTCGCGCTCGCAAGGCACGGGGTGAAAATCTCGCGTGACCCCGCCGACCGTAACCGCTTTGAAACCCTCGTGCACGCGCTTGAGCGCGACGCCGATCCTCCGCTCAAATTACCATGATCCGAAAAGCTTTTGTCATGTCCGTTCATCCCGGCCTTGAAGTGGAATATCGCCGCCGTCACGCGCCTATCTGGCCAGAGCTCGAAGCCGTTCTCAAAGGCCATGGTGTCCGCAATTATTCTATCTTTCTGCACCCTGAGACGCGCCAGCTTTTTGGCTACGCGGAGATCGAGAGTGAGGCGCAATGGGCCGCGATCGCGCAGACCGAAGTTTGCCGCCGTTGGTGGGCCTTCATGCGCGATATGATGCCCTGTAACGCGGATAACAGTCCCGTGTCGCTTGGCCTCGAAGAAGTTTTTCACCAAAACTGAGTTGATGCGGCCACCCTAGCGCTCGCCAGAAATCGCATTGGCTAGGCGAGAGAAGCCCTGCACGTTTAAATTCTAAGATGATCAAAAAACTTTTGCACACGCGCATGCGCGTCAATGACCTCGCCCGCACCGTAAAATTCTACGAAGAGGCGATCGGGCTTACCGTCTCGCGTCGGCATACCTCGCCGCGCGGCGCGCAGTTGGCATTTCTGGCTACGCCCAACAGCGACGAGGAAATCGAAATCTGTCAGATGCCCGCAGGTGCACCAAGTGTCGTCGTGCAGCCAGATTTGATGCACCTCGCCTTTGAGGTGGAAGACCTAGCGGCTTTTGCCGCGGCGGCGGCGGCAAAGGGTTATACGTTGAGCGACGGGCCGACGATCACAGGCAGCGGTTCGGTGATTGCGTTTATCGATGCGCCGGAAGGCTACGAAGTAGAATTGATCCAGCGCTCAAAGTAACCGTGCGCTGAGCGCTCATCACGTTTTAGCGTTTCTTGGCGATGATTTGCGGGGCTGTTTCCATCTGGCCCCGTGTGACGCCGAGTTGGTTGAGGAGCTTTAATTCGCGCCATACGTCTGCGCCGGTGATCTCACCGCGCAGGAGTTGCTGATAACGTGTGAGCGTGCGTACGACTTCGTCGGCGCCTTCGTTGATAAATTCGACGCGGAAGCTACGCGCTCCGAGCTCGAGGAGGCGGGCAACGTAGTCAGCACCCGTCTGTGCGCGGTTGTTGTAGACAGTGTTTCGGCAACCCGCGTCGGCTTTCAGCGGCAGTTCGGCGCCGACGCGGTCACGGAGGGCGACGCGGTGCGTGTCGCAGGGGCGCCCGCAATCATGGTAGTCTTTGCCCTTGGATAAAAATGCGCAAAAGACGCAGTGCTCCATGTGAAACATCGGCATGTGCTGGTGGATCGTGAGATCGAACCAGGCGCCGGGTGCGGCTTGTAGGAGGGCTTCTAGTTGGACGATGTTGAGATCGTAGCTGGCAGTTACTCGCTCGAGGCCGTGACCTTGGAGGTAGTGGGCGGCGGTGAGGGGATTGGCTACGTTGAGCGAGAAATCGCCACGGCGGCGATCGGCGGCGAAGTAGGCGAGATGGTCGTAATTGCGCACGAGGTAACCGTCAGCGTCGCACGAGCGAACCTGTTTAAGAATCCATTCTTCGCCGGGCTTAGTGATGCGTGGCGGGGCGACCCAGATCGACGACACCGGTAGACCAGGCGCGGTGGCGACTGCCGTGGTTTGCCAGGCGCGGAAACGCGTGACGGCGTCGCGGTAGTGTTTGGGGTTTTCGAATTCGCAGTAGACTGTAGCAATGCCGGCGCAGGTGAGGGCGGCATCAAGTTGCTCGAGACTGCGTACGACGACGATGATTTCGGGTGCGGTTACTGGTGAGGTGGATGCGGCGGGCAGTGAAAGTGCGGCGAGGCCGGATGGAGCGGGATGAAATTGCCAACGTGTGGGTTCGGCAGCGCGTTGCTCGAGGGTGGCGATCGTTTCTCGGCGCAGTCGGTTGAGCTCGCTAACGGGGAGCATGACGGCGCCCTCAAGGTGGTTAATCAGTTCGCCAAGGGAAAACGGCGTACCGCCCAGCCGGCCGAGTTGATCGTGTAAGCGCTCGGTGGTGAGGGGTTGATTTTCTGCGACGGCGAGGGGGAGCGTGGAATCGGCTTGGGCAACGTGACCGTGCGCGTCGCGGGCGATCAGGGTGAGCGGAACGCCGACATGGCCGTGGAGTTCGAGCGTGATCGGACGTTGAAAACGAATTTTTTCGCCTTCGAACGTGGCGCGTAATTCGCGGTCGAGGGCTGGGTCGTTGGTTTTCCAGACGCGTTGGCCGGCGCGGACGCGGGGCCAATTGATATCGCCGTGACCGAAACGCAGGACCGTTTCACCGGCGGTGGAGCGTGAAGGTTCGACTTGGTAAACGCGGCCGCCCTCCTCGCGCTCTGCGGGATTGCCGGCATCGAATACCACGCCGTCGCCGGGTTTGAGTGGCGCGGAAAGTGTGAGTGCGACGGATTCACCGCTCACGCGTGTAACCGTACCGAGGAATACACCGCGTTTGGTGCCGAAACGACCGTGGGCAAGTTCCTGGTTGTTGATGCCGCGAAACCAACCTGTGTATTGGCCACGGGAGAATGCCATCTGGAGTTCGTAGTGTGCGGGATCTAGTGCATTAGCAGTGAGGACTTTTTGTGCTGCTGGAGCGGTCGTCTTCGGTTCGCAAATTTTGTCGAGGGCCTGACGGTAGACGCGAGTGATGCTGGCGACGTATTCGGGTGATTTGAGGCGGCCCTCAATTTTTAGGGAGGAGACGCCGGCGCGGACGAGATCGGGCAAAACATCGAGGCCGGCGAGGTCTTGTGGGCTGAGCAGGTAGCGGCGATCGCCGAGGTCAACTTTTTGGCCGTCGGAGATAAGATCGTACGGGAGGCGGCAGGCTTGGGCGCATTCGCCGCGGTTGGCGGAGCGACCACCGAGGGATTCGCTGGTGAGGCATTGGCCTGAGTAGGCAACACAGAGGGCCCCGTGGACGAAGACCTCCAGCGGCAAGGCCGGCGCGGCGGCCTGGGCTTGGGCTGACTGGATGGACTCGATCTCGGTGATGGAATTTTCGCGGGCTAGGACGACGAGTTGTGCGCCGAGATCGCGGGCGAAACTGACGCCCGCGGCGCTGGTGACCGTGAGTTGCGTCGAAGTGTGGATTGGAAAATCGGGCGAGAGTGCGCGGATGAGTCGGCAGATTCCGACGTCTTGGACGATGGCGGCATCAACGCCGGCCGCGATGATGGTGCGCAGGTAAGATTCGGCGTCGGGTAATTCCGCGGTGAAGACGAGGGTGTTGAACGTGACGTAGCCGCGGACGCCACGATGGTGCAGAAACTTCATGAGCGCAGGCAGGTCGGCCTGCGTGAAGTTTTTGGCGCGCATGCGCGCGTTGAAACGCTCGAGGCCAAAGTAGATAGCGTCGGCTCCGTTCTCGACGGCGGCGCGAGCGCACTCCCAGTCGCCCGCAGGCGCGAGTAGCTCGGGGCGTGCGGGACGAGCGAGCGCGGGAGTGGTGTTGGGCGTGGGCGACGAGACTACGGACATAGTTCACTGGTAGGCGAGCGGCGCAGCGTCGCAATCGCATTCACGGGGTGACAACGAAAGGGTGATTAAGTTTGGCTGGAGCTTTGGCCGCCGATGGCTCAGATATGGCGTGAGCAAGCCCTTCATTGAGTGGCGCATATTACCCCAATAATGAAATTTTTTACCCGATTCGGCTTGGTTGGATTGTTCAATATCGGGGCCATGTCACTGGTTGTTTGCGCGGAAAATACGGCACCGAACTCACGCTGGGCGGCGGTGGAAAATTACGTGGAGGCGGCGACGCGTCAGATGAGCGGTATGCGCTCTGACGTAGAAAAATTAAAGGCGGCGATCGGCGAACCCGGTCGGCGCGTGTGGTCAGAACTCGCAGTGGAACTTGCCTCGTGCGATGAGCTCGTGGGGCAGTTGCGCGGGGCGAGCCCGAAAGAATTTGATGTACTCAAAGCGAAGTTTGAGCGTCTGCGGCTGGAAGTCGGCGAGACGATTGTGGCCCTGCGGAAAACGAGCGCGAAGCGTTAAGAATTCTTTGGTCCAACCGGTGCAATCAGCCCGGCGTGGGCGACATGCGGTGCCGCGTGGCGTAGGCGGGCGGCGAAGTAGACGGTGAGAATAAAAAATCCGACCGAGACAAACCCGAGGTTGCCGTAACCGAGCAAGTGACCGTCGGCTCGGGTCGTGATGAAGGCGCCGGCGAGCAAGCTAGCGAGGCCGCTAGCGGCTTGTTGCACGGCGGAATTCACGCTCATGAAACCGCCGCGGTAGCGGGCCTGAACTGCGTTGGCCACCATCGCCATAGCGGGCGCGTAGCGGCCCGACATGGTGACCATAAACGCCGCCATGATCCCGCAGGCCAGCGGCAACGTTGCGGTATCGAGGTGCGTGAGAGTGAGCACCACTCCGACGGCCAGCACCGAGAGAAACGTGAGCAAATGCAGCCGGTCGATCCGGTCACTCAAGCGGCCGATAATCGGTGTGGTGATGACGGTTGCTAGGCCACCAATCATGTAAGCTTTGGGCAAATTTGCCTCGCTCAGGCCGAAATTGGCCACGAAGGACGGGGCTAGAAACGGTATGATGCAGCCACCGGCCATCACCAGTACGATGCTGACGGCAAACGCGCGCAAGTGCAGCGAGTGCGTGACGATCTCGCGCATTTGGCGGATTGGATTGTGACCATGGATGGCGGTCCTCAAATGCGGCAGGGCGAGCGCTGCGATCCCAAGATTGAGCAATGCACAACCGGCGAGCATGAAAAAGGGGGCGTGCCACCCGAAAAGGCCGGCGAGATACAAACCAGCCGGGATGCCCAGCACAGAGGCGATCGGGAACGCGCCCATGACCACGCTCATCGCTTGGCCGCGCCGCGCCGGTGGGATGATGTCGCCGACCATCGCGCTCACCATCGAGCCGGAAAGTCCGCCAAACGCACCGGCGGCGATGCGGGCGGCGATCAACCAATGGTGCGTCGGCGCTAGGCCGCATGCCATGGTGGATAGCCCGAAGCCCGTATAAAGTACGAGCAAAGAGCGTTTGCGATCGAAGCGATCTAGGACGAAACCGCCCGCGAACCCACTGAGTGCGGCGGCGCAGCCGTAGGAGGCGACGATCACCGTGAATTGCCCCGGTGTCAGGTCGAATACGCGCATGAGCTGAGCGCCCAAGGGCATGATGATCATGAAGTCCAACACGTGCGTGAACTGCACGCCCGCGAGCGTCAGCAACGTGATGCGTTCACGGCTTTTGGTCAGCGGATGATGTTCTGGAGCAGACATTCAGGTATCAATCTTGGTCTAATTTGCGAAAGCGCAACGTTGGCTTGAGTGCCGACTCGGCTCAGGGGTGGTTTCGAGATCAACTCATGAGCTCGGCGGCCCGCTCGCGTAGTACCGTCAGAAATTGCTCGGCGCCGCGGCTTTGGTAGCGTTGTTGATGGCGAATAATGGCTAACTCACGGGAGGGGGAGCCTCCAGAAAGCTCGATGTAGACCAGTGATTTAGTGTCTTCGGGGTCACGGGCGACTTGTGGTAAAATGGAAATGCCCACGCCGATGCCCACCAAGGCTTTGACCGTGGACACCTGTGCGCAGCGGAAGCCAATGCGGGGTTCGAAATTGTGGTTGCCGCAGAAACTTTGGATCTGGCTCGCAAGTGAGCTGGAGGAACCGAGGATGACAAAAGTTTCGCCCGCGAGATCAGGGGCTTTGACGCGGGGCTTGCGGGCGAGCGGGTGGTCTTTGCCGACTACGAGTAGGAGAGGCTCGGTGAGAAGTGGTTCTACAGATAACCGCGGCTCTTTGATGGGTAAGGCGACGATAGCGAGGTCAACTTCACCTTCGACGGCCGCGCGGGTGAGATGGGTGCGAAAATCTTCGCGCACATCGATTTGTAGATTTGGGTAACGGGCCCGACAGCGGGTGATCAACTCGGGCAAAATGTAGGGCGCGACTGTAGGAATCGCTCCCACCACGATGCGTCGCTCCAAGGTGGGGTGATCACCGAGTTCTTTGGCAGCATTTTCGATTTCGAAGAGGATACGGCGAGCGCGTTCGAGAAACACTTCGCCGGCCTCGGTGAGGACGGCTTTGCGGCCGAGGCGATGAAAAAGCTTACGCCCTACCTCGGTTTCTAGATTTATTATTTGTTGACTAAGAGATGGTTGACTAATATGTACGCGTTCTGAGGCGCGGGTAAAATTGCCCGTCTCAGCCACGGCTACAACATAGCGTAATTGATGAATTTCCATAGTTTAAAGATATAGATAATATAGTTACTACCGATTTCAACTATTGAAAAAAGTGGTGTATGATGTCCGTCCTGACCCTTCGTGGGTCGGGCTTAACACAAGGATACACACATCATGAAAACCTACATCAATGCTACTACGGTCATCCCCGGCGTCATCGCCGCGACCGCGTTGCTGCTTTCTTTCGGTTCCTTCGCTAAGGCTGATATTGTCTTGGGCTTCGGCACGGTGGCCGTGCTGCTCGCTATCGTGACACTCGAATATCGCCTTAACTGGAAACGTTTGCTGGGTCTCTAATCAAGACCACGCAAAAACCCTCCCTGCAACGGGGCTGGAGCAATCCGGCCCCGTTTTTTTGTGCGCGCGGGTGGGCTAGGATCGCGATTTAGGTGCGTAGGGCCGAGGGCTGCGGCATGGGCAGCGGATCGGTGCGGCCGGGCATGGGTGCGGTGGTGGGCGGGTTTAATGCGATCAGGAGCTCGGCGATGCGGACGGGTTGGCCGGTGGCGATGCTCTGGTTGGCGGCTAGGCCGACCAGGATGGCGGCGGCGCCCCCGCGTTCGTCGGAAGCGCGACGGTAAGGATCGGGCTTCGTAGTGGCCGGGAGGAAAATTTCCTCGAGCATGACATCATCACCGCCGCCGTGGCCGCCGGTGCTGGCCCAAGGCGTGAGGGTGCGGGGCGCGCCGCGCAGCGGAATGAGGCGGGTGGTGACGCCGTCGGTGGCGATGCCGCCTTGGACGGTGTCGGTGCCGTTGATGTAGGTGGATTCGACGATGGTGTGTTCGATGCGGCCGAGGGTGCCGTTGAAGGCGATGGTGTAGCCTTCCCAGGCGTTGAAGGCGTTTAACGAATAAGCGAGGCTGGCGCCGTTGTCGTAGCCGACGATAACGTTCATCGTGTCTTCGATATCGATATCGGGCCGGAAGACGCAGCGATCGCGAATGTAACCGTCGTGGTGTTCGTGATCGAGGTAGAGGGTTTTGAGGCCGGGGGTGGCGCTGAGGTCGAGGTGGAAGCCGCAACGGGATTTTTCGGCGCAGGTATGGCAGCGGGGACCGGGGGCGGTCAGGCCAAAGCGTGCGGCCATCGCAGGGGTGTAGAAATCGCGTTTGCCAGTAGCTTGGACGGTAACTGGGAGGGCGCCGAGCCACCAATTAACCAGGTCAAAGTGATGCGAGGCTTTGTGGATGAGTAGGCCACCAGAAATGTCTTTGTGCGCGTGCCAGCGGCGGAAGTAATCGGCGCCGTGGCTGGTGTTGAGCATCCAATGAAAATCGACCGAGAGGATGTCACCGATTTCGCCGCGCATAAGGAGGTCTTTGACCTGAGTGCGGGGCGGGGAATAACGATAATTAAACGTAACGCGGAGGTCGCGTCCGGTGCGTTGCTTAGCCTCGAGGATGCGCTGGCAGCGCTCGGTGGTGGTGGTCAGCGGTTTTTCCGTGATGACATCGCAGCCGGCTTCCATGGCGCGGATGATGTAGTCGTCGTGCGTGGCGTCGGGGGTGGTGACGATAACAACGTGTGGCTGAGTCTCGGCGAGCATGCGGCCGAAGTCGGCGGCCAGGTAGACAGGCGGGGGTGTGGCGCCATGGCGAAGGGAGCGATCGCGGGCGAGTTCGAGGCGGCCAGGATTGGGGTCGCAAAGGCCGACGAGGGCGGCGTGGGCGGGGTAGGTTTGCTCGATCGCGTCTTGATACATCGACGAGCGCGATCCGGTGCCAACGAGCGCGTAGGTACGGCGCGAAGACGTGGGCGCGGGAGCGACGGGTTGCATGGGCGTGCAGGTTTTACGCGCAGACGGAGTGGGGTGGGGTGGGGTGGGGTGGGGCGGTTTAACTAAAAAACAATGCACGGATTCCAAAGAATACCGTGCATCGGATGCGGAAGGTTTTTGTTTTAAGAAAATTTACTTCAGAAGCATGTCCTTCACCGTTTTACCGGCGGGGATCATGGGGAGCACGTGTTCGGTGTAGGGGACGATGACGTCGAGAACGTACGGGCCGTCGTGGTCGAGCATTTCTTGGATGGCGGCGCGAAGTTCGCTCTTTTTGTGGACGCGGCGGGCTTTGACGCCGAAGCCTTGAGCGATGGTGACGAAGTCAGGGTAAATGCCGGCGAGGTTATCGGGGCTGCCAACATTGTTTTCATCGCCGAGGATGGTGTTGCCGCGGACGCTGCCGTAGAAGCGATCTTCCCATTGGACGACCATGCCGAGGTGTTGATTATTTAGGATCATCGCTTTGGCGGCGATTTTCTCGATCTTGGCGGTGGCGAGCTCCTGGATGTTCATGACCCAAGAGCCGTCGCCATCGATATCGATGACCTGCTTATCGGGGCGGGCGACTTTGGCGCCTAGGGCGGCGGGATAGCCGAAGCCCATCGCACCGAGGCCGAGGGAGCTGATGTAGCGGCGCGGCTCGTTGAAGCGGTAGAATTGCGCGGCCCACATCTGGTGTTGGCCGACGCCGGTCGTGATAATCGCGTCGCCCTTAGTGAGTTCGTAAAGGGTCTTTACGGCTTCCTGTGGGACGATGTGCTTGCTCTCTTCGTAGCTGAAAGGGTGATCCTTCATCCACGTGGCGATCTGGGTGTGCCAAGGGGCGTTGTCTGGTGGGATGAAGGTGGTGGCGAGCTCGTTGAGGCGAGTGAGGGCGAACTTGATGTCGCTGGTGATGGCGAGCTGGACGCGTTTGTTTTTGTTGTGCTCGGAGGCGTCGATGTCGATGTGGACGATCTTGGCGTTGGTAGCAAATTTATCGGTGTTGCCGGTTATGCGGTCATCGAAGCGCGCCGCGAAGCAGAGGAGTAAATCGCTCTGGTCGACGGCCCAATTGCCGTAAGCAGCTCCGTGCATACCGAACCAGTGCATGGAGAGCGGGTGGGTCTCTGGGAAGGCGCCGACGCCCATGAGCGTGGTGGCGACGGGGATGTTGACCTTGATGGCGAAGGCTTTGAGTTCGGCGCTGGCCTCGGCGGAGATGACGCCTCCGCCGACGTAAAGGACGGGTTTTTTCGCGGCGGAGATGAGGGCAAGGATTTCCTTTAGTTCACCATCGGAAGCCTTTGGGATATGACTGAGCGTGGGGTTGCGGAACTCGACGCTGGAGGGGAAAACGGGGGTAAATTTCGCCTGTTGGATATCTTTTGGGATGTCGATGACGACTGGGCCGGGGCGACCGCTGCGGGCCAGCACGAAGGCTTCTTTGAAGATGCGCGGCAGATCGTGCACATTCATTACCAAGTAGGAATGCTTCACGATCGGCAGCGTCATGCCGTAGAAGTCCGTTTCCTGAAAAGCCATTTTGCCGATGTATTTAGAGAATACCTGGCCGGTGATTGCGACCATCGGGATCGAATCCATGAACGCGTCAGCAATGGCCGAGACGAGGTTGGTGGCGCCGGGGCCGCTGGTGGCCATGCACACGCCGACTTTGCCGGTGACGCGCGAGTAGGACTCGGCGGCAAACGAACCACCCTGCTCGTGGCGAGGGAGAATCGTGCGGATTTTGTCGGTGCGGGCGAGGGATTGGTGGAGCTCCTGCGAGGCGCCGCCGGGATAGGCGAAGATGACGTCGACACCCTCGCGGATCAGGCACTCGACGACGGCGTCGGAGCCCTTCATTTCGCGGCCGATCTCGGCTGGGGGAAACGTGGCGGGGGTGGAGGAAGTTTTCATGGTGACGGAAGTAGGCGGAAAAACGTGAAGAAAAAACCATCAGTTGGCCGAGAGGCAACCTTGGAAATAAGGGTTGGCGCTCTGGTGGACGCCTTTCAGTTTGGCGCGATGCTGAAGCTTTTGTTTATTGGCGACATCGTGGGGCGGCCGGGGCGCGACATGGTAATGGAGCGCGTGCCGCGTTTGCGGCAGGAGCTTGCACTGGATTTTGTCATCGCCAATGCCGAGAATGTCGCCGCAGGCGCGGGCATCACAGGCAAGTTGGCCAAATCGATTTTAGAGAGCGGTGTGGATGCGATCACGCTTGGCGATCACGTATGGGATCAACGCGGTTGGGAGACAGAAATCGCGACGATGGATCAGGTGTGTCGGCCTGCGAATTTACCCAAATCCAATCCTGGCTGGGATCATGTGATTATTGAGAAACGTGGTTTTCGCGTGGCGATGTTCACTGTGCTCGGACGGACGTTTATGGGTCTAAAAGCGGATTGTCCGTTCCTTTGCGCGGACCGGATGATTGAGCAACTGCGCTCGCAGGCCGACGCGATTGTGGTCGAGATCCACGCCGAAGCTACGAGTGAAAAAATCGCGCTTGGTTGGCACTTGGACGGTCGCGTGACGGCGGTGTTGGGTACGCACACTCACGTGCCGACGGCGGATGCGTGCGTGTTGCCAAAAGGCACCGCGTTTATGTGCGATGTGGGTATGACCGGGCCATACGCGAGTGTGCTTGGGCGCGAAGTCGCTCCGGTGGTCGCGAAATTTATCGAAGGCATGCCGCACCGTTTCGAGGTCGCCGAAGGTGACGTGCGGTTGTCGGGTGCCTTGGTGGAAATTAGCGCTTCGACCACCCGCGCGAAAAAAATCGAGCTCTTGACGGTGCGCAAATAACGCGCGTGCAAGAACCGCGCGCTGACTCGCACGAGGTGGTGGCGAGCGGCTGCGTGTGGTGGACTAGACCGGAGAAAAAACTCAGCTGCGGACCGTGCCGGCTTCCACGTAGGAGCCGAGGTGACGGTAACGTTCGTAGCGGGTATTGAGGAGTTTCTCGGTGTCGAGCGCGCGGAGGTCGTTGAGGTGTTTTTGCAGCGCGTACTTAAGCGCAGCGGCGGCTTTGGCGGGGTCGTTGTGGGCGCCGCCGAGGGGTTCGGTAATGACTTCGTCGACGATGCTCATCTTCTCGAGGTGGTCGGCGCTGAGCTTGAGCGCGGCGGCGGCTTTCGGCGCGGCGGCGGCGTCTTTCCACAAAATAGCCGCGCACCCTTCGGGCGAGATGACCGAGTAGTAACTGTTTTCGAAAATGAGGACACGGTCGGTGACGCCGATGCCGAGGGCTCCGCCGGAGCCGCCTTCGCCGACGATTACAGAGATCGTGGGGGTTTTGAGCATCGCCATCTCGCGGAGGTTGACGGCGATGGCTTCGGAGACGTGGCGGGCTTCGGATTCGATGCCGGGAAACGCGCCGGGCGTGTCGATAAAGGTGAAAACGGGCAGGCTAAATTTTTCGGCCATTTTCATGAGCCGAAGGGCTTTGCGGTAGCCCTCGGGTTGTGGCATGCCGAAGTTGCGCAAGATTTTCTCTTTGGTGTCGCGGCCCTTTTGTTGGGCAATGATCATCACGGGTTCGCCGTTGAAGAAGGCGGTGCCGCCGACTAGGGCGCGGTCGTCGTTGAATTGGCGGTCGCCGTGGAGTTCTTGGAAACCCGTGCAGATCGTCTCGACGTAATCGAGGGCGTAGGGGCGCTTGGGGTGGCGGGCGACTTGAACTTTTTGCCAAGGCGTGAGTGCAGAATAAATTTCACTCTGAGTGGCGCTGATTTTCTTTTCGATGCCGTTGATTTCGCGGGCGAGGTCCACGTTGGTCTCGATGGACTGCTGGCGCAGTTCATCGAGTTGTTTGGTGAGTTCGCGGAGAGGTTTCTCAAACTCTAAAACGTAGGCCGGAGCTTCCATAAGTGGTGTTTTCTACGGGTTGGCGGGAGGTGGTGTCAACGGGGCGTCAAGCGAGGTCGGGCGTGCCGGGGGTGGGCGGGGATTTGAGCTGTTCTTTCCAACTTTGGATTTTGGCCTGAGCACCGTAGTGCTCGGCGCGGGCCTTGTCGCCGCGTTCCATCCAGATGCGGGAAAGAGTCGTGTTGATAAAGAGATCGGCGGGCTGGAGCGCGTGGGCGCGGTCGGCGGCGGCGAGGGCGGCATCGAGGTGGCGCAGGGAAAAGTTCACCTCGGCGAGGGCGTGCCAGGCTTCAAAAGAGTCGGGGGCGGCGGCGGTGGCGCGGGCGAGTTGGGCGAGGGCGCGGTCGGTGTCGCCGAGGGCGTAGTCGGCGGTGGCGTCTTCGATGAGGGTCTGGAGGTCGTCGGGCGTCATGGGCAGTTGAGGCGGGAGCGTGGCGGCGATATGGGCAAAAAGAAAGGACGGCCTTGAGGGGCCGTCCCGAGATCGGGGCGCGGGGCGACGGAGCGGTCGCGGCGCGGGACCGGGGTGGTCAGGCTTTGGGAGCGCTGCCGACGATGGCGAGGGAGATCTTCACCTCGGTGTTCACCTTGTCTTCGTTCTTACCGGGCTGGATGCCATATTCGCCACGGTTGACGGTGAACTCGCCGCGGATGACGAGCAGGTCGCCTTTCGCTTCGGGCTTGTTGATGCGCTTGCCGAAGGCATCGGCGAGGTAGGTGAGCTTGACGGGGACCTTGATCTCTTTGGTCACGCCCTTGAGGGTGAATTTGCCGGTGGCGGTAGCGGAGGTGACGTTGCCGGTGGTGGTGGCGCCCTCAAGCTTGACGAGTTCGAAAACGATCTCGGGGTTCGTGGCAACGTCGAGCCAGTTGGGGCTGACGAGGTGCTCGTTCATGGTGGCGTTGGGAACTACGAGCGATTTGGCGGCGATGACGATCTTGCCATGGGTGGCGCCCGGCGCGGCGGGATCGAAGGTGACGGTGCCCGCGACGCCGCCGGCGGTGCCGGCGATGGGCTCAAGCATAGAGTCTAGGGAGAACTGGATCGCGTTGACGCCCTTCGGGTCTTTGAAGTCGAAGGCGGTCGGCGCGGCGTGGGCGAAGGAGGCGAGGCTGGTGGACAGAATAACGGTGAGGATGTGTTTTTTCATCTTTGGGAGACGTGGCGGAAACCTGGCCCTTTAGGACCGGGAAGAAGCCACGCATAATTGTTTGGAGTGTGGGAAGGAATCGGAACGAGATTAAGCTGGTGAGTAGGCGTAGCCGTCAGCGCGTTGGACTAGG
>CANHAH010000078.1 GCA_947458705.1 Opitutia bacterium | reverse complement strand
GCTAAGTACATCAAGGGGCGAAAAGTGGCTCCGGGCATCAAAGCGATCGCCGTCCCGGGCTCCCAAATCGTCGCGCTCCAATGTGAAAAACTTGGGCTCGATAAAATCCTCGCTGAAGCCGGTTTCGAGTGGCGGGCCGCTGGTTGCTCGATGTGTCTCGCGATGAATCCTGATAAACTCATTGGCGATCAACTCTGCGCCTCGTCTTCAAATCGCAACTTCAAAGGCCGCCAAGGTTCAACCACAGGTCGCACGATTCTTATGAGCCCTGTTATGGTCGCCGCTGCGGCTGTAACCGGCCAAATTGCCGACGCTCGTGAAGTGTTCTCAGTCACCCAAAACTAAAATTATCTCCGACCATGGCACTTGCAAAAATCACTTCCGTCTCCGGCCGCGCCGTCAACGTTCCCGGCAACGACATCGATACGGATCGCATCATTCCTGCGCGCTTCATGAAGTGCGTCACCTTCGACGGACTTGGTGAATTCCTTTTCTACGACGTGCGCAAACAGCTCGATGGCACCGAAAAAGCCCACCCTCTTAACGAGGCACGGTTTAAGGGTGCGACCATTCTGCTATCGGGTGCCAATTTCGGTTGCGGCTCATCTCGTGAACACGCGCCGCAAGCTATTGCTAAATACGGTTTCAAGGCCGTCATTGCGGAAAATTTTGCAGAGATTTTTTTCGGAAATAGCACCACGCTGGGCATGCCTTGTGTGACTGCTAGTCGTGAAGACATTGCTAAAATGGCGGCCTTCACCGAAGCCAATCCACAAGGCGAATTAGTTATCGATTTGGTGAAACTCGAAGTGCGATTTGGTGGTCTGACAGTGAAAATTGCTCAGCGGGAAAGTGCGCGCGATGCACTGGTTAACGGACGCTGGGACGCTATCGGCGAACTCATCGATGGCCTTCCTGCGGTAAAAATCACCGCCGCGAAACTACCTTATCTCGCCGCTTGATTGATTTGATAATGTGCGTGGTGCCTGCGCTTTGAAGTGCTCGAGCTCATGAATTTGACGAAAGTCAGACGTTTGACGTAGACCTGAAATTGCCCTTGGATAACTATTTCTGAACTTTTGCGCCGACTGGGCGTCTTCCCCTGCTCATACTTCTATGTTTTTCGCCTCCATTGATATCGTCCGTATCGTACGCGAAGCCGGCTTGTTGATTTACCCCTTGGGCCTTTGCTCTGTGGTCGCCACATTTATTATCGTCGAGCGATTGGTTGCGTTGCGAAAATCGGCGGTCATTCCTGAAGATTTGGCCGAAGCGGTGATCGAAGGTCGTGCGCCCTCTGGGGATAAACGTTCAGCCCTGGGCCGAATTCTAAATTTCGCTTCACGCCACGCGGGTGATACAGAGGCGACTAAAGCTTATGCCCGTCTTGAAGTTATTAAAATGGAGCGTGGGGTCAGCTACCTTGATACCATTTATGCGGCGGCTCCTTTGATCGGATTAATCGGAACGGTCACGGGTTTGCTTGGTGCGTTTTCGGTCGTGGATCCTCAGACGCGGATGCCTGACCCCGTTCAATTTACTGAAAGTGTGGGCTATGCGCTCTCTGCTACCGTATTGGGTCTATGCATCGCGCTGCCTGCTCTTATCGGCAGTGGGATGCTCCAGCGCATGATTGAAAAACATGCTGCTCAGCTCGACGTGCTTCTGGAGCGTGTTCTAGCTCGGCAAGCCGATGAAGCGAAGAAATCTGCCTCATGAGTCTGCTTAATCGGCGGGCGCGCAAACGCCCTGAATTGCCGCTCGTGCCTCTGATCGATGTACTCGTTATGTTGGTGCTTTTTGCTTACGTGACGATGCAGGCGCGTGTCGGTTCGACGCTCAATATCACTCTGCCCAAGGTGGATACGGCCGGAAAAAACGACTTCAAAGGCACGGTCACTGTCGCCATTGATAAAGACGGTACGGTTTCTTTTAACGGTAAAAATGTGACCGATGAGCAGCTTATCGGCTTGCTCAAAGAAGTGCGCAACGTGGACAAGGATATCCCAGTGCTAATCAAAGCCGATGAGACGACGCAGCTTAAGAAATTGGCCTTTGTAATGGATGCGTGTCGTAAGACTGGCTTAAATAAGTTCAGTCTCCAGAGTCGCTAAGTAGGGCTCTTGCGCAGGATTGCCCGCCGCTAGCTGACGCTTTATCGTGCGGTAATGAAGATTTTGATTACGGGCGTCACCCGCGGACTAGGTCTGGCATTAGCCAAAAAATTTATCGCACTCGGGCACACCGTAATCGGTTGCGGCCGGACCGGCACGGATATTTTTGACCTGCGTATGGATCACGGAGCTCCTCATGATTTCATGGTTTGCGACGTTTCACTCGATGCTAAAGTTGCTATCTGGGCGGCTAAGGTGCTCGAGCAGGAATCCCCGCCCGATATCTTGATTAACAACGCTGCGACGATGAATGCGCTCGGGCCCTTGTGGGAGCAAAGCGATCGCGAATTTTCCAAAATCGTTGATGTAAATGTGCGTGGTGTGGCCAACGTCATCCGCCATTTCGTGCCGGCGATGGTGGCTAAGAAAAAAGGTGTGATCATTAATTTCAGCTCTGGTTGGGGCCGTAGTGTGGCTCCGGATGTTGCGCCATATTGTGCCTCAAAGTGGGCTATTGAAGGTCTCACAAAAGCACTCGCCGAAGAGTTGCCTCCAGGGATGGCTGCGATCCCTCTGAACCCCGGCGTGATTGATACGGATATGTTGCGATCTTGCTGGGCCGACGGTGCAGCCGGATTTCCTAAGGCCGCAGCTTGGGCGGAAGTGGCCGCCCCGTTTATTCTTGGACTCAGCGCTAAAGATAACGGTCAAAGCCTGTCCGTGAGCGGCATGGAAGGCTAATTCAACCGCGTTTGAGCGCTCCGACTTATTAAGCCTTTGGATTTCCGTTTTCCGCGACGGGCGGCTGCGCTAAAGCGATATCTGGTCCCAACGGTGCGGCAGCATGTCGAATGTGGCGACCCCCGACGGCATGAATCTCCAAATAGATCGTGCTCGCGCCATCCGCAGCGAGGGCATCAATCGTAGCGTTGACCTCGTTGAGCGGTTTAGCGGTGAGGTCGGCGGTGGCGGTGCCGACCTTGCAGGTGAAGTCCCAAAAATCAGTGTCCGCAGGTAATGCCTTGCGGCGCTCACGCTTCACATATTTGCGCACCTCATGTTTAATCGCGTCGATGATACGCTGTGGGTTGCGATCAGGTGCGCTGAGGGAAAAGGTCTTTTTCATAGGCAGGGGATTAACTCAATACGACGCTTGGGTTGTTGGAGAGACAATTGTGGGGTTTCCTGGCAAAGTGTTTGTCGGTTGTCGTTAGGCGCGGGTCAGCAAGGCTTAAGTCGTGCAAAATTCGGTCATCCAGTCTTCATCCGCCCCGATCGCTTGCGAAACGCTCCCGAGTCTGGTGTCACGATGTGGAGCTCATTGGTTGCGAGCGCCGCTTCCCGGTGCCGTTCATCCAATAGCACCCCTACGCGCTTACCCTCAACTGGTTGATTATGCGGATCCTCAGGCCCGAATGACTGGGGTAAGTGAGGCGATCGCGGTAATTGAGCGCGGCCGAGTTTATGGCGATGGGATCGTCCTAGCACCCGATGGTACAACCGTGGTACGCGATGTGTCGTTGGACTTTGGCCGTATCGGTGCAGGGCACTGGTTATTGCAGTTAAAAAAACTACGTCCACCCGAGCTCGTGAGAGGTCAATTCGCGGTCTTGGCCACCGCGCTTGGCGGCAGTTACGCCCATTGGCTTCTGGATGAACTGCCTCGTTTGATCAGTCTGCTTGAGTGGGGAGAGTTGCCAGATCTCATCGCTCACGCTGAAGCTGAGTACTGTCGATCTGCCTTAAAACTGGTGGATTTCAAGGGACGCTTGATTGAGCCTGTCCGACGTAAGCAACTTCAAGTCGATGAATTAATCGTGCCTGCGCTGCCTGGATGGGTCGGCTGCGTGAATGCTGCGCACGTGCAGCGTTTAGTAAATTTTGCCGTACCGATTCAATTGTCGCCAGCGTTCACGCCGGAGCGAATCTATATCTCGCGCGCATTGGCCCAGCGTCGCCACGTGGAAAATGAATCCGCGGTGATGTCTGCGTTAGCCGTCCAAGGATTCACTTGCGTGCAGCTTGAGCGTCTGAGTTGGGCTGAGCAAATAGCACTTTTTCGTGGAGTTAAGTTGGTGGTCGCGCCTCACGGTGCGGGGCTCGCTAATTTGGTGTTCTCGCGACCGGGCACACGTGTGATTGAGTGTTTTGCTCGTGATTATGTGAATAGTTGTTTTGCGCAACTTGCGGAAGCATGTGGGCTGGATTATACGCCAATGCTGGTTGCTGGAGAGGAGCCTTGGGGCACAAATCCTAAGTCTAATCGTAGTAATTTTACCATTGAGATCGAAGCGTTGCGAGCTGTGCTCAAATCAAATTAACGATTATTAAATCGACGGTTTCATGCATTGGAATCCATCCAGTTTTTACATTTTTTATGTTCTACTCATTTCTCAGCTCAAAAATCGTTGTTCGTACTGCTTTTTTGGTCTACGTCAGTTATGCCGCAACCGCGCTTTGGGCTGGTTTGCCGGAAGAGAAATATTTTGGTCGTTGGGCTCTGACGCTTGAGGGTGGTCGCTCAGGTTGGTTGGAAATCGTGCCGCAAAAAGGTTGGTATGATGGATCGCTATTGTGGGTGGGAGGGAGTGTCGAACCGCTAGCAAGCGTTGCGATCGTGGAGGGCGAGCTGACTGTGACGCGTTTAAGAACCGTCGCTCGCAAAGGTCCGAGCGATGTTATCCAGCGCAAGCAGCAGATTCCTGAAACGCTTTACGGCCGCATCGACGGAGATGTCTTAAAGCTCACGCGCTCTACGCAAAACAACGCGGGAACGGCCATCGAACGCGAGCATCTCACTGGCCGGCTTATTCCAGCTCTGCCACCGGCCCCTGAGCTTGCTCAGGTTCGCTGGGGTGAATCGGTGAATTTATTTAATGGGCGCGATCTATCAGGTTGGCGCCTCATCGAGGATAAAGCCGAAAACGGCTGGTCTGTGTCTGATGGCGCCCTTTCTAACCGGCCAGCCGCGCACATCGCTGGTCAAAAAGCGCGGCGTTTTGGCAATCTGCGCACGGAGCGTGAATTTGAAGATTTTAATTTGAAAGCTGAGGTCCTCGTGCCGGCTAACAGTAACAGCGGCATCTACCTACGCGGCATCTATGAAATACAAATTCAAGATTCCTACGGTAAAGCGCTCGATTCTCACAACATGGGAGCGCTTTATAGCAGAATCACGCCCGTTGTGGCGGCAGAGAAGCCGGCCTCTGAATGGCAGACACTCGATATCACACTGGTAGAGCGTCATCTCACCGTAGTGCTAAATGGTGTGACTATTATCGCGAATCAACCGATCGCTGGTTGTACCGGTGGTGCTCTTTGGTCGGATGAATTTCGCCCTGGCCCTATTTATCTGCAGGGTGATCACGGTGCCGTCACCTACCGGAATCTGGTTCTCAAGCCCGTTTTGAAATAAAAAACATGCATCATATTTTTTCGTTTCTGATCGGCCGCGGAGCATTGCTCGTCCTTGTTTTCGGCTTAGGTGTCCTACGAGAAGTTTCTGCGGCCGATATGCCCTCCTTGAATTTGAGCATGGACGAAGCAATTGCGCGTGGCACGACTGACGACGTAGGGCGCTTACTCACCTCGGATCCTGCCGTGATCAATCGCGTAGGGCCCGCGAAGTTAACTCCGTTGCAACAAGCTATTCTTCGTCGTAAGACCGCGATAGCCAAGTTGCTGATCTCACGCGGTGCCGATGTTAACTTAGCCGATGCTGCAGGACGCACCCCCCTGCATCTCGCCGTGGAACGCAACGACGTAACGGTTTTAGCCGCGTTGCTGGATTGTAAAGCCGACCTGGTGCGACGCGATCGGGTAGGTTGGACCGCGCTGCATCACGCCGCGGCCAAAAACCATCTGCCCTTGGCTAAACTTTTGCTCGATCATGGTTCGCCGCCCAATGCATTGAGCGAACTTGGTGGTACGGCCTTGCACGAAGCGGCCGCTGGTGCGGGAGCTGACATGGTGCGGTTGCTCCTCGCCCGCGGTACTGATCCGAAAGTGCGCTCAAAGCCCGGTGTTACGGCGTTGGATCTGGCACGTGATTTTAAGAACGCTGCCGCGATCGCTATCCTAGAAGCCTTGCCCTGATTCTGCGATTTAATCCTAGGCAGGTATGTCGCGCAGAGGAACCCTAAACGTCTCGCCCACGTTCACACTGAGCAGTCGCTCAGGCTCATCAGCGAAGGCCGCACGAATGCGCGCCGCAGGTTCCTCCATCGCTTCGTTACTGAGTTTAAAGGTTGCGTGATGGATCGGCACAAATGTCCGCGCCTGGGCCGCCCGGGCCATCGTCGCGGCCTGCTCAGGATTACAGTGGGCGCGAATCCATGGATCGTAGGCGCCTATCGGCATCAGCATTAGATCGATCGGAATCCTGCGATTGGATAATAGGGCAAAACTTTCTGTATAAGCGGTGTCACCGGCAAAACATACGCTATGCCCGGCTCGCTCCATTACATAGCCGTTATAGCCACGGTATTCGTCACGCATCATCCTAGCGCCCCAATGTGAGACTTCGATAGCGGTGATCACCAGCGTACCTGTGGGCGTTTCGAGACTCAACGTTTGCCCCCAATCAAGTTCGTGCACTTCGAGAAAGCCAAGGCGGGTTAAAAGATCTCCTGTGGCTCGAGCGGTAATGATGGGTGTGGTCCGGCGGAATTTCCGCAAACTCCAGGTGTCGAGGTGATCGAAATGTGCGTGACTGAGCATAATCACATCGGGCGCCGGGATTTCGTCGGCTTGTAGTGCGGGTTGACTTCCTCTCGGCCTAAGCGGCTTGCGCCACTTTGACCGGGATTCCTGGCGAGCCGGACTCTGACCGGTCTCTCAGACGGGTTCGCGTTTTCGAGCGGGAGCGTCGCGGCGGTGTGGCCTTTGACGTATTCCCGGCGTAGTGGCGCGCAAGGGCGGCTTGTCCAGCCGCTTTGATGTTCGTTGCCGCAATCCAGTCAGCGTTTCCCTCAAGTCCGCAGGCCACACATCGGAAGGCCGCTTGGTTTTCGCGGTTTTCCGGTGCGCAGTGATGACACTGCGGACAGTTTTGTGAGGTGAACGCTGGGTTAACCAGCAAGAAAGGGATACCTGCCCGCTCGCATTTGTAGGCGAGCATGGTCTTGAACCGACCAAACCCGCGAGCAAGCATCTCGCGATTCAAGCCTGACTTGGCCGCCACATTGCGGCCAGGTTCGGCCATCGTGCCTGCCGCCGAGGCGGTCATGGCCTTTAGGTTCAGGTCTTCAAGCACCACGAAGGCGTGCTGCGTAGCCAGTTGATGAGACGCCTTGTGTTGCTTGTCGCGCCGACGGTTGGCCATGCGCTTGTGCTGCTTCGCAACGCGAGCTTGGGCCCGCTTCCAACGGTTCGAGCCCTTGGTCTTGCGGGCTGCTAGGGCCTGCAGGACGGAGAGTTTGACCCAGTCCTCTGCGCTGGGCGCGCCGAGACTTAGCACGTCGCCATTGGAGAGCGTGAGATCCTGCGCGATGCCGGCGTCGGCCCCGACGCCCTCGTCGCCATAGTTCGGCAGGCGATATTCACCCTCGCAGCAGAACGATATCGACCAGCGCCCCGCACCGTCGTTGCTGACGGTGACGTTTTTGATTTTACCAACGATTTCACGCGTCTTGTTGAAACGGACCCAGCCGAACTTAGGCAGCTTAACCCAGTCTTGATCGACGCTAAACTGCTTGGGATCGGGAAACCGGAACGACGCGTGGCCGCCTTTTTGCCGGAACTGCGGGTAGCTGGATCGGCCCTCGAAGAAGGCCGTAAAAGCCATATCGAGGTCACGCAGCGTTTGCTGGAGCGTGTGATAGGGGGCATCCGCCAACCACGGGTAGGACTGCTTCAGGCCGTCGAGTTGTGCCGACATAAACTCCGCGCCCATGTAATCGGTGCCGGTCGCGCCGGCCGACTTTGCGATCAGCCAAGCCTCTTGCCGGTACGCCAACGCCCAGTTCCATAACCACCGGCACGCACCGGCCGTCCGACTACCCAGCCGCACCGCGGTGGTGGTCGGAAGCAACTGGAACTGGTAACCGGTAAGTGACATCTTGCGTTAAGACCAATACAGTTTAGTCTTTTCAATATGTCAAATGATGTTCGACACGGAAGAAGTGTCATTTATTCACTCACGGTCCATTTAGTCTTCGTAACCAAATACCGACGGGGCGTAATCACGGACCGCGTCCGCGAACACCTGCGGGGCTCGATCGATGGAGTGTGCCAAAAAATGGGGGCAAAGTTACTGCAGTTCGATGGCGAGGATGACCACGTCCACCTCTTGGTGGAGTACCCTCCAAAACTGGCCGTTTCCCGACTCGTGAATTCGCTCAAACTCGTATCCGCTCGTTTGCTCCGTAAGCGCGACTTCCCCGAAGTTCGGCGCAAACTCTGGGGCGATCACTTCTGGACTCCATCCTACTTCGCCGGATCCACTGGCGGAGCCAACCTCGCGACCGTTAAACGGTATATTCAGCAGCAGCGCGTTTCCGCTCCTGCCCGGCCGGCGCTTGACCCGGCCTAAGCTTCGCTTTGGCCAGGTTTGCGCGCCGTCATTGATCAAACGATCAGTTGGTAATGTCGAACGTCGTGCTTTCTTTACGAATCGGAAGGTAAGCTTTATACCATTCTTTTTGCGCTGCACTGTCAGAGTAGGCTTTGAGCGCGGCTTCATCGGCGAACTCCATCACGATAGCATTATTTTTTCCGCCTTGGACCTTGATGGACTTCACCCAGACGCGAGTGATACCTTTGTACTTGGCTGGAAGGGCAGCTGCGCCATCGAGGGCGGCTTTGATTTGTTCGGGGGTGGTGCCGTCTTTCCATGCTACAGTCACGACGTGAATCACGGATTTAGGGGACGTGTCTGCGGCGGAGGTAGAGGAGGCACTGAAGGCTAAGAAGCCGGCGGTTAGTAGAGCGAGGGCGATTTTTTTCATGATTTGGTTGGGTTAACGAAAGTTGCAATGCAAGGCATCACTAGGTGATTGCTTCGTTGGCTGGAGGGCTAGTCAACGCCGCAGTTTCGGACTTGGAAGAACCGTTCGATTTTCCAACCGGGATATGCGCAGCCTGGCGCATAATTTCGACTTTGGAAATTCGGAGACGCTGCGCGAGCTGATTTAGGCGAACCACTTCAGGCTGACTCAAGGTCGTGACACGGTCGGTCCCATCGCGGTCTACCCAGGACACGTGGTGGTGTTTTTGGCGGGAGAGTTTCACGAGGTCGCGCAGGAATGTAAGGTCGTCGGCTGGAAGTTCCATGTCTGTGCAGTTGGCCGGCTCGTGTGGCTTGGGTCAAGCGATGCGAGTTGGCAGCGCTTGAATCAATAAACCTGCGGAATGTGAATTTCCTCCGGAACGGGTGCGCGCATGTAGTCGGGATGATATTCCCGTTGTGGTAACACGATTGGCGGGTGTTTAATTTCTTTGTAAGGCACTTGAGTGAGCAAGTGGTGAATGCAGTTGAGGCGGGCTTTCTTTTTATCGACGCCTGGGACGACCCACCAAGGCGCTTCGGGGATGTGCGTGCGTTGGAGCATCACTTCTTTAGCTTTAGTGTAGAGTTCCCAGCGTTTGCGGGACTCGAGGTCCATCGGGCTTAATTTCCATTGCTTGAGCGGGTCGTTGATACGGCAGCGGAAACGGAACTCTTGTTCTTCGTCCGAGATAGAGAACCAATATTTGATTAACTGTACGCCTGAGCGCGCGAGCATCTTTTCAAATTCTGGCACGGTGCGAAAAAATTCTTCGTATTCGGCATCTGAGCAGAAGCCCATGACCCGTTCTACGCCTGCGCGATTGTACCAACTGCGGTCGAAGAGCACCATTTCACCGGCCGCTGGTAGATGTGCGATATAGCGTTGGAAATACCATTGCGTCTTTTCGCGGTCAGTCGGCGCTGGCAGAGCGGCAACACGGCAAACACGAGGGTTTAGGCGTTGAGCGATGCGCTTGATGACTCCGCCTTTGCCGGCCGCGTCACGGCCCTCAAATACGATCACTAGACGGTGGCCGGTTTCAACGACCCAGTCGTGCAGTTTTACGAGTTCGCCCTGTAATCGGTAGAGCTCAGTGAAATATTGGCGACGATCTTTGGCATCGGCATCGCTGGCAATGGGTTTGGCGGCGCCGCCGCTTTCCGTTACCTCCCAGTCTTCGCGCTCCATCTCGAGCTCTTCATCAAAGTCATCGATCAATTCTCGATGAATCCGACGGAAAAGTTCATTCGGATCGGGTTGAGCGAGCTTCTTTGTGCGCTTTGTACGTGGCTGATTTTTAGCCGTACGTTTCGTCGTGGCCTTAGACTGGGCTTTGCGGCGCGATTTAGTTTTACGCATGGATAGATGATGGCTCGAATTATAACACGAGTAGGCTCAGGCGCAAGACGTGCTGATGCTTGATCTGATTTGTAACGTGTTTGGCACAACGCGATCAAAAGCTCCCGAGTGGTTTGACAGCTCAATTGCGTCACACACGGTGCGGCAATGACCTTCCGCTTTTTACTCGGTTCCTTTATTTGCTTCGCGACGCTGATCAACGTATCAGCGCAGTCGATTTATGAAGTTTCCGTTAACGATATCGAAGGGAAAACGACCACGTTGTCACCGTATCGCGGACGAGTCTTGCTGTTCGTTAACGTCGCTTCTGCGTGCGGTTACACGGCGCAATATGAGGGGCTACAGGCGCTGTATGCAAAATACCAGAAGCGTGGGCTCACGGTGTTGGGTTTTCCATGCAATCAATTCGGTGGACAGGAGTCGGGTAGTAATACCGAGATCAAGGAGTTTTGCTCCACCAACTTCCACGTGACTTTTCCGATGTTTGCCAAAATTGAGGTCAACGGCGCTCAGCGTCATCCCCTCTACAAGGCTTTGGCCGGATCGGGCGCGGTCTTCCCCGGTGACATATCTTGGAATTTTAACAAGTTCCTCGTCGGACGGGACGGTAAGGTCATCGCTCGTTTCGATTCGGGGGCGGAGCCTGAATCGGCCGCATTTGTAACAATCATCGAGGCCGCTCTGGCTGCAAAATAAAATTTTCGCGGGCACCCGTGTAGTTACTCGTATTAGCGATTAGCCGACTTCGGTTGAGGCTGGTCGCGGCCGCAATCAGGCTCAGGGGGAACCGCGTCGCCAACAGCGTCGACAGGATGGGTGAAGAGATAGCGCCAGACATCTTCGTGGAGAAATTGGCCGGCGTGATTTTTCCCTGCCGCGCTACCCGGCGTGACGGAACTATGGGCGCGCTTGGCATCGCCTTTGACATCGAAGTGCGTGGTGAGGCGCCTAGAGTTACCGTAGGGCGGAGCACTGGCATCGACGTCGACGATCGGGCCGTACCGATGTAGACCGAGCAACTGCCACGAGCGGCAATAATGATCGTTTATCCAACCGTCGTCCAGGACGTGACTGAATCCAAAGATGCGGTTAGCGGGTGTCGCCGAGGGGAATCCTTGCCAGTTTTCGAGTTGGTCGCGTGGTCCGCAAAAGGCGACGACTCGGTCCACGCTTTGGTGCACGGCGAAGCGCGTTGCGGTGGTCGCTCCATGAGAGGCGCCCGACATGATAACTTTGTCCCAACGCAGACCCGTTCCGTTATCGTTGATGAACTGTTCCCATTGGCCCTGCGGGTGATGTTGTGCGAGCCACCGGACGAATTGAAACGCTCGCTCCATCATGCTGTCTGGCGGCGGGATGTTGACCAACGGGCTGAGGTCATGGCCTGTGGCGGCTTCGAGGCGGAGTTGGCCTAGGCTGGTGCCGTCATCACGAGCGGAGGTTGGAATGAGACTAAACCATTTGTTGGCGTAGTGAACTTGTATCGCGTGAAGCCCATAATCGGCGAGCCGGTCGAATAGGGGGGCTTTGTAATCCATCAGCCAAATCACGAGGCGTCCGCGCCGTGCAACGCGGGTATCGACTACTGCGTTTTCGATGTCCTGTGGTTTTCCGGCTTTGTCGGTAAAAACAAAGTCGATTTCGGGATGGGGCCGGGCGCGGGTGTCGATTTCACTGGCGCGGGCAGTGAGGTGATAGCGCTGCGGGTTGGCGTCAGCGCTGATCTGTATGCGCTCGGCGGCGTTTACTGAGCTGAGTATTATCACGAGGCCGCCGAGAAGACGCATATGTGAAGTGATTTTAAGATTTAGAACTTCACTGTCGCACTAAAAGTGGAGGTGAGCGGTTCGGTGTAGCGGTAAACGTAATTCGGCTTACCGGTGGCGCTGTTGAGACTGGAGCCACCGGTTTTATAATATTTACTGTCGCCCTGAACGAGATCGTACAGGCGGTTGACTCCAAGGCGGAAGTTGGTGCGTTGACCAAAAACTTTGCAGTCGTAGATGGCGTACGCGTTGAGGGGAAATTGGGCCCCTTCTTGATAGGTGACAGCGTTGAGGATCGCGACGTTGTATTTAGGCGTCCAGACTCCACTCAGGCCGAGGCGGAGACCGGCAGGTTTGTTGAGGGCGTAATCCAGTACGAAGCTGCCTGTATAGGGTGCACTGCGACGGCCGGTGACGACAGTGATGTTGGTGTTAGATACGAGGATGTCTTTAGCGTTGGTTATGTAGGTCGCATTTTCGGCTTGGGTGATATCACCGCCTGGCGCGTTGGCGGCGTTGGTGCGTGTGATTGCGGCGTCCAGCAAGGTCTTGAATTGCGAGAAATCACGGGTGGCCTCGACCTGTGTCTTTGAGAAGGTTGCGCGGGCTTGCAGGCCGTAGATACGGGCCGCGGTGACGGTCAGATCGATGCCCTTGGATTTCTCCATGGAGTTAACCGTACGTGGTTCGCTGTTGAGGCCGGTGGCGACGCGGAAGAACTTGGGGTCCGAAGGCAGCATGTTATTGGGATTGAAGAGGTCTTCTAGTTGCGTCGATGAGAGCGTGTTAGGTGTCCAAGCGTAGGCGGCATTTTCACGTTCAATTTCAAAGGCCGCTATCGTGTAGGAGATCTTAGAGCGGAAGAAATCGCCTTTGAGGCCTATTTCGTTCGTGCGACCGGTAATGGGGCCCAGATTTGTGCCGTAAAAAGTGAGCTGCGACTGCCAGTTAAACGATTGCGAATTGATACCGTAAAGATTGGCCGAGAAGTTATCTTTTTTGATCAGGGTATAAGTGAGCGCGTAGAGCCAGCTGGTCGCGGAGAGGGAGAACCCGGGATCGTATTCGAAAGATTTAGGCGATTTTTCCGGAGTGCTGTAGAACGTGATAAAGCCGCGGGCGTCGGTCGCGTAAGTGGAGGCGATCGGTATTTTGCGGGAGATACGATTGTTGCTCACGCCGATAAGTGAGTTGAGGCGTCCGCCGAAATATTCACCGGACAGAGAGGCGGTTAGGTTGCGAGTGTAGCGGACGTCGATGAACGGGCCGGTGTTCACGTAGCTCTCGACCATCGTGGGTTCAAACGTGGCGGTACGCGGTAGGCGATCGACGTTAAAGCGGTTCCAGCCGCCGGCGCTTAGGGCGCCAGGGTTGTCTAGGTAAGCGCGAAATTGGATACCGTTGTTGACGGCTAGGCCCGGCGCCGCGGTGTTGGCCAGACCGAAGCGCCGACCGATCGCGTAATCTTTGCTGCGCGTAGCGGTGACGACTAGGTCCTGCTTCATCCATTTTCCGAAATGAAATGGATAAGAGGCAGAGATGCGGCCGGCTTTGAAGGTATCACCGAAAATTTTATAGGTGGTGAGGCTGCCCGACATATCGAGGTAGGGGCGACCGGTGCCATCCACTTCGATCACGGGTGGTGAGGCGCTGCCGCCAAAGGAGTTATCGTTACGGTCCTGATGTTGAAATTGCTGATTATAAGAGGCTTGAATTGACAGCTTCCCAATTGACTG
>CANHAH010000077.1 GCA_947458705.1 Opitutia bacterium | reverse complement strand
GTTCTATACGGTTTGCTTGGTGTTAGGTTACACGAGCCGCTCCTTCATCGGGGGCGGCTCTTGTGTTTTTAGGTGGCTAGCGGTGTTTGCAGGTTTTTCTTGCCAGTTGGCAGCTGAGGTCGCTTTTTCCGAATCGCCTGTAGGGGTGTCTTCCGCGGAAGACTGAGATTGCGGCGCGACTCGGCCGCTGGACCCTTCGAACCTGAACGGATCATGCCGACGAAGGAAACAGCAGGCGCGGATTGCGCCTTTTTCAAGGGTGCGACTCGCGCCCCTTTTTTCGGGAGTCAGTTCAGGACGGGCCTCATCCTTAATGAAACGTCCCTACCGAAAGCTCCTCTCGATCATCGTTATTTTGTCTGCGAGTGCCCAGGTCCACGCGCAAGCGAACCCTCCTGCGGCATCCGCGATGACGGTTAAACTCGCACCGGTGCTTGTCACCGCCGATCTTTGGGCCTCGCCGCTAGCGAAGTTGCCCGCGAGCGTCACGGTGTTTGACGAAGCCGCGCTTCAGGCCGGCGGCGTGCGTCACTTTAGTGATTTGGTGGATCAGATCTCAAATCTCACATGGACCGGCGGCACCTCACGGCCGCGTTACTTCCAAATCCGCGGCATCGGAGAAAATTCCCAATACGAGGGTGAAACTCCCGATTCCGCGGTACGCTTCATGGTCGACGATATGGATTTCACGGGCCTAGGCACGCTCGGCGGTACGTTCGATGTGAGCCAAGTTGAGGTGTTGCGTGGGCCGCAGGCCGGGGCCTTTGGTGCTAACGCAGCAGGCGGCGTTGTCCGAATTGTGACCACCGCCCCCACTCCGTTCTGGACGGGCCGCATCGAGACTAATGTCGGTCAAAACGCCGTTCGCGAAGGTGGTTTCGCCATTGGTGGCCCGCTCTTTTCCGCCAATCCCGAGAGGTTTATGGTGCGTCTTGCCGTCCACCAAAGTAGCAGCGACGGATTCCGGCGTAACGTCACTCTCAACCGAGACACCAACGCCCGCGACGAATTCACCGCGCGCCTCCGCTTCAGTGCCGTGCTCTCGTCGGTATGGCGCTGGGAAGGCGCCGTTTTGTTTTCGGATGTGAATAACGGTTTCGACGAATTTGCCCTCGATAATAACGGCCGGCGCACCTTTAGCGACCAACCCGGCCGTGACGAGCAAGGCTCCTCCGCCGCCAGCCTCCGTGGTACTTATTCGGGTTTGGCTGGCGCGCGCCTCACCTCCGTAACCGGCGGCAGCCGGGTGAAATCCGTTTATTCCTATGACGACGATTGGACCGCTGCTTCGTATGCTGGCTTTAGTGATCTTCGGCGTGAGCGCTCGGTCTTTAATCAAGAATTTCGCCTCGATTCTACCAGCACGCGCTCCGCGCTTGGTTGGATCGATCGTTGGACGATCGGTACGTTTTTCTCCAACACCGAAGAAACCAGCGCCTACCTTAATAAGGATCCCTATGACGTCCGCGGTCTTAATACCCGTTACAACGCCGACAACTTCGCCCTCTTCGGCCAGATCGCGCACGATCTCGCTGCCCACACGCGCTTGATCGTTGGTCTCCGCACCGAGCGAGTTAATCTCGACGGTCGCGGTACCAAGACGCGCTATCGCGTCTCGAGCCGCTCCTACGATCCAGTAGTCACTTTCAGTCCGGCCTTCGATGATATCCTCCTAGGCGGCAAGGTTACCCTCGAGCACGATCTTACGAGTACGGTGCTCGCCTTTACCTCTGTCACACGTGGTTACAAGGCCGGCGGCATCAACATTGATGCCCGCATCAGCCCGCCCGCCGATCCGTTGAATTACGACACCGAGCAACTCTGGAACTACGAAGCCGGTTTCCGCGGCCATGCGCTCGATCACCGCGTCACCGGGGAAATCAACGCATTTTATCTCGATCGGTCTGGCACGCAGGTTCGTGACTCCGCCGGCTTCGGTGGCAACTATCGCTTTTTCACTGCCAACGGCCGCAACGCTCACATTGCCGGCTTTGAGGCCGCCGCTTCGTACGCCTTCACGCCTGAGTGGTCATTGCGAGGTACGCTCGCTCAGATGAGTTCGCAGCTCGATCAATTTAAACTCACCAACGGCAACACCGGTGGTGGTCGCAGTCTTGCGAATACCCCGCGCTACGGCTACACGCTCGGCACGAATTTCCGATGCGCGGCTACTGCGGGATTTTTTGCTCACGCCGAGATCGTTGGTCGCGCGACACAGTTTGACTCTAATAACCAGAACGAAGCCCGCCGCGCATTCCACCTCTACAACGCCAGCCTCGGTTATGTTTGGCAGCAATGGAGGTTTACCGTGTGGGGTAAAAACCTGCTCAATACGCGCTACGAGAAACGCGTGTTCTTCTTTGGTAACGCCGATCCCGATTACATCGAGACGCGTTACGAAGCCCGCGCCGATCCACGCCAACTCGGGGTGAGCGCCTCGTATCGTTTTTGAACGAAGCAATCCCACACGTTTCGGGGCCTTAATGCACGCGGGACGCTGCGTGTTCAGCGTTGAGCGGCGGCGATTACCCCCTCACGTTCGCGGCATGATCGGACTCCAAGACGGCGCGGGAGCGCTCGCCAAAAAGAAAAAAGCGGAACGTGTTTTTCCTCTTCATCTGACCGTGCTCGGTACGGAGCCGCGCGTCTGGCGAGTCTTGCTCGTGCGCGAATCAATGTGGTTGTCGCGGCTGCATGATAGCATCCAAGTCGCTTTCGACTGGTTCGATTATCAGACGCACGTTTTTAATTTTGAGGATCTACGATTTGGCAATCCGCTCAAGCGGCAGGAGGTTCTGATTGAGGATGATCGTGACATCTCGTTGGCGGATCTTGATCTGGAGAACCGCGCTTCGTTTACTTACGGCTATAATTTCTCCGAGGGCTGGGTGGTGGATATCCGCGTCGATAAACCGGTTTTGATGGAGAAGGGCCTGCGTTATCCGCATTGTCTCTCAGGTGAACGCGCGGGCCCGCCGGAGGACTGCGGCGGGATTGAAGCGTTTCACGATATGCTCGCTTGTTTGCGCGAACCTGAAACGGATCTTGGCCGGGAGTGGCGAGAGTGGATCGGCCCCGACTATAACCCCGAGGAGTGCGACTTGGTGAAAATTAACGCGGCGCTCCGGCGTCTGACGAAGTAAAGCCGGAGCGCCGCGTTTTTAGTTTCCGTGCCTCAAGGCGCTGGAGTGATCCGAGCGATGCGGTTGGGTAAGAGCACGTAGAGTGCGCCGTCAGGTCCGCCGATCACGTGGCGGATGCGGCCGATATTTTTGAAGATGACTTCTTGGGCGACAACTTTGCTATCGGCGATTTCGAGGCGGCGGAGTTCTTCGGCGGCCAGCGAGGCGACGAAGAGTTGGTTTTTCCATTTTGGAAAAAGATCGCCGGTGTAAAAGTTGGCTCCGCAGGGTGCAATGGAAGGCACCCAATAGGTGAGGGGTTGTTCCATGTCGGCTTTGGCCGTGATATCGACCATGGCGGTGCCGTCGTAATTCATACCGTAGGTGATAACGGGCCAGCCGTAGTTGAGGCCTTTTTTGACGAGGTTGAGTTCGTCGCCACCGCGAGGGCCGTGCTCGGCGTCAAAGAGTTCGCCGGTGACTGGATGGAAGGCGAGGCCTTGTGGATTGCGGTGGCCGTAGCTCCAGATGGTGGTGTCGGCTTTGGGGTCATTGACGAAGGGATTATCGGAGGGGATGCGGCCGTCGTCGTGGAGGCGGTGGACTTTGCCGTTGGGGCGCGCGATGTCTTGGGCGTGCTTGCCTTGGCCCCGTTCGCCGATCGTGAAGAACAGATAACCTTGGCGATCGAAGGCGACACGGCCGCCGAAGTGGACCCCGCCGGCTTTGATGTAGTGCTCGAGTTTAGCTTGGTAAATCGTCTGTTGGTCAATGAGGGCGCCGTCTTTGATTTTGCCGCGGATGATTCGTGTGAGGCTGACTTTGGCACCCTCGGCGTTTTGTTGAGGATCGCTGAAGGCGAGATAGAGCCAGCCATTTTGTGCGTAATCGGGGTGGGGTACGACTTCGTAAAGACCGGCTTGGCCGCCGGTGTCGACAGCGGGCACGCCACTTAGGGGCCGATCCGCAAGTTTGCCGTTTTCGATGAGGTAGAGATAGCCGCGTTTTTCGGTGACTACGGCTTGAGTGGGCGAGAGGAAGGCGAGAGACCAAGGTTCTTTAAGACCGCCCACCCATGAGTTGAGTTGGTAAGCGTGGAGCTGGCTTTGCGCCGTCATGGAATCAGCGGGTTTAACGAACTGGGTTTTTTCGCGAGCGGCCTTGGCGCGCAGTTCGCGGATGTAGATGACCATCGCGCGAATTTCTTTATCGGGAATCGCGGCGCCCCAAGCGGGCATGCCTTTGTCGGGAAACCCGGAGCGAATGCTTTTGGCGAGGCTATCGTCGTCGCCTCCGTTGGTCCAAACGTCGTCGAGCATCGAGGGAGCTTGGGCGCCTTCGAGATTTTTGCCGTGGCAGTTGGCGCAGAGGAGTTGGAAGCGCTCGGCGACGGTGCCGGTGCGGACGGCTTGGCCAACAAGAATGGGGGACGTCAGCGCTAAAGCGACGGCGGCGAGAAACGGGCGAAGAAGGTAGGGGCGGGGGAGAAGCATGCGCCGCCCAAGAAAGCTAGTGTGGCGCGCGGCGCAAGGTTCAGAATGCTCAACCCAAAAAAAATATTAGCTACGGTTTAAGGCTAAGTGATCTTACGGCCGCCGTTGACCGCCCCGTGGTTGTGGCGATTTTTGTCTCATATCTTAGAGAGTTACCCTACTAATACGTAGCGCGAGATAGGGTTTGTTTGGAAGTGCGATGGATTGGCCGGCGGCATCTTCGAAGCTGTAGTCGTCTTTTTTCTTGGTGACGAAGGTGCCTGGGACGGGCGTGACGGTCATTGCCCACGTGTCGAGAATCTCGATCTTAAACGCGAGGCCATCGGAAAGTTTATTTTTGTGGAGCTCGAATCGCCAGGACGAGGGGCGCTCTTTGCCGAAATAGAGCAAGTAGTACTCGCCGGGTTGTCCGCCGAAGCGAGGGTCCTGCCATTTATCTATGGGGTTGATGCCTTCGGCGGGTCCTTCGGCCATGACTTGGCGTAGAAATGCAAGGCGGGCGGGACTTTCTCCGCGAAGAATGCCCCCCTTGGCCCACCAGATGATGTCGTCGGCCGGGCTGAGGTACGTTTCACCATGGCCGACGTAGGTGCCGGCGATGTGGCCGTTCCAAAAACGAAACACCATTTCTTCGGCGGAGAGGTTGCCCCAGCGGCGGGGGAGATCGCCCTCGTATTTTACCTCATCGTAAACGACTGGCTTACGGTAGGTGTCGCGGTAAAGCTGTGCGCGGCCCGGTTCCTCGACGGCGGAGCCGTTTTGAATACTGGCGTGGGTGACCCAGGTTTGGTTGTGGTTGTAAATGAGCGTGCCGTTGTGGATGGAGCGCAGGTGCGCGTACGGGTCACTCTCTTGGACGATGAGGCCGAAGCGGTCCCAGTCCGATTCGGTTTTTTCCTTCATGAAATCGTATTCATTGGCGAGGGACCACCAGATGTTGCGATAGGCTGCGAGTCGGGCGACGACGTAGCGCAGGTAGCGATCATCGCTCGCGGCCTCCATGCGATCAAATCCCCACCGACCTTTGTCGTAGGGATGAAACAAGATGAGATCGGCCTCGATCCCGAGTTCGCTCAACTGCGCGATCCGTTCTTCCAGGTGCTTAAAGTAAGTGGGGTTGAAACGCGTGAAATCCCACGACGACGGTGGCGTGCCGAGGAAGGGATAAGTCGGTGGCTCGTTCTTGTTCCAGTCGTAGTTTTTAGGAAATACGCAGAAACGGATTTTGTTAAACGGGGCAGCGGCGAGTGTACCTAGAGTCTGTACCTCGAGCGCGTTGCCTTGATGCGTCCAAACATAAGCCGTGGTGCCGAGTTGGCGGTAGGGCGTACCGTCAGCGTAGGCGAAGTGATACGTGTGAGCCACGCGCACGGGGCCGTGGTTTTTGGCACTGGGCGGCCTGACGATTACCGTGCCGGTTTTTCCGTCGAGCGCGGGCCGGTTGCTGCGTGTGATAAAACGCCATTCGCCGGTTTTCTCGGGCATAAAGCGCACGCGATATTGTCCCTCGCCGTCATAGAAACCGGTGACATTGATCGTGGTGTTTCCCTGCGTGAAACGAGCGTTCAGCTCGACCTCGAGAAACGGGTTGCCGCTGGTGGGGCCGGTGAGATTGAGCTCGAATCGGCCCCACTGCTCGACCTGCGGCGGCTCTGCGGCCAGGACGAAAAAATCAGCGAGACTGAAGGCCAAAAACGCGAGGAGCACACGGGGGTTCATGTGGTGTCAGCGTGGAGAAAAGTAGCGTAGTGTCGAGCAGCGGCGCTTATTGGGCCGCGCGTTTGCGGAAAATAATCATATGTTGGCGCGGGAGCCCGCGAAACGTCTCCACGTAATCGAGCGGTTGCGCGGTCATCTCGAGCTTCACCTGCGACTCGGTCATTTTGTGGAGGGCTTTGATCGGCACCGTGGAATCTTCGCCGCGATATTCGATAAACACAACGCGTCCGCCGGGTTTCAGGCTGCGGCAGACCGCGGCGATGAATTCCGCGGGTTGGCTGCATTCGTGGTAAACATCGATCATGATCGCCAGATCGACGGCTTGGGGAAGTTTCGGATCGTCGACGGTGCTGACCACGCCCGTGACGTTGGACACGCCACGCTCTTTCATTTTCTCTGCGAGCAACTCGATCATCTCGGACTGAATATCGACGCCATACACCACGCCGCGCGGCCCCACTGCCTGCGCCATGCGCCAGCTAAAATAACCTGTACCACAACCTAGATCCGCGACGATGTCGCCGGGTTTCAGCGCGAGCGCTTTTAACACCAGATCCGGCCGCTCCTCGGTGTCACGCTCCGGTCGCTCAAGCCACGGCGCTGCCAAATGTGTCATGTAGTGGGCGATTTCTCGTCCAAAATAATACACGCCTAGACCGTCGCGCGTCTTTTTGCCCTTCGTGTAAGGTGTCGTCCCGTGGGGAGTTTCAGCTGCTGTTATCCAAGCGGTCGTGTTAACCCCGAGGGCTAAGACGACCATGATCCACATGCGGGTGCGGGGGCTGCGCCAGAGTGGGTTGCTCATGAGCGCACCGTCTGGCTCATGCAGCGTTTTGACAAGGGTAAAGCCGACAGCGTTTCTGGGTTGAGACTTTTCTGCCATCGGCTCGTCTTACTTGTTTCCGTATGTTGCTCCGCACCCCTTTACTCTCCCTTCTTTTGTGCCTTTGCGCTGCCCCGCTTTACGCCCAACGCGGCGACCGCGCTGGCGAGGTGCAACTGCCACCCGCTGCGCATATTAAGGTCCCTGCCGCTCCCGCGCTCTCGCCAAGCGAGGCGCTAAAAACTTTCAAGATTGCCCCAGGTTTTCGCATCGAACTCGTCGCCGCTGAGCCCCTGGTGCACGATCCAATTGCACTCACGTTTGCACCCGACGGCCGACTCTGGGTCGTGGAGATGCGCGGCTACATGCCCAACGTCGACGGCAAAGGCGAGGACGCACCTATTGGTTCCATCGCCGTACTCGAAGACACCGATGGCGACGGTCGCATGGACAAGCGCACCGTGTTTCTTGACGGCCTTGTGATGCCGCGCGCGTTTGCGCTCGTGGACGACGGTGTCTTGGTCGCCGCGCCGCCTTATCTGTGGTTTGCCCGCGATAAAAATGGCGACGGCATCGCCGATGAAAAAATCGAAATCGCCTCTGACTACGGCCAGACCGTGAACCCCGAACACACCGCTAACGGCCTCATGTGGGCGCTCGACAACTGGATCTACAGCGCCAACCACACCGCCCGTTTCCGCTACGCCGGCGCCGGTAAATTCACGCGCGAGTCCACCATCACCCGCGGCCAATGGGGCATTTCCCAAGACGACACCGGCCGGATTTACTACAACAGTAACAGCGACCCGCTCCGCGTCGACGCGCTGCCTTCGGCCTACTTGCGACGCAATTCGTCGTTCAGTGCCGAGGGCAACAACGTCGCTGTCGTGCCCGCGAATCTCCGGGTCTGGCCCGGCCGTGTGACTACGGGTATTAACCGCGGCTACAAATCCCTCGACGATGACGGTAAAATGTTCGCCGTCACCGCCGCCTGTGGCCCGGTCATTTACCGTGGTGCATTATTTCCTAAGGAATTTTCCGGCGATGCCTTCATCTGCGAACCCGCTGGTAATCTCATCAAGCGCATCGCGATCACGTCCAACGACGGAACGGTGAAAGGTCGCAATGCCTATGATGGCACCGAGTTTATTACGTCGAGTGACGAACGCTTCCGCCCGGTTAATCTCGTCAACGGCCCGGATGGCGCGCTTTACGTCGCCGACCTATACCGCGGCCTAATTCAGCATCGCACCTACGTTACCAGCTACCTGCGCGCCCAAGTCGAATCGCGTAATCTTGAACAGCCGGTTTCGCTCGGCCGCATTTACCGCATCGTCCCTGATAGCGCACCAAAAGCCGCTTACAATTCCGGCCTCGCGACAGCGAATACCGCCACTCTGGTCGCCCGCCTTGCCGATAACAACGGTTGGGTGCGCGACACGGTGCAACGTCTCCTCGTTGAGCGCCGCGACCCGGTCGCGGCGTCCGCCTTGCGCGCTCTCATCACTACCTCGCCCACTCCTCTCGCCCGTTTGCACGCCCTTTGGACGCTCGAAGGTCTGGGCGCGCTCGATCTCGCCTCGGTCCAACATGCCCTTGATGATGTTGATGCCCGCGTGCTCGCTGCCGCCGTGCGCGTCTCGGAAAATTTCTTTAAACCTGCGCCGCCCGCCAAACTCCTCAATCGCCTGAACGCGCTGGCTCAATCGCCCGACGCTGCTGTTCGGCTACAAGTCGCTCTCACGCTCGGCGAACTGCGGACGCCTGATGCCGATGCTACGCTCCGCGGCCTTGTCCGTGCTCAGCCCGCGCAACCCTACTTGCTGGACGCCGTACTTTCCGGACTCGGCGGTCGCGAAGAAACCTTCGTTGCCGGCCTAGTCGCGGAGGACGTCATCGCCGCAAAGCCGCCAGCAAACACCGTCGCGCTCGCCACCTCCGCGGTGTTGAGCTCCGGCGCTGCGCTCCGCATCGAGCGGATCTTGTCGCTACTTGTTGATCCTGCGACGCCGGCTTGGGCGCGTGGTGCGCTTCTGGCCGGCGTGGAGCAATTTCTCCCGGTCGCGCCCGATGGCCGCGTGTTGCCCGGTCGCCTACCGATCGAGCCGAAAGCGCTTCTGGCCTTGGCCGCGCAGAAAGACGCTGCCGACGCCGCGCGTGCCACCAAGCTGCTCGCTTCGCTCACCTGGCCTGGGAAACCCGGACAAACCACCGCCGTCGCCGTCGCGCTCACGCCCGCCGAAGAAGCGTTGTTTGAAAAAGGTCGCGTGCAATTCGCCACCGTATGCGCCGCGTGCCACCAACCGACTGGCCTCGGTCTCGCCGGCCTCGCGCCGCCGCTGGTGAATTCTGCTTGGGCGCTCGGCGATGAACGCATCCTCGCCCGCATCGTTCTGCTTGGTAAGGCTCAACAAAACATGATCATGCCGCCGATGCGCGCCTTCGACGATGAGACTCTCGCCGGCGTGCTCACTTACGTTCGTCGCTCTTGGGGCCATACCGCTGCGCCCGTGAGTCCTAAGACCCTCGCCGCTGCCCGCGCCTCGGTTGCGACCCGTGATGAGCCTTTGAGCGATAAAGACCTTACCGAACTTCAACGCACCCTTCCTGCGCCGCGCCGCACCAAACGGCGCGAAGCGGGCGGACAGTGACGCCGATAAAAATCACGGAACGGCTTGCGCTCGGCTCCTTCGTCGGTACTCAAACGCAACCCCTATGAACTCCGTCCGACGCTCTTATTTTCTCCACGTTGTCTGTTTGCTCGGTGCATTCGCGCTGCAGTTTGCCCACGCGGCCACGCCCGCCAAGCGCCTGTTGCTCGACAACGACGGTAACAGCACCTTCAGCACGCTCTCGCCGGATTTCAAACGCGACATCGACGAGGTTGTCGCGTCGTGCCCGCCCAATATCACGACTTACCTGCTCTGTCCGGGTGCGGGGCGTTATTATTATCCGACCCAAGTCGGCGAGACCGATCCGCGTTGCACGCAACTCGCCCTCGAGCACGCGCAAGGCCGCGATCCATTTGGCTATTTTCTTCAACGTCTAAAAGCGGCGGGTAAAGAGACGTTTATCACCATCCGCACCAACGACGTGCACGAGCCCACCGCGGCCAACGAGTGGAACTTGCCGCGCGTGCGCCGCGAACACCCCGACGTCATTGTCGACCCGGCGGCCGTAGCGCGCGGTGATCTTGATTGGCGCAACTGGTGCCTCGATTACAGCCGGCCCGAGGTTCGTAAGTTCATGTTGGCGATCATCGCCGAGCTGTTGGAAAAATATGAATTTGACGGCGTGCAACTCGATTGGATGCGTTTCCCGCGTCACCTCTCAGGCACACGTGATGAGGTTTGGGCGAAACGTGATCATATCACCGGTTTCGTCGCCGACGTGCGCGCGCTGTGCTTAGTAAAAAAACGTCAATTGATCGTTCGCGTGCCAACGTCGGTCGCCGGCTGCCGCGAGCTCGGGCTTGATGTGGTCACTTGGACGCAGCGCGGCCTTGTTGATGCGATATCAACGTCACATTTTCTGAACACCGATTTTTTTCAACCGCTCGCCGAGATGCGTACGGCTCTCGGCCAAAAGGCAGTCCCGATTTACGGGGGGTTTGATCTCGAGCACGGCGCCCAACGCCACAGCCCTGAATCGCTCCGCGCGGCCGTCTCCGGGCTCTACGATTCCGGTGCTGACGGGATTAATATTTTCAACTTCCCGTGCTGGATCGAAAAAATCGGCGCTGTGCCCTACGATTGGCTGCTCGGCCTGGAATCCCCTGCGATGGCCGCGCGCAAACCGCTGCTATATTCTGTCCCCACGGTTCGTTTTCGGCGGGCGTATGAGCTACCTGGATTATTGCCGGCCAAACTTCCGGCCGGCGCCACGGCGACCTTTCCTTTGCCATTGCCCGTCGCGGCGATGCCCGTAGCGCGCGCTCGGATTCTTGTGACTGGCGTGCCGCACGCTGTGAAAGACCTCGCCGTTAAACTCAATGGCCAGCCGCTAGAATGGCTGCCGCTACAAAAAAGCCCCGAGCTGTTCGTCGAGTTCTACGGTCCCGGCGATCTGCCGGGTCGTCGGCCCGCGCCCGAGGCCAGCCGCACTTATCGTTTCGATCCCGCCCTGCTGCGGGCCGGCGCCAATGTCCTGGAAATCACCAACGCTTCGACAACGGCCGCCGAAGTCCTCACGGTGAATCTCGGAATCTGGTAGTACACGCTTCGCATGGCAGGCCTGCGGGCTTGCCACCTTCGGGGCCATGGCTTCGCTCGCATCCGCATGACCCCGAAAACAGCTCTCGTCACTGGCGCATCGCGCGGCATCGGCCGCGGTATCGCCATCGAACTCGCCCACGCGGGTACCCGCGTGGCCATCAATTACGCCGGTAACGCCGAAGCCGCCGCCGAGGCCCTTGCGCTCGTCAAAGCCGCTGGCGGTGACGGTTTTATCGTGCAAGGAGACGTCGCCGTCGCCGCGGATCGCGAGCGCCTCGTTGCCGAGACCGTCGCGAAATTTGGCCGCATTGATCTCCTTGTGAACAACGCCGGCGTCGCCCCTAAAGTCCGCGCTGATGTCCTCGATGCGGGCGAAGAAAGCTTCGACCGGCTCTTTGCGATCAACCTCAAAGGTCCGTATTTCCTCACGCAACTCGTCGCTAAGCAGATGCTCAAGCAGGCGCCCGACGCTGAAGGTTTCCGCGGCCGTATCGTCAACATCACGTCGATCTCCGTCTATACCGCGTCGATCAACCGCGGCGATTATTGCATGGTCAAAGCAGGCCTCGCGATGATGACAAAACTTTTTGCCGACCGCCTCGCCAACGACGGCATCAACGTCTACGAAATCCGTCCCGGCGTGATCGCCACCGACATGACCGGCGGGGTGAAAGAAAAATACGACAAGCTCATCATCCAGGACGAGCGCGGCATCACGCCAATCCGCCGCTGGGGCAAGCCTGAGGACATCGGCCGCGCGGTACGCGCGATCGCGGAAGATCGTTTTCCGTTTTCGACGGGTGCGACCTTCGACGTTGACGGCGGTTTCCACCTCCATCGCCTGTGAACGCGCGCGCGGCCATTCTCGCGCTCGCGCTGTTTGGCCGCGTTTTTGCCGCTGAAGCGATGCCGGTCGGTATTCCCGTCGGTTCCGTGTGGTCGGGTAGTCCGGTCAGTTTTGCGTTGCTCACACACGCGGGCCGTCAGTTCGTCGCCTACTACGACGGCCAGCGTCGCCTCACCGTCGCCGCGCGCGTGCTCCCGAGTGCACAATGGACCACGGTGCATCCTGAAGGCGTGTGGAACGATGTACGCCATCGTCCCTCTAACGTCACCGGTTGGGATAGCCACAATTTCCTGCGCCTCGCCGTTGATCGCGACGGTTGTCTGCATCTCTCGGGCAACATGCACGTGGATCCGCTTGTTTATTACCGCACAAAAAAGCCCCTCGATATCACGACGCTCGAGCGCCTCGATCGCATGACCGGCGAACGCGAGACGCGGTGTACGTATCCCGTTTTTTTCAAAAACGCCGAGGGTGATCTTCTCTTTCGTTATCGCGACGGTGCCAGCGGCAATGGCAGCGATCTCTACAACATTTACGATCCAGCGTCCCGAGTCTGGCGGCGTGTGTTGGATCAGCCCGTCTTGGAAGGCGAAGGCCAACGCAACGCCTATGCGCTCGATCCTGTGCTTGGGCCTGATGGACGTTTCCACCTTGTTTGGATGTGGCGCGACACGCCCGACTGTGCGACTAACAACACGCTTTCATACGCACGCAGCCGCGATTTTCTCCACTGGGAAAACAGCCGCGGTGAACCCATCGCGTTGCCCATCACGATCACGCGTGCTGAAATCATCGATGCGGCCAAACCGCACGAAGGCTTGATCAACATGACCTTCAATCTCGGTTTCGACGCTGCGCAAAAACCGGTCGTTGTTTACCACCGCTACGACGCCGCCGGCCATTCGCAGGCTTATATTGCGCGGCCGGCGAGCAACGCCAAAACTGCATCCGCCGGTTGGCCGGTGCAGGCGTTGAGCGCGTGGAAATTTAAATGGGCGTTTTCCGGTGGTGGCTCGATTCCCGCCGAAGTTACGCTCGGTGCGCCGCGCCTTGGGGCAGACGGAATTTTTGCCGTGGATTTCAGCACGACGCACGCCGGCGCGGGTGCGGGGCAATGGCGCGTGCGGGCGGATACACTGGAGCGAGTCTCTGAAGAACCGCCGTTGCCGCCGGCGTTACCCGCGAGTTTACAGCGCGTCGCATCCGCTTATCCCGGCCTCGAAGTCCACTCGCTCGTCTCGCGCTACGAAGGCCGCCGCTACGTACTGCGCTGGGAAACGCTGCCGCGCAATCGCGACCTCCCGCGTGAGGCGGCCCCGCCGCCGACACCGCTGCGGATGTATGAATTGCCCGATGCCGAGGAGTCGTCGGCGACGCGCGTGGGTTCCTAAGGGCACGGGGCTGTTTTTTTTGAATTTCCGTTTTGGCTCGCGGCGAGGGTGGGGCGGCGGGCACGTTGGCGGGTATGTTACAGACGTGTCAGGCCGGTTTTGAATCAGTGCTCGTGCGTGAACTAACGGACGCGGGGCTCGCCGTGGCCGAGTCCGGGCCGGGTTGGGCCGTGGCGCCGGATCGGGCGGCAGTGGCGGGGCTGGCGTTTCCGCACGTGACGATGCGTGGTGCGGTTGAGTTTAAAGGCGAGTCGGTCAACGCGCTGGCGAATCAGATCGTGGAATTTTTCCTGACTAGCCTGCGCGGCGAACGCGTCGAGGCGGCGTGGCCGTGCGTGTTTGGCGGGCCGGCGGAATTGGTCGGGCTCGGGCGCCGGATGAGCGGCGTGGAAAAAGCGTTTCACGAGCAGTTGAAAAAACGGCTGGCCCGCGTCGCGAAGCTCGCGG
>CANHAH010000076.1 GCA_947458705.1 Opitutia bacterium | reverse complement strand
CTATTTCTGCCACGTACCGATCCGCTACCCGACGATCCTACGCTGGGAATCGAACGCTACATCGAGGCCCATAAACTCACTGGCAAGGTCGTAGGCACTGTCGCTCCAGATCGCCGGAGCACCGGCTACGGGTTATCACGGTTTCAAGACAATCCGATGCTTGATTTCACGCGCATCGCGGAAGCCCCAGGTGTGCATTTCGCGCACGCGCGAGGCTTCGTCGCCAAAACCTCACTCACCGATCACGATCAAATTAAAGCCCTGCTCGTGCGTGCCGGCGGTTAATCAACCAACTGCGAATCAGGGAAACCACGCCAGCAACCCAGCACTCACCAAGGCATGGCCTTTTTCGTTGGGATGATTGCGCTGCGACATCAGCGTCTCGGTTACTCCGCCGGCCGCCGCGTGCCGCTGAAACACGGCGTAACTATCTACCAGCGCGACCTCGTATTCCCGCGCGAGCCCGCGAATTTGCTCAGCGTGCAAAGCCAGTTTATCAGCGGGATCAGCCCATTTTGCGGCCGTGTCTGGAGTGGGTGTGAGCAAGATGACTTTAGCGCCGCTGATTTTGGTGCGCTCGATCATCGCCCGCCACGCGCGAGCCGCCCGCTCCAGGCCCATTCCGCGGTCGTTGAGGCCGTAATCGATCGTGACGACATCAGGACGCAGACTCATCACATCGCGTTCAAAACGCAGCAGCCCTTTTTCTGAATCTTCACCACCGATGGCTGTCACAACGACATTGATAACCGCGTGCGGATATTTTCCTGCTAGTCCGACGCGAAGTTGGTGAGGATAAGAACCGAGCGAGTTAACAACCGGGGTATTAAAATAGCCGGCGGGCACGCTATGGCCGTGACACACGATCATGACCGCACGATTTTTTGGCCAGTCAACGCGACTCACCGCGGCTAACTCCGCGAGGTACGTTGCCGGATTGACCGGCGCCGAAGAACTCGGGGAACGGGGCTCGACGGCCAATGTTTCAACAACCAAGAGTAACCAAAAAAACATTTTTTTCGTCATAGGGTTATTAACCCAAACTCGGGCCGCGGCATTCGTCGATCCGTAACTAGCCCTTGCACCGGAGCAAAAAATAAAAACTCATAAGCCCCTGCTATATTTTACCCATGACCGAACTCCCCGACTGTCTCTATTGCCGCAAAGATCAACGCCTCCAAGATCTCATGATCGAGATCGGGCCAATGCAGGTCTCCACGCTTTATCTATTTAAGGAGCAAACGTATCGCGGCCGTTGCGTCGTCGCCTACCACGCGCACGTCAATGAGCTCTTCGAGTTACCGCCGGCTGAACTCACACTCTTCACTCAAGACGTCGCCCGCGCCGCCAAGGCAATGAAAGCCGCTTTCAATCCAGCTAAAATCAACTATGGCGCCTATTCCGATAAACTGCCGCATCTGCACATGCATCTTGTGCCGAAATACGTTGATGGTCCGAGTTGGGGTGCGCCGTTCGCCATGATGCCCGAGCCAAAACAACTTCTTGAGGCGACGGATTACGCCGCACTGATCGCACGTTTACGCCCGCACCTAGCTTAAGTTTTCAAACGCAAATCGCACTGGCCTAAGTTCTGACGCGTCCCGAGCAGACGTTAAATTTAGGATGCCGTAGCAGCGGCGGTTTCAACCTCAGGTTTTGCCGCAAGGATCTTTTTATCCGCGACGTAAATCATGTACGTCGTGCTCTTGGCGGTCGCGTGTTTTTTGACCGGAGTGGGCTTCACGTCGAATCCACTATGGGAAAGACGGCTTTCAAACGCCTTGTCCGCGCCGGACGACCAGATGGCGACTCGTCCGCCGGGTTTAAGCGCCTGTCCGATACGCGCGATACCGCGAAGATCGTAGACCTTTGCATTGCTTGACTGGACCATGGCGGAGGGGCCGTTGTCGATATCGAGCAAGATAGCATCATACGGCTGGCTCGCGGAGCGCGCGATTATCGAGCGCACATCTTCATTAAGAATTTTCACTCGCGGATCGTTGAGCAAGGCGCCGTTGAGTCCGCTCATATGCGTGCGATTCCAATCAATGACTGCAGTAACCAATTCGGCGACATGCACCGTGGCGTGCGCACCGACTTTGGCCAAGACGCCTTGCAAGGTGTAACCTAGGCCCAGACCGCCGATGAGAATTCGAGCCGGGGCCGAGCGCGCAATTTCCGCTGTGGCGAGTTCGCCTAACGCGACCTCCGAAGCCGTGGCGGCAGAGTTCATGAGTTCCTTCCCGTTAACGCGGATACTATAGCGTCCGTCGTGTGAATGCAGGGTAAGGCGGGCACCTTCGCGCGTGTGCGCTTCGGCCAGAATGATTTGCGGTTTCATGCGTCTAGTTAGGACCGTGGCAGGAATAGCGACAGAAGCCACGCCGAACATTACGAAAATTTTACCTGTGGTTTCAGCATAGTTTAGGTTAACGTTTCTTTTCATCACGCGATGCCTGAATACATTAATATTTCTGTCTATAAATTTGCGCCCTTAAGCGGCCTACCCGAACTCCGAGCCCGGCTGCTTCAACTCACCAAGGGCCAATGCCTACGCGGAACGATTTTATTAAGCACAGAGGGAATCAACCTGTTCGTCGCGGGTACTCGAACGCAGATCGATATACTGCTTGTCGCCCTCCGCGCAGTTCCTGGTCTAGGTGATCTTACGCCGAAAGAAAGTTTGAGCCAGGAGCAGCCGTTCAATCGAATGCTGGTAAAGATTAAAAAAGAAATCATCGCATTTGGTATTGAGGGCCTGGATCCCGCAGGACGTCCGACCCCAAAACTACCCGCCCGCACACTCAAACAATGGCTCGATGAGGGCCGACCTGTGACTTTGCTCGACACACGCAACGATTACGAAGTGCGCATGGGCACATTTAACGGTGCTCGTGCCGCCGGCATCGACCATTTTCGGGATTTTCCTGCGGCGGTTGCCCGCCTACCCGAGGCTTTAAAACATCAACCGATCGTAATGTTTTGCACCGGTGGTATTCGCTGCGAAAAAGCCGGTCCATACATGGAACGAGAAGGATTCACCAACGTGCATCAACTCGATGGCGGCATATTGAAGTACTTTGAAGAGTGCGGCGGCGCCCATTACAGCGGGGAATGTTTCGTTTTTGATCGGCGAGTCGGCGTTGACCCACAATTAAAAGAGACGAAAACGGTCATGTGCTTCAATTGTCAGATGCCACTAACACCTGCCGAACAACAACACCCACACTACGTCGCCGACAAAACTTGCCCCCACTGTTTTCACGGTAAACTCCCAAAAAGACCCCTGTTGGCTCCGGAACTTTAAAACCAAACTCCTGCCCTATTCTGATAAGGCCTAGACGAGCCCAACACGGTAAATATTTCCGCGTTACCTTTCCGTGAACGTTACGTCATTTGCAAGAGGCCCATCGATCGACTGGGCTTGATATATTTCAGTTCACTCTCGGCCACAAACCCTTCTCTCTCATTTTACCTCAAGCCCCCCTTCCACGTATGTCCAAAGCTCGCAGCACCAGCGGTCTCATCATTACCCTCACAGTTATTGCCGCCATTAGCACCGGCTCATGGTTCTATTTCCGCAGCAGCGGGGAAAAGCCCCCTGAATTTAACAGCACCAAAGTTTCTCGCGGTGATGTCCTACAAGTAGTCACAGCCACTGGTGGCCTAGAAGCGGTCACTAGCGTGGACGTTTCTTCCCAGATCTCCGGGCTCATAGTAGAAATCAATGTGGATTATAACTCTCCCGTTAAAAAAGGCCAGGTTCTAGCCAAACTCGATCCAGCCACCTATGAGTCGCGCCTCAGTTCCGCCAAGGCCCAACTTGCGAACACCACTGCAAATTTCAATCTTATCCGACTCAACACCGAGCGTACTCGTGGCCTGCGTAACCAAAATCTAGTCTCGCAAGCCGAGCTTGATCAAGCCGAGGCCCAACTCGCACAATCCCAAGCCCAAATGCTCATCCAACAAGCAGCGGTGGACACAGCCAAAGTCGACCTAGCCCGCTGCACCATCTACTCGCCCATTGACGGCATCGTAATCGATCGGATCGCCCTCGTCGGCAAGACCGTCTCCGCCAGCACCAGCGCCCCAACCCTATTCACGATCGCTAACGATCTTTCCCAGATGCAAATCAGCGCTGCCGTCGCAGAAGCCGATATCGGCAACATCGAAGATAAGCAAAACGTCAACTTCACCGTGGATGCCTACCCTAGTCGCCAATTCCGCGGACGCATTTCCCAGATCCGCAACGCGCCCAAGACGCAGTCCAACGTCGTCACGTACGAGACCATCATAGACGTCCGCAACGAAGACCTGAAACTCAAACCGGGCATGACCGCCAACGTTTCCATCATTATCGCCCAGCGCACTGGTGCTCTCAGAGTTAGCAATAGTGCGCTCCGCGTTCGCATCCCCGAAAACTTACTCCCGCCTCCAGCACCCGTTGCCACTGCTGGTAAAAACGCAGATGGAAAAAGCTCTCAGGGAAGCACTGCAAAAGCAGAAACACCCAAACCCCTCACAGACGAACAACGACGCACCGCCATGCGGGAGATCATGCGTGAAGTTGGATTTTCATTCGGGGCCGGGGGGCCCCCATCGGCCGACGTAATCGCCAAGATGGAAGCCTTAGCTAAAGAACGCGGGCTCGACCTCGACTTCAGTCGCATGGGCGGCGGTGGCCGCGGCGGTGGCGGTAACCGCAGCGCCAACACACCCGCATCTAACGCACCCGTCACGCGTACACTGTACAAACTCGTCGGCACCGATCCCAAGACGCAAAAACCTGAAGCCGTTCAAGTCAAACTCGGCATCTCAGATGGCATCTCTACCGAGATCATCGACGGTGTGAGCGAAGGAGATATCTTAATCACCAGCGTATCGATTCCAGGCGTTACGGCCGCAGCCGCGCCGCAAGCTGGCGCCCCGAGCGCCCTAACCGGCAATCGCAGCTTCGGCGGTGGCAGCAGCAGCGGCGGCCGCGGTCGTTAAAATCCTCCTCCTCACTCTCTAAAAGCCCAGTCCTTCCGCCTATGCCGCCCGTTGTAAAGATTGAGGAGATTCATAAAATTTACGAATCAGGTGAAGTCCCTGTGCACGCTGTGCGCGGTGTGACGCTCGAGATCGAACGAGGCGATTTCGTGGCTCTTATGGGCGCCAGCGGCTCTGGCAAATCCACATTAATGAATTTGCTCGGTTGCCTCGATCGCCCAACGCGCGGTCGCTACCTACTTGACGGCATCGATGTCTCCCAACTCGACCGCAACGCCCTCGCCGACATCCGCAACCAGAAGCTAGGTTTCGTTTTCCAGGGCTTCAACCTCCTCGCCCGTACCACCGCCCTTGAGAACGTCGAGCTCCCCATGCTTTATGGGGCACGTAAATTTACCACCAAACAAATCCGCGAACGAGCCATGCATTGCCTCGATATCGTCGGCCTCTCCCAACGCTTCGATCACTTCCCTAGCCAACTCTCCGGCGGCCAGCAACAACGCGTCGCCATCGCCCGTGCCCTCGTTAACGAACCACAGGTCCTCCTTGCTGATGAACCCACTGGCAACCTCGACACCCGCACCTCTGCCGAGGTCATGGGCGTGTTTCAGAAACTTAACGACGAGGGTATAACCATCGTCATGGTCACGCACGAGCTCGACATCGCTCATTTCTGCAAACGCAACCTCATCCTTCGCGACGGCGTCTTGGTACGCGACGAATCCGTATCCAATCGCTCCTTTGCAGCTACGGAGCTAGAAAAACTCAGCTCCGCTGAAGCTGCAGCAAAACTAACAGGCGCGAAATCCTAAACCGAACGCGCCTCTCTAGATCGCCCCTACCTTTTTTTAACATGCGCTTCGGCTCCATCATCAAAGTCGCTCTCCGCGCTCTCCTGCGCAATACCATGCGCTCCATCCTAACAGCACTTGGCATCATCATCGGTGTCGGGGCTGTAATCGCAATGGTCAGCATCGGCAACGGAGCCAAGGCCCAGGTCGAAGCCCAAGTCGCCAGCCTAGGCCAAAATGTCATCACCGTATTCTCCGGCAGCATGAGTTCCGGCGGCATGCGCGGCGGCTGGGGCAGCGCACCCACGCTCACCATCGAAGACGCCGAAGCCATCGAACGCGAGGTCACCGGCATCGTCGGCGTCAGCCCAGAAGTCCGCGATCGTAACCAAGTTTTAGCGAACGGCCTTAATTGGAATACTTCCGTCAATGGCGAATCACCCGACTACCCCGACATCCGCTCCTGGAAAATCGCCAGTGGCGCGATGTTCTCAGATCAAGACGTCCGCTCTGTAGCCAAAGTCTGCGTCATCGGCAAAACCGTTGCCGATCAACTCTTCGCCAACGGCGATCCGGTCGGCCAGACCCTGCGCATTCGCAACATTCCCTTCAAAATCTTAGGCGTGCTCGATTCCAAAGGCTTTAACCTCTTCGGCCAAGACCAGGACGACGCCGTGCTAGTGCCGTACACCAGCCACATGAAACGTCTCTCTAGACGTACCAACATCAGCTCCATTCTCATCCAAGCCGCCAGCGCCGATGTCATCGACAAGGTCCAGAAAGACATCACCGAAGTCCTCACTCAACGCCGTAAAGGCCGCGAACCCGACTTCACCGTACGAAATCAAGTCGAGCTCGCGCAGACTGCCACCGCCACGACTCAGACCATGACACTTCTCCTCGCTGCAATCGCCAGCGTTTCCCTTTTAGTGGGCGGCATCGGCATCATGAATATTATGCTGGTCTCCGTGACCGAACGAACCCGTGAGATCGGCATTCGTCTCGCCATCGGCGCCCACGGCAGCGATGTACTCATGCAATTCCTCATCGAGGCCACCATTCTAAGTTCTTTAGGTGGCGTGATCGGTATTCTTCTAGGAATTGGCTCGTCCCAACTCGTATCACACCTCAACGGCTGGCCAGTGCTTGTTTCCACCGCCTCAGTCGTGATCGCTTTCGTCTTCAGCGCCGCCGTTGGCATGTTCTTCGGCTTCTACCCCGCCCGCAAAGCCGCGCAACTCGATCCAATCGACGCCCTGCGTTACGAATAAATACCGCATCGCATCACGCGCTTGAAAAATTATTTTACGCGCACATGCCTTGCAGCGATGCACCTTTACCTCCGTGTCGGTCTAGTCACACTCCTTTTGATATTATCGCCGATTCGCGCCGTCGCTGGTGCGTTCGAAGACGCGCTCGAGCACTACAAACTTAAACGCTATCCTGAGGCCCGCCTCGCCTTTGAGAAAATCATCGCACAAGAGCCAAGTAACGCCGCTGCCTCTCATTACCTCGGCATGACTTTGCGCCAACGCGCCGACGATCGCGCAATTGAAGACGCATTACCCTGGCTTGCGAAAGCCGCTGAACTCGATCCCAAAAACGCCAGCTATCTTACTTTATTCGGGATCGCCTCCTTGCAAGCGGCGGGCAAAACGCGCTCCGTCTCCGACGCCACTCGTGGACGCGATGCGATTATACGCGCCATCGAACTCGAGCCTAACAACCTCGATGCCCGCGAAGCACTACTTCAATTTTATGCAAGCGCCCCCTGGCCCATCGGCAGTCGCACTAAAGCGAAAGAACAAGCCGAAGCCATCGCCCAACGCAATCCAACTAGAGGACTATTCGCTCACGTATTGATCAAAACCACTGAAAAAAAATACGACGAAGCTATGGTCCTTTGCGAAAAATCGCTCGAACAAAACCCCGATTTTTATCCCGCGCTAGCCGAACTCGGACGTCTAAGCATCGCTAGCGGAGCCAAACTTGACCGCGGACTGACCGCTCTCCAACGCTGCCTCAAACTGGAAGTACCCTTTGGACAAGTCGCCCACCCTCTTATTCATTTTCGCATCGGCACCCTGCATCTCAAACTCAACGACAAGATCGCCGCGCGCGCCGCTTTTACCACCGCACTGCAATTAGATCCCAAGCTCAAACGAGCCGCTGACGCCCTCGCCAAACTTGATTCTTAGTCCATCGTGGATGTTCATGCCGCCAACCACGCCAGCCTCTCGAGCACGATTTATCGAGCTCATCGCCGAAAATATCACTCGCGGCACCTTCGAAAAACTCACACTAGGAAAACCGCGCAAACCCGCCACTGACCCCACGCTGCAAAACGTCTTCGTCCGCCCCATCATTTTGAAAAGCGGACCGCACCTCACCTTCGTCTGGCGCCACGACACCCGCGACGTGACGAAAAACTTCCCCACAGCCGAAGCCCTCGCCCAAATCGAGTCTCTACTGGGCCCCACGTTTTTGGATGGTCATTTGTTTACCACCACCTCGACGGTGCAACTGGAGACCCGTCCGGATTACACGGCACGCCTGCACGTAAAAACCATCACCTCACCGGCCTCAGCTTCGACCAGCATAAAGCCTGCGGGCGCACACGATCAGCCTAAGTACCACCCTATCTCCGCAGCCGCCCCATGGCTGCGCTCCTTAGGCGTAACTAATGAGCGCGGTCAACCTCGCGAAGGCATGGCGGATAAATTCCGCCAGATTCAAAAATTTTCAGAACTCCTCTCTCATCTTTTAGCCGAAAACTTCCCAGCGGAAATTAAAACGACGCCGGACAAACCCATTCGCATCATCGATATGGGCTCCGGCAAAGGCTACCTCACCTTTGCCTTAGCCTCACTCCTGGCTCCGCGCGCCCACGTCACCGGGATCGAGACACGCTCCGAGCTCGTTGAATTCTGCAACCGAGCCGCCGCCGGCCACGATCTCAGCGATCACCTCACGTTTATTCCCGGCGCAATCAATGAAACCCCTGTCGCCGCCTGCGACGTTCTCATCGCCCTCCACGCTTGCGATACAGCAACCGACGACGCCCTCGCCCAAGGCATATCAGCCGGCGCCCGCCTACTTGTAGTTTCTCCCTGTTGCCAAAAGGAAATTCGCGCCCAACTCACTGCACCTGGGGTCCTCGCCGATGCCCTGCGCCACGGCATCTTCCAAGAACGCCAAGCTGAATTCGTAACCGATGCCCTCCGCGCCCAACTCCTAGAATGGGCCGGATACAAAACCAAAGTCTTCGAATTCATCTCCACCGAACACACCGCGAAAAACCTACTAATCGTTGCCCAACGCACCGCAACTCGCGGTAAACCCGACGATGACCGCGCCGTACGTATCCGCGCTTTTACCGCTTTCTACGGCATACGTCACCAACGTCTCGCCACACAACTTGATTTCCAGCTCTGATTTTCAGTCTGTCATGTCGCCGTTTCGTCTCTCGCTTTGGATTGTTTTTCTAGGGCTACTCCACGGCTCGCTCGTCGCTCAAACGACTTTGCTGCCCTTCACACTTGAGGACCCACAAGGAATCTGGCGACTCGCCCCGAGCGAACGCGAGCTCAACCAAGGTATTCGCCTAGTAGCCCGCATTGCGCCGCAAAATGGCCCCGTACGTCTGCTTGTTTTCAACTACACCACGCCACTCGGCATAACTCGCACCCTCGCGGAATTTGCCGAACTCATCCGCGGAGAAATCATTGTATTACCCATTAGTGGCCTCACCGCAAACACCGCAAATCACTTTGATCATGAAGGCTTAACCCAAAACTTCGATTGCGTGAGCGATGGATCAAAAATCCGTTGCTCACTTTTTGTCTACGCCGACGATCGAGATTTTTGGGCTTTTCTCGAAGTCTCTCCACCTAACTCGACCACTCCTTCCCCGTTCCCAGCACTAAAAAAAGCCAAACCGGCTCCAGCCGGCGCATTCGCACTCCAACCCTTTCGCGTCCATGAAGACGCAATTACCAGCTTCCCGATCAGCCTACGTTTAGCGCGTAATCCAAATAGCAACGACGTCGCCCGCCTCTTCGTCACCGAAGTCCCGCCGAATTCAAGCACTGAGCTGGCGGGCGTCAAAGAAGGCGATGAAATCTTATCCCTGGATAGTCGCGCAATCACGACCTTTAAAGGCACAATTAGTCGCCAGAGCGAACTGGGCAAACTGCTCATAGATCGCCGCCCCGGAGCGACACTCGAAATCGAAATCATCTCCCGAGGTGAAACCCAACCAAGGCGTGTCATTCTTGTCGCAGGCCAACCATCAAACTTCCAGCGCCGCTGGTGACGGCCATCTTCATTTCATGACTTGGTCCCAACTCGACTGGAACGCCCTTGACCGCCTGCGCACAGGATTTCTCTCCGGCTCCGCCGCCGCTGGCCCTTATTGGCAGAGCTCGTCCGATCTAGCCAGCTACGATTTTACCTACGGGGCTCGTATCGGCTGGAAATGGGATGCTGTCCTCGACGAACTTCGCGTGCGTAGTTGGCGCCCATCCGCACGTACTGTGCTCGACTGGGGTTGCGGCAGCGGTGTGGCCGCTCGGCGCGTGCTCGCCGCCTTCGGTGGCAGCGATCATTTCACCCAACTGCACGTCTGGGACCACTCACCGCTCGCCGTTGATTTTGCAACCGCCGCAGCTAAGGCCGAATTTTCGCAGCTCAACGTCGCGCCAGCACCTTCCGACATACTACATGGCCTAGCTCCCATTGGACTACTCATCATCAGCCATGTCCTCAACGAACTCAATCCCTCAGCCCGCGCCCAACTCGATGGATTGATCGCGCGCGCCTCAGCTGTACTCTGGGTCGAACCTGGCACCCACGAAGTCAGCCGCCGACTCGGCAGCATCCGCGAAACCCTCAACAGCTCGTTCAACGTAATCGCACCGTGCACGCACAAAGGCGCCTGCGGAATGTTTCTGCCGGAACACAATCGAGATTGGTGCCATTTCTTCGCGCCCCCGCCATCCGAAATTTTTGCCAATCCCGATTGGGTAAAATTTGGCCAACGCGCAGGCATAGACCTGCGCAGCCTCCCGTACGCCTTCCTCGCACTAGATCGCATCTCAGCGCCGCCCACACCGGAGCAACTCTCGCGCATCATCGGTCGCCCGGAACACTTCAAGCCCTACGCCCGTTTCCTTAATTGTGACGCAAACGGTCTTAATGAACTCGAACTCCTCAAACGTTCGGACCCCGCACTTTACAAACAACTCGACCGCGCCAAAGGCCCACTCATTTACCGCTGGAACCGCGAAGCCGATAAAGTACATGGGGGCGAACCGCTCACTTAATCTCATTTTGCGTTCCACCTTTTTCTCTCGCCCAACCCGCATAATCTTTCTCGCTAACACCATGATTTTCCCGCGTCTCGCCTTTATTACTATCGCCTTAATTGCGCAGCTCTCTGGGGCCACCCGCGCCAAACCGACTCGGCCTGAAGCCAGTGACTTAGGCTCATACAAGGGCGCCATCGTCATCGATGCAGCCACCGGAAAAACACTTTTTGAAAATAATCCCGACATAGTCACCCCGCCCGCGAGCATGACCAAGCTCATGACGTTCGCCGTACTCTTCGACAAATTGGCCGACAAAACCATAACGCTTAGCACTCCTGTAACCGTTGACGGCTCCGACGCCAAAATGGGCGGCACCCAAGTTTTTCTAAAAGAAAAAGAAGTCTTCTCTGTCGAAGAATTAATCTACGCGATGATGATTCAGTCAGCTAACGATGCCGCGCACGCCCTCGCCCGTTCCTCGGCCGGCTCGGTCGCTGGGTTCGTCGAATTGATGAACGCCAAAGCCCGCGCGCTCGGCATGAAACAGACCACATTTCGCTCCCCGCACGGTCTTCCACCCTCCAGTCGTCGTATCGCCGACGGGGACCTGTCCACGCCACGTGATTTCGCTCTCTTGTGCACCTATCTGCTCCAGAAAACCGACGTCCTCACATACACTTCCGTCCGTAAAAAAGACTTCGGCTCTTCGCGTCCTGGTGGCCCACAACACATGGAGAATCACAATAAACTCCTTGGCAAAGTGAACGGCGTTGACGGACTAAAAACCGGTTACACGGTTGGCGCCGGCTATTGCCTCAGCGCGACGGCGCTGCGCAACGGCAAACGCGTCATCGTCGTAATCATGGGTTCATTCGGTAAAAACGGTGAAATCGACAAAGGTCATTCACGTGACCTCAAAACTGCAGATCTGATCGAAAAAGGCTTCACCGCCATACCTTCCGGCTCAGCGCCCTTCGTTGCCGAACCCAGTGCGAGCACCGCCGCCACTACCAACGAGCCCAATTTAAGCGCCGCCCCACTTTCTACAGCGGAAAAAAAATCAGCCGCAACCAACGAGCCAGTGATCAAATTTTCACTGCCGCCGACGCGAAAATAAAATATAGGGACTCTCAATGCTCGTGTTTCAACACGAGCATCAGCACCCCAAGCACTGTAAAGATGGCCCCCAGCAAGGCCGCCTCGTAGCGCTCGAATTGTTTTATCTCAAAACGCTCGAGTCCAAGTAAAGTTAGCCATGTAAAGAGCAGCATCCCAAGTAAGGTTGCCAAAGCCAGAATCCCGCTAAGGACAAAGAAGCCGCGCCAACCAAATTGCACCCCCGAAAGGTAAACCGGTAAAAATCCTTCGCACGGGGAAAGCGTCAACATCACGAACAGACCGCTGATTGCCGCCCAATCCCCCGCTTTACTTGAAGCCAACGGACTCTCTTTCAACTCAACGTCCCAGTGACTGTTTTCGTGTTCATGCCCATGACCACAATGCGCGCTTGGGCGATGCTGACCACCTAGCAAGTGATGATGTCGCACGCCTCCACCGCGAAATTGTTGCCAGAAATAAAATAGACCGATCGCGATCAACAACCCGCCCACGATCCACGTAAACAGCGCCCCAGCGTGTTCATCTAACTGGAAACCAAACCAGGCGATGCCTAAACCGAGTAGACTCGTCAATGCGACGTGCCCAAGTCCAGCAAACACGGTCACCGCAAGCGTCTTCCATCGACTCCAATTGCGGGCCCGCGCTACGAGCACAAAGGGCAACCAATGGGTCGGGATCGCCGCATGTAAAAACGCCACGGTGAATCCGGTGATGGCGATGGTAGTGAGCACAGGTGATTGCATGTCGGGTTAGTCAGCCAGCACGGGAGGCGCCAGCGTGTCGAACGTGAACCATAACAAAGTCGTCAAGCCCCCCTCCCGATTTAATGGGTTCGTTTAAGCAAAATCACCGCGAAATAGTTTACTCGGCAGCGTTTCCACCGTAGTAAATACGAGTTAATCCATGCCGCCCGACCTTCTCGCCGTAAAATCCTATCTCCTCGATTTGCAGGAGCGTATTTGCGCGGCCCTCGCTTTAGAAGACGGCAGCGCTCAGTTCAGAGAAGATTTGTGGACGCGTCCCGATGGCGGCGGCGGCCGGACCCGCATACTAGACGGAGGTATGGTTTTCGAAAAAGCCGGCGTCGCGTTTTCACATGTGCACGGCAACCAACTCCCACCCTCCGCGACTGCACTGCGTCCCGAACTGGCCGGCCGCGCATGGGAAGCGCTCGGGGTTTCGCTCGTGATTCATCCACGCAATCCCCACGTACCGACAAGCCATGCGAACGTCCGCTTCTTCATGGCCCATGACAAAAACCTCGCCCCCGTATGGTGGTTCGGTGGCGGTTTTGATCTCACGCCGTACTATGGAAACGTCACCGACGCAGTCGAGTGGCACCGCACGGCCCGCGAAGCCGTAGCCCCTTTCGGGGCGACGTTGCATGGTCGTTTCAAAAAAAACTGCGACGATTATTTTTTTCTCAAACATCGCAATGAACCCCGCGGTGTCGGAGGCTTGTTTTACGACGATTTCAGTGAGCTCGGTTTTGAACAAAGTTTCGCCCTAACTCGAGCAGTCGGCGACGCTTTCATCCCCGCCTATATCCCAATTGTCATTCGCCGCAAATTCATGCCAACGTCCGAGGTAGAGCGCCAATGGCAACTCTATCGGCGCGGACGTTACGTTGAATTCAATCTAGTCTGGGACCGTGGCACCCACTTTGGCCTCCAAAGCGGCGGGCGCACCGAATCCATTTTGATGTCGCTGCCTCCACTCGTACGCTGGGACTACGCTCACGCGCCCGCGCCGCATACCGCTGAAGCTCGTCTACACGAAATTTTTCTGCAACCGCGTGATTGGGCCAACCTCAGCGCTGCCGAAATCACCGCGCTCGAATCCTCTGCTTCAACGTAAACCATCCCGGGCCTAAAGAGCCCGGGCTTTGACGAATGAAACCAAAAGCAAAATCTAGCACCGCAGGCGCAACGCAAGTTGCGACGGCGAAAGATCGCGCCCAGGGATCACCGGCGAAGCCCACGTTTACCAGACTGAGTGCCGG